>PHDH01000008.1:0-41549 GCA_002840935.1 Bacteroidetes bacterium HGW-Bacteroidetes-21 | reverse complement strand
GGGATTGTTGTCTGCCATTCAGATGCAGTTTTACGAACTGGGGATATTAACGGGAATAATTATTATATGCACTTTTATTCTAGATGGGAATGTGCTAATTAAAAGAGAGCTTGTTAAGAATATTCAGTATGAGAATATTGAAATGATTAAACCTGAAAATCACCCTGCGCTGATCGCCGATCTGAAAAATCGTACAGGTCTTAATATTCACAGAATTGTTATCAATAAAATTGATTTTTTGAAAGATACAGCCAACGTAAAGATATATTACTATGAATAGGCTTTGGCCACTATATATCCTCGTATTATTTGCTTTCACCGGGCTGCATGCTCAGGTGAACGATGCCGGATTATGGGCTTCGGTTAACATCGAGAAAAAATTAACCCAGGCATGGTCTCTGAATTTGAGTGAAGAACTAAGACTCTACGAAAATTATACTGAACTGGGCACCGTTATTACTGATTTTGGACTCAATTATAAATTCAACAAAAATTTCCGTATTTCTGGAAATTATCGCTTTGTAAATAAAAGAGAGGTGGCGGATTATTATTCATCCCGTCATCGTTTCTATATTGACTTGACTATACGTGAAAAGGTGAAGCCTCTTGTTTTTACTGGTCGAGTGAGAATGCAGCATCAGTACGAGGATGTTTTTACTTCTGAAAACGGATACATCCCTGAGAATTATATACGTACAAAAGCAACTTGTAAACTCGATCTGGACAAAGTTTATTCTCCCTATATCTCAGGAGAAATCTATAATCCCCTGTTTTCTGGAACGGCTACATACATAGACAAGGTTCGCTATTCAGCAGGTATAGATTATTCGTTAAATAACGCCAGTAGTTTGGATGTTTTTTATATGATACAGTCTGAATACAATACTAAAAACCTACGCAAAGATTTTGTGCTCGGGCTGGGATATTCGTTTAAGTTTTAAAACGGAATAGTCTATTGATGTGTTGCTTCCTCATTTCTCTGAATGAGAATGCCCAATATAGCGGAATGAAATATTGATAATCAGTAATATCTCTTAGCGCAGCTTTCTTTTCATAAGCTCATAGTGATATTTGTTCAGGCTATTCTAATTTTTGTTTGTGTTATAAATAAGGCGTTTGGTCATTAAAAGACATCTTTTTGTCACATACTTTGTTAAGTTCAAAGTAATATGACAAATATTGATTTTTATCTGCGTTGGTAATTATATATTTGTGGAACATTTATTTAATGTTACGTTGTGTGCCATATGTGGCATATTTATAATTTAATAATTAGAAATATCAAATGAAATCATTTTTTTTCCTACTTCTATGTTTTTCCTGTCTGTTATTCCCTTTGGGATTGAAATCACAGTCCTATATATATGCTGTTCATGTAGGGAATGCAATTGAGCTCAATGTTACAGGGGCCAATGGAACGATACAATGGCAAGAGAGTACCGACAGTCTTAATTGGACCAATATTGCAGGAGCTACAACTTCGCCCTATACACTTAATGCAGTGGCATCTCCTTCGGGAAATCGGTATTTCAGAGCCGTCATTACAAATGCAACTATTTGTCAAAACTCATCGTGGTATAGCACCGTTGTTCGCTATAGAATTGTTTCAACATCATCACAAGTTCAGGTGGGTGATTGGTATCGTGGAGGTGTCGTTTTTTCGGTCGATGGTAGTGGCAATGGTTTAATTGCTCCCACGGAAGATCAGGCAGTGTATGGCGTATTTGGTTGCGAGTCTGCCGGATACAACCCCGGAGCTGTCTCAACTTCAAATGGGCAAGCAAATACGACTGCAATTGTTAACGCTTGTAGTGAACGCCCCATTGCTGCTAGTTTATGTAATGATTTAGTCCACTTGGGTTATTCCGATTGGTTTTTACCTGCCATCGATCAGCTTGTATTAATGTTGAATAATAAGAATATTATTGGCAATTTCCCGCCAGTTCAGACTTCCGGTGGAATTACTAATTGTTATTTTTCTAGCACTACTGGATATGATACTTGGAATAATAGCTCTTATGTAAAAATTGGCGTTCTTTCAACTTCTGGAGGATATGCTTCAATGTCCTATTTAGGTGCATCTGATTATGTTCGTGCTATCAGAGCTTTTACGGCATCAGGCCCTGTTGCTACCACAGCTTCGACAGTAACAGTTCCCTTTCAGCCTGAATCTGTTACTATGATTACACAACCTGTATCCAAAAACATCTGTAAAGGAAGTTCTGTCAGTTTTTCTGCCACAGCATTCGGGACAAGTATCAGCCATCAATGGAAAAAAGACGGTGTGCCCATTACTGGTGCTACCTACAGTTGGTATAATCTTACAAATACCGATGTAAGCAAGCAGGGCGTATACACTTGCGATATTACCAACCTTTGCACGACAGTAACTTCAAACAGTGCAACGCTGAATGTTGTCGAGATAAACGCTGACGCAGGTAGTGACATAGTTTTTTGCAATGATAATCCTGTTCAGTTAACAGGAGCAGGAATGACCAACAATCCTTCTGTTTCGGGAACTCTTTCGTACGAATGGACACCAGCTACTGGTTTAAGTGATCAATACATTGCCGGTACTACAGCTCAACCAATGGCAGACCAAACCTATGTTTTGACTGTCAGAGATGGCCTTAATTGCTGGGATAGAGATACTGTGACATTAACTTCTAATACTCCTGTAAGTTTGTTGTCTCAGACAAATTCATTGAATAAATGTATCGATTCGGAGGTGAATTTTGAAGTTACGGTTCAGGGCACTTCGCCGGTTTTTCAATGGAAAAAAGATGGCGATGACATTACAGGTGCAAATGAGGCCTTATTTTCAATAAGTAATGCAGAATTATCCGACGAAGGAATATATACCTGTCAGATATCCAATGCTTGTAATACAATTTCAACGGTCAACGCCGAATTAAAAGTTATTCAGCTAACTATTGATGCCGGCGCAGATGACCGTATTTGTTTGGGCGAAGGAATGTCACTGAATGCATTAGCAAATACAAATCATGTCGCGGAATCGGGCAATTTGTCTTTTTTGTGGTCGCCATCCGACTCATTGTCTTCTTCCATTATCGCAAATCCGGTAGCCAACCCTTCCTATTCGCATAATTATTCTGTAATAGTAACCGATAACATTGGCTGTTCAGTTTCTGATAATATTTATATTACTGTTGGAACTCCATACCAGAACCAGCAGCTTTGCCTTGTAACGGTTGACACACTCACAGGTAAAAACAAAGTGATGTGGGAAAAAGTCCTTAATGTGGGAATAAAAAAATTCAAAATATTCAAAGAAAGTGGCACGAATAATTTTGTCGAAATAGGAGAAGTTGACGCTTCACTGCCCGGCGAATTTACCGATGTGAATTCGGTTCCGGAAGTACACGCCGATCGTTATAAGATAATGGTGGTCGACACCTGCGATAACTTGTCGGCACTTAGTCCTTATCACAAAACTGTGAATCTCGTTCTCTCGGCCAATGCAAGTACCATGGGACTCAACTGGACCGCTTATATTGATGCAAGTGGCAGTTTTGTGCCTTCCAGTTATTTTATATATCGCGGAACAAGCCCAGCAAATATGTCCCTTTTGGCAACAGTAAATGGATCAACTTTGAGTTACAACGACATTAATGTTTTCGATTCCTATTATTATATGATTGGTGTAAAAAAAGCCGATGGCTGCGAGATTAACGGCGTTATTGATACCGTTTCGTTCAGCAATAAAAAAGACAATGCCGCTTTTGTCGGAATGTATTCCAATCTTATGTTATCCGGAACTATCGAAATTTTTCCAAACCCCATGTCTACTTCAACCACCCTCTCTATCCCCAATCTACAATCCCCAATCTACAATCCGCAATCCGCAATCCGAATTTTCGACGTCACTGGTAAACTCGTACGCATAGAACCCCTCTCCTCATACTTCTCTGGTTCGTCGGGAATACTTCGCGAAGCTTCGTATTCTGAAAGGGACGAACCAGCCCAGATTAAGCTATTGAGGGGCGATCTTAAATCCGGCATTTACTTCGTGGAAATTAATGCCGATAGAGTATATCGCGGGAAACTAATTGTAGAGTAAATCAATACAAACATTGCCTTATTATGAATTTTCAACCAATCAATAAAATGAAATACTTTCAACTTTTTTCCATTGCTTTTTTTGCTATATTTTCTCTTTCTGCTCAGAACAGAATTCCAACGGTTGTGGTTGGTGATACGGCTTATTTAAGCGTGACAGGTGCTATCGGAAACATTCAGTGGCAGGAAAGTACTGATAGTTTGAATTGGTCAGATATTTCTTCAGCTACCGGCAGCAATGTAACTGTTATTTCTAGTGCAAGTGCAACAGGTAAAAAGTACTATAGAGCAGCAGTCTCAGAGCCGCTTTGTCCGAATGCATCTCCATGGTACAGCAGTGTTATAAGTCATATCGTTCGTGAAACTACTGCTGACCTTATTGAAGGCGATTACTTTCGTGGTGGTATTGTTTATCTAAACGGATCAAGTTCTATAGGAATACCTGCCGGATCGGGATGGATAGCATACCTTGCCGACTATCCAATATATGCAAGATGGGGATGTCGCGGGTTCTCTCTTCCAGGTACAAATAGCTATTCAGACGGGCAAACCAATACAGAGAACATAATATATTATTGCGGTGACTATACTGCAGCATATTATGCAAGCACATTCGAAGCAGAAGGATACGACGACTGGTATCTGCCATCACATAACCAGGCTTTTCAGTTCATTTACAAAAGAGAAATTATTGGAGGGTTCGAAGACTTTGGTTTTTATCTTACATCAACCCAATATGACAACGATAGTGCATATTATATTCTTACTTCCAGCTGGGGGGCATCAGGATCCTCGCCTGTTAAAAAAGATGTAAACTGTGTTTTCAGATGTGTCCGATCCTTTACGCCAAATGACATGCTGAGACATGTATATTCTTCTGCAACAGTTACGTCAAATCCTGTAACTTCTACCATCGTGTCACAACCTCTGCCTCAGGTAAAATGTATGGGATCTGATGTTTCATTTTCTGTACAGGCTTCTGGTACAGGTCCTTTTACTTATCAATGGAAAAAAGACGGGACTGATATTTTGGGTGCTAATCTGCCAGACCTTTCGGTTCCTGGATTGACTTTGAATGACGATGGCTTATACACGTGTGATGTTTCAAATCTGTGTCGGACTATTTCGAGTGTTCAGGCACAGTTAAAAGTAATTCAGGTTTCGGTTACTGCAAATATAGATACTACTGTTTGCCTGGGACAAAGTGCAGTTCTATCTGCTGTCGCCCAAAGTAATTATCCTGCTGAATCCGGGACTTTTTCTTATTACTGGACGCCGGCAATAGGATTGAATGAGCAGAATCAAGCTACAACATCTGTCAATGCAGATTTAACGACCACATATACCGTTCACGCTATTGACCAGTATTTATCCTGTACAGCAAGTGATGAAATGATAGTAGTAGTGAGAGAACCGTGGTCGAATCAGGAACTTTGCCTGGTTTCTGTTGATCCTGAGACAGGAAAAAACAAAATTATGTACGAAAAAACATCAGGGCAAGGTATCTCATCTTACGTTTTATATAAAGAAACAACAACGACCAATGTATATGATATATTGGTGGCTCTTGATGCCACTGAAAACGGTGAATTTATAGATTATTTTTCGCAGCCAGAGGTTCATGGTGATAAGTACAGAATTTCTGTAATTGATACATGTAATAACCAGTCGGAAATGAGTTATTATCACAAAACCGTAAATCTTGTTATAGGAAGCGCAGGAAGTACCATGGGATTGCTGTGGGATGACTATGTGGATGAAAGCGGGAACTTCACTCCTTACCGTTATTATATCTATCGTGGTACAAGTCCAGTTAATCTTACACTTTATGATTCCGTACCAGGAACCCTTAACAGCTACAACGATGTAAATGTCTTTGATGTCTATTATTATATGATTGGTGTTAAAAAAGCAGGCGGTTGCAATACCAGCGGAATAGACGAGTATATAGCTTATAGTAACAAAAAAGACAACGCCACTCTCGTAAATATCAGTTCTAATGAATATGCCACAGGGACCATTCTTATCTCGCCCAACCCAATGACAGATTTTGCCACACTCACCATTCCCAATCTCCAATCCGCAATCTCCAATCCGCAATCCAGCAATCCGCAATCCGCAATAAAAATAATAGATGTGACTGGTAAAGTAGTCCGCACCGAACCCCTCACCCCCATGCTCTCTGGTTCGTCCCTTTCAGAATACGAAGCTTCGCGAAGTATTCCCGACGAACCAGCCCGTATAAAGCTTTTGAGGGGCAATCTTAAACCCGGCATATACTTCGTCGAACTCCAGACTAACAGGTTATACAGAGCAAAATTAATTGTTGAATAAAAAAAATGTACATGAGAACTTTTTCTTTGATCATAATTACGGTTTTATTGATTTGTAATAATGCATTTGCACAGTTCGACGGAAGTTTTGAAACAGGAAACACATTTACAGCCAATGGCTGGACAGTTGCAAATGATAATGTGAATAAATGGTATCTGGGTGCTGCGGGTGCAAACGGAACAGGGAAAGGAGCCTATATTTCAAGCAATGGGTACAGTAATGTATACAGCGATGCAACAGATCAGTATTCGCATATATACACACTCGTAAATTTCCCTGCAGGATATCCCGATTTAAAACTTTCCTTTAACTGGAGATGTCAGGGTATGAATGGTTATCACAGGCTGAATGTATTTTTAGTCCCAACTTCGCTAGCAATTAATGCCGGAACTCCTATCGATGTGGCATACAGAATTGGCTCCTGGTCATATTCACAGTATGGTGTTTCTCCCATTGAGTGGCAGACCGAACAGATTCAACTAAATGCAAATTTCGAGGGTACGTCTCAATATCTTGTATTTTCGTGGGAAAATGTAAATGAATGGGGAATATACAATCCGCCTGCATCAATAGACAATGTCAATCTTACATACAATTTTCCTGTGATGCACCGACAGACAGTTATTGTGGGAGATACTGTTGAACTTCGTGTTAATGGTGCAACAGGGCTGGTTCAGTGGCAGGAAAGTACTGACAGTATTAACTGGTCGGACATTAACGGTTTTACACATAGTGTTGAGAGGTTTATTACAACTCCTGTTGCGGGCAACTTAAAATATTACCGTGCAAGAATTACCGACAATGACTGTTTGCCTCATGCCCCTTTCTACAGCAGTATTATCAGGCATAAAATAGTAGATGACTATTCCCAGTTACAGATGGGCGACTGGTATCAGGGAGGTTATGTCTACAATAAAGATGGTTCCGGAGGCGGGCAGGTTGCTTCTGATATAGATCAATCATCAGGAATCGCTTGGGGATGCAATAATACGGACATTCCTGGTGCAGCCAGTTTTACTGACGGACTGGTAAATACAACAGATATCGTTTCGGGATGTAGCGACAGACCAATTCCTGCCAGTATGTGTGCCGACCTGAATTACCAGCATTATTCCGATTGGTTTCTTCCTGCAAGTAGTCAGTTACAGGAACTTTACAATTACAAAGCTATTGTGGGTGGCTTTTATGATTCTTACTGGTCTTCTACAGAATATGATGCAACATCTGTCTGGATGTTTAATTCAATAGGAGAGTCATATACATATCCAAAGTCATACACTTGGGTCGATGTGCGTTGTGTACGTGTTTTTAACAGTTCTTCAAAGATAATATATTCCACTGTATTTGCTCCCAATCTCTATTATACTGTGCAATTCGCATCACAACCACTTACACAAAACAGATGTATAGGCGATGATGTCACCTTTTCAGTTATTTTATCAGGGACTCCTCTTTTCGAAGTACAATGGTACAAAGATGGGAATATCATTAATGGCGCAACAGATATTGTTTATACGATCTTAAATGCCCAGCCTTCGGATAATGGAATATACACCTGTGTCGCCGGTAATACATGCAGAAGTATTACCAGTACTCCCGCCGAATTAAAAGTTATTGAGCATTCGGCTACTTTTGAGACTGACATGAGAATATGCAGAGGCAGTAGTATTCCAATAAATCTTGTGTGCGTCAGTAATCAGCCTTCTGTTTCCGGAGCATTTACTTATGCATGGACTCCTGCAACAGGCTTATCTTCAGCAATAATAAATAATCCTATGGCTAACCCGGTTGTTTCAACTTCTTATTCGGTGCTGATAACCGATCAGATTGGTTGTTCAACAACATTTACTGTGCCGGTAACGGTGGGCATACCTTTTGAAGAGGAAGAAATATGTCTTGTTACAGTTGATGAAACAACAGGTCGAAACAAGGTGACGTGGGAAAAGACCGACGGAGTGGGAACTCAGTATTATCTGATCTACAAAGAAACAGGTGCCAACGATTTTACGAACGTTGGAAATGTGTTAGCAACACAACCTGGCGAGTTCATTGATATCTTTTCGCAGCCACAATCCTATGCCAATAGATATAAAATCACCTGTCTCGATACCTGCGGCAACGAATCGCAAATGAGCTATTCGCATAAAACCATTAATCTTACCCTTTCTTCAACAGGAAGTACAATGGGGCTGCAGTGGAACGATTATGTTGAAGAAAGTGGCACATTTGTTCCCTTATGGTTTTATATTTACCGTGGTTCAAGCCCATCTGCTATGTCAATAATTGATTCTGTATCTGGAGGTCTGGGCAGTTATAACGACATGAATGTTTTCGACATCTATTATTATAAAATTGGCGTTAAACGTGAAGACGGTTGCAATGGCGGCAAATCAGTTGTTTGGGCCTTCTCGAACCAGAAAGACAATAGTAGTTTAGTTAGTGCTGAAAATTTGAGTTTTTCAACGGGAACCATCCTCATTTCCCCCAACCCCATGACTGACTTTACCACACTTACCATCCCCAATCTACAATCTTCAATTCGCAATCCGCAATCCGCAATCAATCAATCCGCAATCCGCATTACTGATGTAACTGGCAAAGTCATCCGCACCGAACCTCTCTCCTCTCACCTTTCTGGTTCGTCCCCCGACGAACCAGCCCGGATAAAGATTTTGAGGGGAGACCTTAAGTCCGGAATTTATTTCGTCGAACTTCAAGCTGACAGGATTTATCGCGGGAAACTGGTAGTGGAATAACACATTTTGTATTGTTTCGACTTTAAAAATTTGTAAAGAATAGGAATAACATTTAAGCTGTTTTTTAGAATTTCGTTTCACAATTATTTGTCTGATAATTGATTATTCGTATATTTGTTGATTATAAACAATAATACATGTGATTATGAGACGTATTGCAATGCTATTCAGTGCGATAAGCCTTAGCGTTTTTGCTTTAACTGCCCAGCCCTCAACTTCATTGGAATGGGCAAGTAATCTTGGTGGAATAAGTTATGATTATGCTTATTCATCAGCCGTAGATGCCAACGGAAATGTAATTATTACTGGTGAATTTCGTGGTACTGCAGATTTTGACCCGGGTACTGGTGTTTTTGAAATGACTTCCTATGGTATTCGCGATGTATTTGTGGTTAAGCTTGATTCTGATGGGGATTTTTTATGGGCAAAACAATTTGGCGGTATAGATAATGATTATTGTAAATCTGTTACGGTGGATGCATCCGGGAACATATATTTTACAGGTAATTTTAAAGGAACGGCAGATTTTGATCCCGGAACAGGTGTTGTAGAATTAACCTCTCCCAATAGTGCAGAAAATGCCTTTATTTGTAAATTAGATATTGCTGGAGATCTTGTTTGGGTAAAGCATATTTTGCCCGATATGGGTTTTCCCGGAATTCCCTCATCAAAAGGTGAATCTATTTCATTTGATCCTAACGGAAACATTATTATCAGTGGAACTTTTAATGGAGGTAATGACTTTGATCCGGGTAGTTCCGAGTTTATTTTTGCCAATACATTATCCGAAACAATTTTTATCCTCAAATTAGCTCTTAATGGAGATTTTGTATGGGCGAAAAGAATGCCCGGGAGTTCTACCGACGGGATTCTCAGGAGTACAAATGATGCATCCGGAAATGTTTACCTTACGGCTGTTTTTTCGGAGACCCCTGATTTTGATCCAGGTCCTGCTGTTTTTAATTTGACTTCTGATGATGGTCATACCTTTGTCGCTAAACTTTATGCAGATGGTAGTTTTGCCTGGGCAAAACAATTTTCAGGTTCATCTACTACTGTTGGTAATGCAATTACTGTCGACTTGTCGGGAAATGTATATACCACAGGATATTTTCAATATAATATTGACTTTGACCCCGGGGCTGCAACTTATGAACTGACTTCAGCTGGTAGTGCAGATATTTATTTGGTAAAATTGGATAATAATGGAGATTTTGTTTGGGCAAATCGTTTTGGATCAGGTGGATTCAGTGCTCAGCAAGGAGGATATACTGTAACGACTGATCAATTTGGTTTTGTTTATTTGGGAGGTGTTTTTAATTGGTCGGTCGATTTTGATCCGAGCTCAAATCCTGCTTATATTACAAGTGTAGGAAATGATATTTTTATCGCAAAATATGATGCCTCAGGAAACTATATTTGGGCAAAAGCTATGGGAAGTACTGGAGAAAACGACTATTGTCTTTCTGTGAATGTAGATCTTGCTGGGAATGTCTATGCAGCAGGATATTTTCAATATACAGTAGATTTTGATCCGGGCTATCAAGTTCATAATATTACTTCAGCAGGACAGGTTGATGCCTTTGTTTTAAAACTGGGACAATGTGTCAATACTACCCATACTATTAACGAAACTGTTTGCGATATTTATTCGCTGAATGGCGTTGATTATACCTCCTCGGGAACATATCACCAATATTTTGTGAATGCCCAAGGATGCGATAGTATTATTACAATCAATCTTACCGTTAATACTTCTCCCGTTCTGGTTTTTCATACGCCAGACACCGCTGGTTGTCTCGGTCAGAACTTTCAGCTTGGAGTACAGGCAAATGGTACTACACCCATACAATATCAATGGTATTTAGATGGCAATGAGATTGTAGGAGCTACATCAGATATATGTGAAATTAACCCGCTACAGTCCTCAAACGATGGGGCTTATACTTGTGTGCTGACAAATTCCTGCGGAAGTACGAATACGGTTCCGATAACTTTACATGTGATAGAGATATCTGCCGATGCCGGAAGTGATACCTCTTTTTGTAACAGTAGTCCAGTCCAGCTTCAGGTGAATGCTTCCAGTAATTATCCGTCGGAATCTGGAGTGCTGACCTATAACTGGACGCCTAATGATGGATTGAGTAGTGCAAATATCCCAAATCCCACAGCTCAGCCAATGACTGACATTGGCTATTCCATTAATGTAATTGATGAGAATGGATGTCAGGTTTTTACTAATTTGAATGTGACTTCCCAAACACCCCTTACGCTGAATTCACAACCACCATCCAAACTAAATGTTTGCATTGGAAGTGGATTCGATCTGCAAGTTGGTGTGAGTGGTTCAAATCCAATGACCTATGAGTGGACTCAAAATGGAAATATAGTTCCTATGGGAGGAACGGAGCAATATCAAGTGCCTGTTTCAGATCTTTCACATCAGGGGATTTATGTATGCGAAGTATCTAATGCCTGCAACAGTATAACAACTGCAAATACGCAGGTCAATATTATAGAATTGTCAACCGATATTACTCAAACACAAGCTATATGTCTCGACTTGAGTACTTCGCTTTCTGTTACAGCTTCATCAAATAACCCCACAGAATCCGGCACCCTTACATATTCTTGGAACCCTGCTTCTTCGCTTAATTCTTCGAATGCTCCAAACGTGATTGCTACTCCCGATACGACCACTCAATATGTCGTAATAGTCACAGATGCAAATAACTGCGCTATTAGCGATAGTACTATTGTTGAAGTCAGACTGCCATTCGCTGACGAAGAAATTTGCCTTGTAACGGTAGATACTTTATCCTGGAAAAATAAAATTATGTGGGAGAAAACGCCCGCACAGGGAATTTTAGGATATAATGTGTATAAGGAAGTTGCTACGAATGTATACAGCGGAATAGGGTATGTGTCGTTCACTAATCCGGCAGAATATACAGATGCTAATAGTCAGCCCGAATCATACGCTAATCGCTATAAAATTTCTGTGATTGATACGTGCGGAAACGAATCTGAAAAAAGTTATTATCACAATACCATGAATCTTACGATTGCTGCCTTTGGAAGCACCATGGGATTAAGTTGGACATCCTATTCGGACGAGAGTGGAAATTTTGTTCCATCGCTCTATTATATTTATCGTGGAACTTCACCTACCAACATGACTTTTCTTGCCAGCATTCCCGGCACACAGACCAGTTACAACGACAACAATGTTTTTTCGGTTTATTACTATATCGTTGGTGTAATGAAAACCGGAGGTTGTAATACAGGTAAGTCGGATATGATATCATTCTCCAACAAAAAAGATAATACCGACTTTATTGGTATCGAAGATAATAGATTTTCTGCAGGCACCATTACTATTTCTCCCAACCCCATGACCACTTCAGCTACCCTAGAAATACCAAACTGGGACATTGCCAATGGCCAATGGCTAAAGGCTAATAGCCAGTTAAAAATTATGGATATTACCGGAAAAGTTGTCCGCTCTGAACCCCTCACCTCTCATCTCTCTGGTTCGTCCCCCGACGAAACAGCCCAGATTAACATTTTGAGGGGAGACCTTAAACCCGGCATTTATTTCGTTGAACTAAAAGCCGACAGGATTTATCGCGGAAAACTGATCGTGGAATAGCCTTTACCAGTTCACTTTAATCGATTTCCTTTTTTTTAATTTGGAAATTTATCTTCTATATTTTTTTGTCAAAATGTTTTATTTACTTTTGACTTCAAAATAACTTTGTATGAATTTTCTGATTATCAACATCAAAGAACTTGTCCAGGTAGAGGATAAGCCCCATGCATGGGTGGCCGGAAGCCAGATGTCTAAAGTAAAGACAATTAAAGATGCTTTTTTGTATGTCGAGGGGGGCCGGATAATAGATTTTGGTCCCATGAAAAAGTTGGGCGAAAAGGGCGACAGATATCAGATTATGTGTAAAAGCATTATCGATGCCAGTGGAAGAATGGTCTTCCCTTGTTTCTGCGACTCACACACACATCTCGTATATGCCGGGAGCCGGGAGAAAGAATTTGTCGATAAAATCAAAGGGCTTACTTACGAAGAAATTGCCCAAAGAGGCGGGGGTATTCTCAATTCAGCCAAACTAATGAATCTGACTTCGGAAGATGACTTGTACGAACAATCTGCTGAAAGACTGAAAGAGATTATCCGAATGGGAACCGGTGCTGTGGAAATAAAAAGCGGATACGGTCTGGATACCGATAACGAGCTGAAAATGTTGAGAGTTATCAAACGTCTCAAAGAAAATTTTGACATACGGATTATGGCTACTTTCTTAGGAGCACACTCCATTCCCATGGAGTTTCGTGAAAACCCTGACGAATATGTAGACATAATTATCAATGAGATGATTCCCTTAGTGGCAGCTGAAGAACTTGCCGATTTTGTGGACGTCTTTTGCGATAAGGGTTTTTTTACACCCGACCAGACTGCCCGTATACTTATGGCAGGAATGAAGCATGGACTACGGGGTAAGATTCATGCCAACGAACTGGCCCCTTCCGGAGGAATTCAAACTGGAATTTCGTACAATGCATTGTCGGTTGATCATATTGAATATACTGGCGACGAGGAAATTGCCGCTTTGCTCGAAAGTGATACCATGCCTACTGTATTGCCGGGTGCCGCGTTCTTTTTAAACATGCCTCTGGCGCCTGTCCGCAAAATGATTGAAGCAGGATTGCCTGTCGCTATGGCGTCTGATTATAATCCGGGTTCATCTCCCTCGGGAAACATGAAACTTATTATGTCTATGGCTTGTATTAACTACAAAATGCTACCCGAAGAAGCATTAAATGCTGTGACAATAAATTCCGCTTATGCTATGGGGCTGAGTGATTATTACGGAAGTATCTGTCCCGGTAAATTCGCCAATATTTTTATCACCAAACCCATACCTACTGTTGATTTTTTCTCTTATTCTTTTGGCTCTGATCTTATTGATACGGTATATTTAAATGGTAAAGAGCAGAAATTCTAGCCGCTTGAGATGAAAAAATTATATTTCAGCGTAAATATTATTTTATTGTTCATGTTATTTCAAAGCCCTGTTCACAGTCAGGAAAACAGAATTTTATCCTATGCTCCGATGGGATTTGCGAATAAAGTCAGGGTCAAAGTCGAATTTCCTTACAAGACAGAGTTCTCGTATGGTACCTTTTTAAATCTGTACTACGCAAATTTCAAGGGCTTTTGTATCGAACCTTTTGCCCGGTATTACCTTTCCGAAGCATCTCCTTGTGGAGCATATCTTCAGGCAAAGCTGAGTGCCGGTTATTTTTCTTCGAACATTGAATATAATAATGGATTTGCAGAAGAAGATCCGCAATATAAGACTTTTAAAGAAACAGCCGATTTTGTTGGCTTAGGTGTTGGCTTTGCTTTTGGTTATCAGTTCCAAAATCGTAAAATGCGTTATTGGGATTTTTTTGGCGGATATAAATATATGCCCTTTTTAGGCCCCGAATTCAAGAGTAAAGACAATGCCGTATATTACTCTGATAGTGATTTCTTATGGCTTTCTACTGGGCCGGGCAGTATGTTTAATTTTCATTTTGGAATAGGATATTCATTTTAAAACAAATCATATGGAAAAGAAAATCATCGAATGTGTACCAAATTTTAGCGAAGGTCGCGACATGACCATCATTAAGCAGATTACGGATGAAATGGAAAAAGTGCAGGGCGTGAAGGTGATAGATGTTGATCTCGGAGCAGCCACCAATCGTACAGTAGTTACTATTGTCGGAAGTCCCGAAGAAGTCTGCGAAGCTGCTTTCCGTGCTGCCAGAAAGGCCAAAGAGTTAATCGATATGACCAAACATAAAGGAGCGCATCCCCGCTTTGGCGCCATGGATGTTTGTCCTTTGGTCCCCGTGGCAAATATTACGATGGAAGAAACAGTTGAATATGCCCGCAAGTTGGCAAAACGTTTGGGTGAGGAGTTACAATATCCGGTGTATTGCTACGAATTTGCTGCACAGAGCCCCGATCGCAGAAATCTGGCTAAAGTGCGTTCTGGCGAATATGAAGGATTACAGGCCAAATTAGCTGATCCCAACTGGAAACCAGATTTTGGTCCTGCTCAGTTTGTGCCCGAAATGGGAGCTACAGCTGTCTCTGCACGCAATTTTTTAGTGGCTTATAATGTCAACCTGAATACGACCTCTACCCGTCGTGCCAATGCGGTGGCCTTTGATATCCGCGAAAAAGGTCGCCCAGTTCGCGAAGGAAATCCTGTGACAGGTAAAATAAAAGTCGATGAAAATGGAAAAGAAATATGGACTCCCGGTTCCCTTAAATCGGTAAAAGCTATTGGCTGGTTTATCGAAGAGTTTGGCATTGCTCAGATTTCAATTAACCTGACCGACATTACCGTAACTCCCATGCACATTGCCTTTGAAGAAGCCTGTAGAAAAGCAAATGAAAGAGGACTTCGCGTAACAGGTTCCGAAATCGTGGGTGTTCTCCCTTTACAAGCAATGCTCGACGCAGGTAAATATTTCCTGAAAAAACAAAATCGTTCGACAGGAATTTCTGATAAAGAGATTATTAAGATTGCCGTTAAATCTTTAGGTCTGGACGAACTTTATCCTTTTGATGCCGATAAAAAAATTATCGAATACATTCTCGAAGACAAAAAAACAAAAAAACTTGTCGATTATACAATCACCGGTTTTGTTCATGAAACAGCCAGCGAATCTCCCGCTCCGGGTGGTGGCTCAGTTGCTGCATGTATGGGTTCGATGGGAGCTGCTCTGGCAACTATGGTGGCCAATCTTTCCTCACACAAAGCCGGATGGGATGATCGTTGGGAAGAGTTCTCCAACTGGGCTGATAAAGGCAAATACTATCACGATTTGTTGCTGAAACTTATCGACGAAGATACCGCTGCTTTTAATAGAATAATGGATGCATTTAGCTTACCAAAAGCCAGCGACGCTGAAAAAGCAGCACGGAAAAATGCCATTCAGGAGGCTACTAAGTACGCTACCGAAGTTCCGTTTAGAACCATGAAAGCTTGTTTTGAAGCATTAGAGGTAATTAGAGCTATGGCCGAAATGGGCAATCCGAACTCCGTCTCAGATGCAGGCGTAGGCGCATTGGCGGCTGTGGCTGGAATAAGAGGAGCCCACCTGAATGTAAAAATAAATGCAGCTGGACTTTCTGACAAAGACTTTGTTGGCAAAATATTGTCAGATTCATCCGATATTGAGCATAAAGGACTTGCTATTCAGGAGGAGATATTAACTCTTGTTAATAAAATAATAATTGGATAATATTTCATATTCCAAAAAAGCGTATTTTTGCAGCTAATAATTTTAAATCAAACAAAGTATGAAGAAGTATTACTTATTATTAACCTTAGCTTTTGTCACTGTAACTGTTTTTGGTCAGTTCAGCACAAAAATGGAAGCAAAAAGAGGTAAAAAGAATTTTACTAGCAATTTTGCTAAAGAACAACCTCAATCATCTTTTAAAGGAACTAAAGCAGTTTTTTTAACAGAGAGTTTTGATGCTGGTACAGATTTAACCGCCATAGGTTGGTCTGCACTTGATGTAGACGGAGATACATATACCTGGTCTATCGTAGCTGTTGGTCCTCATTCTGGCGCTAATTGTGCTACATCAGCATCATGGATTAGTGGTGTAGGAGCTGTAACTCCAAACAATTACATAATTTCTCCTGCGATAAATTTAACAACTGCAACAGGAACTATTTATGTTGATTATTGGGTAAGAGCTCAAGATCAGGCATGGCCAGCTGAAAAATACAAATTAATGGTTTCTCCTACTGGAGGTACTGCTGCAAGTGATTTTACAGTAAATGCTTATGAAGAAGTATTAACTGCCGGACCCGCTGCTCAAAACAATTATTTAAACAGAAAAGTCAATCTTTCTGCTTATGCTGGAACTACTATCCGTTTAGCATGGGTGCATTTTGGTTGTACTGATATGTTCCGTATGAATCTTGACGATGTTCAGGTTTATGAAGAAACTTCTACCGATGGCGGATTAGTATCTGTTATTTCTCCTTCAAACGCTACATCTTGTTCTTTAACAGCTACTGAGAATATAACTGTACGTATTCAAAATTTTGGTGGAACTGATTTAACCGGCTTCAATGTTTCCTATACCTTAAATGGTGGAACTCCTGTTGTCGAAACCGTAAGTTCAACTATTACTCCGGGTAATTATTTGGATTATACGTTTACAACCCCTGTAGATATGTCTACATTAAATACTTATGCTTTAGTATTTGGATTAGTTATTACAAACGATGCCGTTGCTTCTAATAATACATTGACACAATCTGTAGTAAGCTCTGATGCCAATATTCAGATCCATACTTTAACGGATTCAAATGGTGAACAAGAATGGTGGGTATTAAATAACCTTACTTCTGATACCGTTCAGGTACGTCATATCCCTTGGCAGTGGGATGTTGAAATTACAGAAACAGTTTGTGTTTTTTCAAATCAGTGTTACAATGTTGTTGTTTATGATGCAGATGGTATGGAAGATCCTGCTTATGTAGAAGTTCTTTATAACTCAACTCAGGTTGGTGGAAGTACCGTTGCAGGTTCATTTACCGAAACTTTAGTAGTTGAGAATATTGGATCAGGTTGCGCCGCTGATGATGCTGGAATTTTTGCAATTGCTCCTATATATTCTTCATGTGACTTATCAAGTACAGAAGCAATTACTGTTACTATTAAAAATTTTGGTACAGCCGCTATCTCTACTTTAGACGTTTCCTATAAAATTAACGGTGGAACTCCCGTAACTGAAACTGTTACAGCTGCTATTGCTCCTAGTGGAACTTACGATTACACTTTTACTGCTACTGCTGATTTATCAGCCGATAACACCTACGAAATTGTTGCTTATACAACTTTAACTGGTGATGCTAATGCTAATAATAACTCTGATACACTTACAGTAATGAATATGGCTGCTGCTACAATACCTTATTCTTCAGGTTTCGAAACTGCTGCTGAACTTATGGGTTGGTCTATCGAAGATGCTAACGGTGATGGTAGCACATGGGGAATTTACACAGATGGTGGCGTAGGTGGAACAGCTGGAGCTGTTTATTCTTATGACGCAACAAATGCTGGCGAGGATTATTTATATACTACTTGCTTAAATTTAAATGCTGGTCAAAACTATAAATTAGACTTTAGTTATGCTGCTTATGATGAAACTTATCCTGAAAAATTAAAAGTTTTCATTGGAACATCTAATTCAAGTACAGCTATGACTCAGCAAATTGTTGACCTAGGTGAATTTATTACTACAGATTTTACTGTATCAACTACAGACTTTACTGTTCCTACAACCGGAATTTATTACATTGGATTTATGGCTTACAGTGATGCTGACATGTATTACATTCTTTTAGATGATGTATTGGTTGATTTTTCAACTAACAGCAATGTAAATGTATCTTCTAATAAAACTATCAATGTTTTCCCTAATCCTACAACGGGAATCATTAATATTAACGAAGTTGCCAGCGAAGTGTTTGTTTATGACTTAGTTGGAAATAAACTAATGAGCGAATCATTCACAAAATCTATCGACATTAGTAATCTTGCTAAAGGTATGTATCTTGTAAAAGTTAGAAATAACGACGAAGTTCGTACTTTCCAGATTAACTTGGTAAAATAGTTAAATCATAAGTTTAAAAGGCTGTCCTTTGGGGCAGCCTTTTTTATTTTTACTTACTTCATAAAATTTAATTAAAAAAATGCTGCTCAAACTTTTCGGAGAAAACCCCAATCCCAGAATCCTTCAAACGATTGTCGACACCCTTAAAAACGGCGGTGTAATCATATATCCTACAGATAGTATTTACGCTTTTGGCTGCGATATGAATCAACAAAAAGCCATAGAACGCATTGCAAAGATTAAAAACATCAATCCGGAAAAAGCTCAGTTTAGTCTTATTTGTCACGATTTGAGCCATATTAGTGAGTTTACTAAACAGCTGGATAATTCGGTATTCAAATTAATGAAAAAAAATCTGCCCGGCCCTTTTACTTTTATTCTCGAAGCAAATAGTAATGTGCCTCGCTTATTGAAAATGAACAAGAAAAAAACCATAGGAATACGTGTTCCGGCAAATAATATTGCGCGCGAAATAGTCCGCGAACTGGGAAATCCTATCATTTCAACAACCGTGATTGATGAGGAAGATATGGTCGAATATACTACCGATCCCGAGTTGATACACGAGAAATACGAAGATCGCGTTGATATTGTGATTGATGGTGGTTACGGAAACTATATTGCTACAGCTGTTGTTGATTGTACTAGTGATGAGATCACAATAGTTCGCGAGGGTTTAAAGGAACTTGAATGGTAGTTCTTTAAGAGTGATCATGCAAATAATTTAACCGTTTATTTGTTGGCTTCTGCCTCTTTGATTTTATTCGTAAATATTTCCAGAATTTTAGTTCGAATTCCAGCATCCTGAATCTTTTTATTTTCAGCATCTGGATAAACACGATTTGAAAGAAAAACATACACAATTTCAGTCTTTGGATCTGCCCAGGCATAGGTTCCGGTGAAACCAGAATGCCCGAAGGAAAGGGGACTTGTGATTCGTTTCCCTTGATCGTGACCAAACATAGGCTTGTCGAATATAAGTCCACGCCTGTTTGTAGGACAATTATAGCAGGATGTAAACTGAGTAACTGTTTCTCTTTTCAGAATTTCAGCGCCACCATAACTGCCACCATTAAGATAAAGATTCATCATAACACCTACGCTACTGGCATTGGCAAAAAGGCCTGCATGACCGCTCATACCTCCAATGAGCGCTGCTCCCTGATCGTGAACATATCCTCTGATCACCTGCTTCCTAAAACTGGTGTCATTTTCTGTCGGAGCAATGAGGGCTATTGGATATTTGTCGAGTGGATGATACAACATTTTAGTCAATCCCAGCTTGGAGTAATACTTCGTTTTTAGAAATTCATCCAAAGACTGGTGATACGATTCCTGAATGATTTTAGGAACAAGATACATGCCCATGTCACTGTAGAGGTAGGTCTTTTTATTGCTGATGTCCGAATTGTAAATTCTGTGGTACACCGAATCGATCAGCCCAATGGAAGCATACATGCTATCGGCTACGTGTATCTGGTGAATTGAATCAGGTGTTTTTGTGAAGTACTTTTCTCGTAACGGCTCTGTTTTTACGTATGCTTTAAAAAAGGGAATCCACGCTTTTAACCCTGCTTGATGCGACATGATATCTCCCATTTTTAATTGACCTACATTCGTTCCTTGGGTTTCTTTAAGAAGATCAGACACTTGTGTTTCGGGGGTAAGCTTATTGTCGTCGTACATTTTCATGAGGGCGGGTGCCGATGCCATAATTTTTGTCAACGAGGCAATGTCGTACAAATGTTCATTTGTCACCGGTTCTGTCTGGTCGTAAGTTAAATAACCATACGATTTATTGAAAATAACTTTGTCTTTGTAGGAAACCCACACCTGACAGCCGGGGAACATTTTTTCTTCAATGGCATTTGCAATTAATGTATCAACCGAAGCTAAGGATAGAGCAGTTAATCCGATTTCTTCGGGACATGTATATTTTAGACGTATAGGTTTTGTCTCCAAACCAAATCCTCTCTCGAATAAAGAGGTCACATTTACCGGCAGTTTTCCTTTAAACCCTATTCCTCCGGCTATGCCTTGTGCTGCAAATTCCTGAAGCGTGGATAGGGGTTCGTATGCCATAACGATAGACTGAAATGACAAGGGATTGGTCAATACCGAAAGACTGTAGGGACTGGAGAAAAGCACCAAAATGGTCTTTTGTTTTGTCGGCAGGGTATTGATAAAATTAACCGCTTCTTCGGGAAAAGAAAAACTGTTGTAATTATAACGGTTGGTTTGTGAAATAGACAGTATAACCAGATTGTAACTACTTAAAAGATTTTGCATCGAGTCGTAATACAATTTATTGGCACTTTTGTCTATAGAAAAAGTGTCGGCAACTACATATTCTCCCAGACTTTTCCAGAAATCGTATTCGGTGCGCATACCCAACGAAACACAGGCAATACGTAAAGTGTCGAGGTTTTGAAGAGGGAGGATTTCGTCGTTGTTACGGACTAGCGTTACAGCGTTTTCGGCCAGTTTACGGTTTATCCAGATGTCTTCTGCTTTAAAGAGATCATTATGCAAATTTGTTAGATCCACAGGTGAATAGGAGTTCAAACCAGCATAATATTTCGCCATCAGTATCTTCCGGGTATGTTCTTCGAGTTCTGCTAAACTCAGGGTGCTGTCTACGAGGATGGCATTTCTTATCAGTTCTACCGCCTTGGGAACGTCTTCGGTATATACCAGAACATCGTTTCCGGCCAGTAAGGCTTTTAAGTCAACTTCGCCGGGTTTGTTGAATTTCGCCACCCCTTTCATGTTCAATGCATCGGTAAAAACAAGACCCTTGAATCCCAGTTCGTTTTTTAACAAATCGGTTACTACCGATCGACTGAGAGTTGTTGCAGTGTTTTTAGTTTTATCTAGTTCAGGGACAAAAAGATGGGCGACCATAACGCCAGTGGCACCTCTTTTAATAAGTTCCCGAAAAGGGTAGAGTTCCAGGCTGTCTAGTCTTTTTCTGTCGAAATCCAGAACAGGAAGGTCTTTGTGCGAATCGGTATGGGTATCCCCATGGCCTGGAAAGTGTTTCAGAACAGCAATCATGCCCCCATCCTGTAATCCTTTCATATACTGGTAAGCACGTTCGGTGACTTCTGTCTTACTGTCGCCAAAAGAGCGGAGGTTGATGATGGGATTTTTGGGATTGTTGTTTATGTCGGCTACGGGCGAAAAGCTAATGTGTATCCCCATTCTTTTACATTGGTGAGCCATGCTTTGTCCCATTTCATAAATCAGACTTTTATCCTGTATAGCTCCCAGTGTCATTTGCAAAGGAAACTGCATGGTACTGTCCATTCTCATAATCAGTCCCCATTCGGCATCCAGAGAAACAAAGAGCGGAATACGGCTATACGACTGGAGCATATTGGTCATTAACGCTTGTTTTACGGGCCCGCTTTTGAAATAAATTACTCCTCCAATATTGTATGTCTTTACAAGGTCAACGATTTTGTCGTAGTGCTTCTGGTCTTTATCCGGAAAAACAGGCACCATAAATAATTGTCCAATTTTTTCATCCAGGGTCATGACCTTCATCAGAGTATCTGCCCAGGCGCGGCTTTTCCCGTCGAACCATGCCTGTGACGAAACTTTCTGAAATGAAACAAAAACTATAAAACAAATAATTACAAAACGCAAATACCTCATGACACGATCCCTTTTCGATATTTTACAAATATAACCTCCCCTGATTCTATAATAAGGTAAGCCATTTTTATTTATTCACATGCCAAGGTTGATAAGGCAGATTTTTAGGCAGACCTCCAATACAGACCTCCAAGGTCTGTACGACATTAAAATATTATCTCAAAGACCTTGGAGGTCTTTGTATTGGAGGTCTTTGTCTTTAAAACTGGAAGTAAATAAAAGGTTGTATTCCTGCAGTCCGGAACTGATAAATAAGGACAATGGCGAAAACGGCAATCAATGCTTTAAGCGACCAATGGGTGCGGATAAACCATCCCCGGTATTTTTCCTTGAAACGGGAGGGCAGCCAGTGGATGGCAAATGCAATGACAATAATGGCAAATATATTACCGTAAACCGAAATAATTTCTGGTATAAGACGAAGGTTCCATGAACTCGTAATTTGTGTTAGCACGGTTTGTATGGCATGCATGTCTTTGGCCCGGAAAAATATCCAGGCGAGACAAACAACATGGAAAGTAAATACCAGTCCGGCAATTCGTCGGAAAAGCTTGTGCTTTTTGGGGATGGGATTCAGGTATTTTCCCAGTTTGTCGAGGACGAGCGCAAGTCCGTGTATTCCTCCCCAAATGATGAATCGGATATGGGCTCCATGCCACAAACCGCCCAGCAACATAGTTAGCATAAGATTGATATTTTGCCTTATTTTTCCTTTCCGGTTTCCCCCTAAGGAAATATACAGATAATCACGCAACCAGGAAGAGAGGGAGATGTGCCAGCGTCGCCAGAAATCGGTGATGGAAGCGGCTTTGTAGGGCGAATTAAAGTTCAGAGGAAGCCTGAAGCCCAGCAAGAGCGCTGCTCCTATGGCAATATCGGTGTATCCGCTGAAATCGCAATAAATCTGTATGGCATAACCATAAACTCCCATCAGGTTTTCGAATCCCGAATAGGCTGCGGGATTGTCAAATATTCTGTCTACAAAATTCACTGAAATATAATCGCTGACAATCATTTTCTTAATCAGACCATTAAGTATCAGGAATATGGCATGTCCGAATTCGGCATAGCTAATTTTATAATTCTTGTATAATTGAGGAATGAATTCGGCCGCTCTAACAATCGGTCCAGCAACAAGTTGTGGAAAAAAGGAGACATAAAAGCCGAAATCCAGAATGTTTTTTACCGGTTCGAGTCGTTTTCGGTAAACGTCTATCGAATAACTGATGGTTTGAAAAGTGTAAAACGAAATTCCCACAGGCAGGATAATGGTGGTGATATCCAGCGAGGTTCCAAAAGTGAAGTTGGTCCATACTGCCAGTTGGTTTTGTACTTCCAATTGGGTGTGAAAAACACTGTTTACAATATCTGTGAAAAAATATGCGTATTTGAAGTAGGCCAGCACCAATAAATTGATAACTACACTGGTGGTAACTAGCATTAATCTTTTTAATTTGGATTCGGTTCGTCCAATCAACAAGCCGATGATATAATCTACGATGGTCGAAAATATCAATAAAGAAAAATAGTACCCCCCCGATTTATAATAAAAAAATAGACTGAAAATAAAGAGATAGATGTTTCTGGAAGCTTTATGCTTGTATACCAAAGAATAACCTGCCATCACCACAGCAAAGAAAATCCAGAAATAAAGACTGGTAAAGAGCATGGGCTCTTTCGGGTTGTAAAGCATCCAGGCTAATAATCTATCGAGCAGCATAATCTTTAGTTATAAAATCAGACCAGGCCGAAATAATGGCTTCGAAAAGCAGGTCGCCCTGCAGAAAATATCCTTCTTTGGTAAAATGTATTTTATCCCTTACGGCCAATCCACTGCTAACCCAGTCGAGTATGGATTTGTATCCTCCCATAATCGTATGAAGGTCCCAAATAGCCGTCTGATGTTTTTCAGCTATTCTGAAAATGATGTTGCGGGCAACATATAAGTTGGTATTGTAATATTTGCGTTTGCGGAAATGATCACCGGGAGTAGTGAGAATAATGGCCGGGTTGTTCAGTGTTTTTTGAATGAGGGCGACAAAACTATCTAGGTTTTTTTCGAAAAGGGCACTGTCCCAGTTTTCCATGTAGCAATCGTTGGTACCGAGAGAAATAATAACAAGTTCCGGACTCATCACCTTCAGTTGAGGACCAAACATGGGGCAGCGTAGATAGGCTGCGACATCTGCTCCGTTAATGCCTGTTGAATTGTAAATTATCCCCGGATCTCCAGTGCCTAAAAGTACGCTGTTTATTGTAACTTGTTTTTGCATGCTGTCAGACTTCGCTACAAAAATACAGGTGCTGTCGACATAGGCATCTGACTTGAAAAAATGACAGACATAGGTTTCGGTAGTGTCCGTTTTTTGGTGTTCGAAGCCGGGGACAGAAATATTGAAGGATTTTACTGAGTCTATGCTAGTGCAAATGGCTATCTGATTAAAGTCGTAGCTCAGGGGTAGTTTTTTTCGCATACGGATGGAGAACCATGCAGCGGAGTCGGCTGTGGTGACAGAGATTCCTGTGATGCCCAGATTACAGCCAGCGGCACCAGAAAGAATATTTCGACAAGATGTCCATTCTCCACCAGTTTCAATGGCGTAAAGATAGGATCCATTGGTTTTGGCTGTTTTATAGGGGAAAACCAGTTCTAGTCCTGCATTGCAACCATAAAATGTTTGATGAAACCGCTGCCTTACGCGACCTGAAAAGAAATCAGCCTGAATATGCGAGTCTCCAATATGTAACATTCTTACATTTGTATTCCCTTTTTTTTGCATCTCGGTCAGTTTGGAGAAAAAAGACTCCAGCGCTTGATTGTCTTTGGGAAGTATCAGTTTATTTTCTTTTGTATTTAAAAAAGGGTAGGCCTGCTGATAATCCCCAAAAGGGATGTCCTGTGCGCTGCAGAGCGAACTGAAAAGTAAAAGGGAAAAGAGGTATAAAAATATTCTCATGGCGTCTGTACGGGGGGATGTTTGCGGGCATAGGTTTCGTAATCGTACATCATGGCTTTGTATAATAGTCGGGCAATAATCCGGGCTCCGTTGGGATTAAAATGGGTGTAATCGGGGCCCGCCAAAGGAGGGTCGGCATTGACCCACGAAGGCATGGAATTTTCTCCGCCCATGGCTTCGTACATATCCCAGAAGGCACATCCAGCACGGAATGCGGCTTTCTTTTGAGCGTCTCTGATTTTTACAATGTTAGGCCATGAGACGTAGTTTTCGCCCGATTTTTTTGACATATCAGACACACCAATAACAAGAATGCATACATTAGGTGTCAGTTTTTTTAGGAAGACCAATTGGGAGTATACCCAGTTTTCGTAAAAACTATAGTCGTCCTTTTCACCGGGAACAACATTTACGCCGAACTCATAAATAAGGAGTCCCACATTCTGATCCTTGTAAATATTGCTAAGTAACGAAAAGTCCATTCGCGTAAAGTCGGTGCCGGAACTACCACGCATAGGAATATTGTCGAAAGCAATGCCCGTAGATTTATCCAAAAACATACCCAGTATATCGGGACTCAACTCTGATGTTAAGTCTAGCTTTATTTGTTTGCAGTTTTGTGGGATATCCCATTCGGCTACTTGATAGCCTTCGTTGGCAGATAGTATTTTAAAATCGGCGGGACTATCGTTGGTCGAAAGTTCGGCAATAACAGGCTTGGTGGAAGTATTTAGAAGCAGTTTGAATTTGTCGAACGCAAAACAATTCTTGTATGATGAGCTGTTGGGGCTAATCATTAACGAAGCTTCATAAGGATCTTTTGTATGAGCCGAATCTATGGCAAGAGGTGAGAACCGTGCAAAAGAGCCGGCGAAACCATATTTTTTATGTTGAATGCTGGTATCTCTTTTTCCATAAATAGTGTACCTTTTCCAGTCGCCTGTATTTTCTATCTCGACGGCCAGACTGACATTTTCGACCTTCACAGCAGGAATATAACCAACGCCTCCTCCACCAAAACGTTCCTGAAAACGTTGACGCAGATAACCTGTTATCCTGTCTCCTTCAATCTGGCTGTCGCCGTAATGAATGACGCGGATGAGACCTTTGTTGTTTAGAAGTTGTTCGTAGAATGGCCATAATGCTGTACCGGGACTGTCGACGCACTGTAAAGGATGCAAAATGTCGGAAATGGTTTGTGCGAAAAGGGAGTCGGGAATTTCTTTCAGTTCGGCCAGTGTTGAGTCTGTTTTTTCTTGCGTCGTATCACTAATGATCTTTGTGATGTCTGCATATTCCACATTCTCTGGGTTAAGAATATTCTGAAGCGTAGGGAAATTGAGTTCGAGTTTTCCAATGTGAATTCCTCCCGCTGGAACAGCCCATGCTATTAGGAAAAGAAAGGTAAGCACGCAGAGAATAAAAAGCAGGCTGCGAAAAGGTGACATACTACAGAATTGCCTATTTTTTGTAAATTTTTAATTTCTGTCCCGGCTTTAAACTGCGGGCATTTGTAATGCCATTCCATTCCATAATTTCCGTATTGGTAACACCTGGAAATTTTTGCGAAATAGACCAGAAATTATCCCCCGATTTTACCGTATAATACACCAGATTATTGGTGTTAATGGTAGATGCACTTGTTTGGGCTGAATTTCCACCACTTTCGTTATTGTTTTGAGTGGTAGCTGTTGTTTTTGTTGTCTGAGATTTTCCTTTACGTGAATAAATATCAAGTTTTTGACCTACCCGAATATTATTAGAATTCAATCCATTCCAGTCTTTAATCTGAGAAACAGTTACGCCATACTTCTGGGCAATAGCGCCAAGGTTATCGCCACTTCTGACAACATAAACCACCTCTTCTCCATTTTTCACACTACTGGTATATGGTTTACTAATACTGCGATTTTTCCCATTGGGAACTTCAGCATAAAAACTTTTAAAATACAGCGAGTCGGCATAATTAAAAATGGAATCCTGTAAACCAATAAATTTTAGACTGTAATCTGAAGGCAGGCGCAAGGGTAAGGTGTCATTAACAGCTGGAACAATATCTTTTCTATATTGTGGGTTGAGGTCGCGGATGATTTCTGGAGTAAGTCCTAATACCGCAGTAATTTGTCCGAAATGCACTTGTTGAGTTAACATAAGTGTATCAGTAGAAATGGGATATTCAATTTTAACGGGAACAATATTGTAATCTTTGTAATAATTCATGACATAAACGGCTGCAACAAAAGCTGGAACATAGCCACGGGTTTCTCGGGGCAGGTAATTATAAATTTCCCAATAACTGGTTTTTCCTGAACGTTTGATGGCTTTGTTTACGTTTCCTGGACCACAGTTGTACGCTGCAATAGCCAATGGCCAGTCGTTGTATATTTTGTATAGATCGCTCAGATAACGGGCAGCTGCTCTGCTGGCCAATACCGGATCGCGTCTTTCATCTACAAAAGTATTGATTTTGAGATTGTACATGCGACCTGTTGAGTACATAAACTGCCATAATCCGGTAGCTCCTGCTCGAGAAACAGCTTGAGTATTAAGAGCGGATTCTATGATGGGCAGATATTTAAGCTCGTGGGGAACGCCATATTCATCAAGTGCTTCTTCGAAAATAGGAAAGTAATAATCGGAGAGGCCCATCATAATACCGACCAGTCTTTTTCTTTTAATAGAGTATAGGTCTATAAATTTCTGTACGATTTCATTATAGGATAGTTCGACATAACAATTAATACTCTTAAGTCTTTCCATCATGATGGTGTCCGAAAAAATGGGATTGGTAAAAGAGTCGCTGGCCAGGTAAAAGTCATTTTCCTGATTGTTTAATCGCAGTGTGTTTTGCACATACCATTTGTTCAGAAGACTATCTAGCGAGTTGGTAAAATCTTCAATGTTTACATCCTGGAGTACTTTTAACGAATCGTCCGTACGACCTTGATTCGCGGAGCATACCCAGGGGGCGAGGAATAGAAAAAGGATAAAGGAAAATCTTTTCATTTCAGACTAAATTTAAATGAAAAACCGGTACCGGTAAATGGATAGTTTGCCATGGGAATAAGGGCTGGCTGAATGCGAAGCGACAGATCGTCGCTGATATCAAAATCGTATAAATGGGCGTCCACATTGGCATCTACAATATTCAGGAGATAAACTCCGGCGGTAAATATAACAAATAAATCCCGGTTTCTGCGGTAATAGGTTTTTCCAGTACTTAATCCTTCTAATGTGTAGGTGTATCCATCGAATTCGATAGAACCGCTGGGGTTGGT
Source organism: Bacteroidetes bacterium HGW-Bacteroidetes-21 (assembly GCA_002840935.1). Classification (GTDB taxonomy): domain Bacteria; phylum Bacteroidota; class Bacteroidia; order Bacteroidales; family GWA2-32-17. The sequence continues at coordinate 12,769 of PHDH01000008.1, read as the reverse complement.
CGAATTCAGCTCATTCCAGGCGTCTCTGAAGGCGTTATAGCGGGACTGATGGAACCCTGCCATGTAAGCACATCCTCCAATACCTGCGTAAACTATGGGTAGCTTCCAGTATTTTTTATTGTATGCCTGACCCAGGCCGGGGATGATGGTCGAATATAATGTGGCACGGCCGGGAGAATGTTTTTTTACCTGAGTGGTATCGGTCGTTTTTTTGTTCAGCGAAGTATCTGTTTGAGCGAAGGAAGATATGGAAATAAAAAAAAGAATAGCCAGAGCATGAGCAAAGTATGCAGTTTTTCTGGATATTCTTAGTTTATTCAAAATATTAGTTTTTACTGAGTTTTTCTACCAGTTTTTCGTATTCTTCCTGATTATTAAAAGCCAGGGTGATTTTCCCAGTGCCATTGTCTTTAGCGTTGATGGTGACTTTGCATCCAAGGCTGGCTGCTATTTTCGACCGAGCTTCTTTTTGTGAAGTACTTTTTTTACGGCGGGGTTTTTTCTCTTCCTGTTCGTGACTGAGGTTCCTGACTATTTCTTCGATGCGACGAACCGAAAAGTCGTAACGTAGTATCTGCTCAAACAGCATTATCTGAGTGTCGGTGTCTTCTATGCTGACCAGTGCGCGGGCATGCCCCATACTGATTTTATCTTCACGAATACCCAACTGAATTTCGGGAGGAAGTTTTAGTAGACGCAGGTAGTTGGTAACCGTCGTTCTTTTTTTACCGACCCTTTCGCTCATGGTTTCTTGTGTCAGTTGACATTCCTCGATAAGGCGTTGATAGGATAAAGCGATTTCGATGGCATCAAGATCTTCGCGCTGAATATTTTCAACTAAAGCCATTTCGAGCATACCGGTATCGTCGCTTTCGCGGACATAGGCGGGAATGGTTGTCAGACCTGCCAACTGTGAGGCACGAAACCTACGCTCGCCGGAAATAAGCTGATATTGGTCTTCTCCTGTCTTCCTGACAGTGACGGGCTGAATAATGCCGATTCTCTCAATAGAAGCTGCCAGTTCCTTTAAACTCTCTTCGTCAAATTTTGTGCGGGGTTGGAAAGGGTTGGCAACAATTTGTGTTATGTAAATTTCACGGGTGTTTCCGGACTCTGTCCGGGAGCCTGCATCTTCAATCAACGCTCCCAGGCCGCGGCCTAATACATTCTTTTTTGCATTCATCCGTTCAGTATTTTTTCGTCGTTATTAATTCTTGTCATTTCATTTTTTTGCAATACCTCACGAGCCAGATTCAGGTAGTTGGTGGAACCAGCACAAGCAGCATCGTACAGAATAACCGGTTTGCCATAACTGGGTGCTTCTCCCAATTTAACATTACGACTTATGACAGAATCAAAGACCATATCCTGAAAGTGTTTTCTGACTTCTTCCAATACCTGATTGGAAAGATTCAAACGGGAATCAAACATCGTGAGCAAAAATCCTTCGATCTCGAGCTCAGGATTCAGTTGACGCTGAATGATTTTTACGGTGTTCAGCAGCTTGCCTAAACCTTCCAATGCAAAATATTCACACTGAACAGGTATGATAATAGAATTGGATGCAGTAAGAGCATTCACCGTAATGAGCCCCAGTGAAGGAGAACAGTCAATAAAAACAAAATCGTAGTCGTCTTTGATCTTGTCTATCATATTCTTCATCTTCTTCTCACGCGAAGGTTGGTTGAGCATTTCTATCTCAGCACCTACCAGATCAATATGCGAAGGAAGTAACCACAGATTTTTCATCTGCGTTTCAAGTATCACATTTTTGGGATCTATGTCGTCTACAAGGCATTCATATACGCTTGTTTTTATTGTTTTTAGGTCGAAACCCATACCCGATGTAGCATTGGCCTGAGGATCGGCGTCAATAATTAGAATTTTATAGTCGAGGACGGCCATACTGGCTGCCAGATTGATAGCGGTAGTGGTTTTTCCGACGCCCCCTTTTTGATTGGCTAAAGCAATTACTTTTCCCATTTTACATAAGTATTAAGGGGACAAAATTAGTTATTTATTTGCCGGACAAACTATCCGACCGTATGCCATTTTTAACAAAACAATGTTTAAAAGGTGAAGATATCAACAGTTTTTTTTGTTGATTAAAATTTGACAATTTTGTGGAGAGACTACTTTTTTCAAAATAAGAGTCATGTTGGAGAAAAATATTTTTGATTGAAAATATGGTCATTCTCTATTATTGACAAGCTGGTAAAGCGCTGTATATTAATATATTGAAATAGTAAAAAAAGAGGTCTTTTAAACAGACCTCTTTTTAACTCCTGGAAAAAACTATATTACATTTTGGTCTTATTTAATTTTAATAATCTGTTTAAATAGTCCTTTTTCTGCCTGAATGTTTTCTGTGTTTCCATAAACACAAATGACTTTCTGTGCAGCTACATCGCGAATCATTTTTGCATAGGTTTTCACGTCTGCTGCTTTGGTCTGTAATATGGCTGTACGTTCACGTTGAACGTCTTCTTTACTGCGTTTGTTAAAATAGAAGGCGAAAGAAATATTTCCTTTTTGCTGTGGGGTAAGTGGTGCATCCAGTTCGGATATTGTTCCAATGATATAGCGCGTCATGGTAGCTTCGTCGGCCTCAAATTTATCAAGATAATCTCCTGCTTTGTCGTATACATCCAGCGTGTTTTTGAGATTGGGGTCGCGATAGGAACTGAAAAACATGAGTCCATCGCTTGAAATTCGACTGTTTCCTCCATAGGCGCCACCAACGACACGAATCTGAGTATACAGAAAGTCTGTCGAAAGTATCTGATTCATCACTCTCATTTTTCCATCCCACTTGTATCCCAGTTTGTTAATGTCGTAACCGGAAAAAACGTATTGTACTTTGGAGGTCGTTATAATGCCTTCTTTTTTGTTTTCAGGTTTGAGATTCCATGATTTTAAAACAGGAGCAGTTGCCGGAAGTTTGGTGCTGAAATTTGTCAATCCCTGAGTGAAGGTCGCGAAATCTTTATTGCCGCATGTCACCGTTGCCATCATATTATCTTTTACGAATAAAGTGGTAACAACTTTCTGCAGATTGTCGATAATCTCAGTCGATTTTTCGTCGAAATGGGTTGTCAGGTCATCTAAAAACCAGAAATATTCCAATCCTTCGCATAATTCATCGTACATCCCCTGAGGTGTGAGGTACGAATTAATTCTTCCATAGGCAACACCATAACCGTCGCGACCTAACTGGTTTTCAAGTTGGGCCTGCTGACGTGAAAGGATTTCTTTTAATCTTTCTTTGTCGTTGAGTTTTAATCCAAGAATAACTTCGCGGGTTAGTTCAAACATCTTATCTGTTTTATCGTTCATCATTTTCGAACGGACAACAAAATAGGGACGAAGCAGGTTTTGGTCGTTGTTTTCAATATAGCTTGTAACGTATGTGCTAAAGCTACCGGTGTGCATATTCAACGCCTGATTGAGATCGCCGTAACTGTATTTATCGGTGTTCATGGATGTGGCAATGCTTGAAAGTAAAGAGGCGTAGGGAATCAATTCCTGAGGCAATACCCTGAGGTCGAACATTAGATTCGAATAGATTATACCATTGGTAAATTCATCGTAATACAAAACTTTGTTTTTGCCAACAGAACTTTCTTTGCAAGTGAAATATGCCGAAGTGGGATTGATGTCCGACAACGAAAGCATGGGGATTGTTGCTATAGCTTCGGGGCTGTCTTCGGTGTTCTGATATACAATCAGTTCTTCTGTTTCTTTGACTAATTGTTTGATTTGTTCGGGAGTCAATTTGTCTTTATATGCCTGCAATTCTTTTTCTGTCTGCTCATTTCTTTCTTTATCCAAACCTGGCTTTGGTTCGAAGGTGATATAGGCGGCATGGGTATTGTTTAGCATATATTTTTCGATAAGTCCTTCAAAGTATCTTGTTTTTAGGCCGTTGCGAACTGCTGATAAATGCTTCTCGTATTCCAGTCCCATGAAAGGGTCGTTTCCAAAAACCCAACCCGATTCTACCCGGTTAAGGTAGGTTATCCCTTTTTGTGCATTACTTCCTTCACGATACCTGAATTCGTAACGATTCAATACCCCCTGAAGGTCTTCTTTATTTACCCCGTTTTTTGCAACTTCCTTTAGGGCGGTCATGATAGTTTCAAGACATTTGTCCTTATCTTCAGGATTGGCGTTCTCAACCAAAATAGTAAAACCAGATTTTCTGTAATCGAGATTCATGGCAGAAACATCCTGACCAATGCCGGCTTTTTGAAGTGCCAGTCGTACGGGCGCCGATTCTTGATTGACAAGTACTTCTGCTAAAATATTCAGACTCATATTTTCTGTATAATCCATGGCCATGCCGGCTACAAAATTTAAGGAAAATGATGTTTTGTCTTTCACCGGAGTTCCTTCCATTACAGGGTAATAGGCATGAAGTTTTTTCATTTCGGGAAAAGCTTTCTGCTCTTTTACCGCAATTTTTTCGGTCGATTTATTGTAGTTCGATAAATATTTCGAATCGATAAATTCTAATTCCTTATTCATGTCTGCATCTCCATAGAGAAAAATGTATGCATTGGAAGGGTGATAGTATTTTTTGTGAAAATCTTCAAATTGTTTTTGCGTAAGTGTAGTAATGGCTGTTGGTTGACCGCCTGACTCCCATCCATATACATTATCAGGGTATAAGCTTTTTAGAATGAAAGACATGTGTTCTCTTTGAGGATTTGAAAAAGCACCTTTCATTTCGTTGTATACAACTCCTTTGTATGTAAGTGGTGCATCTGCTGAAGTTAGTTCGTAATGCCAGCCTTCTTGTTTGAGAATTCGGGGCTCAGTATATAGCAGGGGATTAAAGACTGCATCCATGTATACATACATTAGATTAAAATAGTCTTTTTCGTTCATGCTGGCAAAGGGGTAACTTGTGGCATCCCTAGAAGTCATGGCATTCAGAAAAGTATTCATAGATCCTTTTGATAAAACGTCAAAAGGACTTTTTACCGGAAAATTCTTAGACCCATTGAGTACAGAATGTTCAAGTATGTGTGCAATGCCGTTATCTGTCTCAGGCAAAGTAGTAAAAGTTATTGAAAATGTTTTATTATCGTCTTTAGCAGCAATTTTCAACAATTTAGCACCGGTTTTGACATGTTCAAAGTAGTAACAGTCGGCATTGACTTCTTTTACGAAACGTTTCTCAATCAGCTTAAATCCGTGAATAATTTCCTGACTTTTTCCAGTGAAGGAAAACAACGCCATCAGAAGAATAACAATGGAAAGTCGTTTTAGGCTTAGCTTTTTCATATGAATTAGATTTATAACAATGACACAATATTAATAATTAAAAGTCTTTTTCTAAAATCTATTCGATGTAAAGGGGCTTTTTATATACCAAAACCGGTTATTGGATAGGCGAAATGGGAATGCTATTAGCTGTTAGCCAACCGCCGTATTTAATCAATGTTTGAAAATGTAATTGTAATCCAGATAGTACAGTAGTTTAACCGATAAACTATTTCCTTGAGGTTCCTTGAGCATGTTGCTGAAGTTCTTGTAGAAATTCGGTTCGGCATAATTATCTGCATTGGAGATAAAGTTTTTCCAGACTATAGATAGTTCGCTGCCTGGCGCAAAATTCCAAATGTATTGTAGGTCTGTATTGAAAACGTTATAGTTTATATTATCTCCGGTGTAGGGCACAAAGTTTTCCAGTTTGCCTTCTGAGTTTAGTGTTGCTACTTCCGACATGATAGCTTTTGACCAGTAATGACGGCAACGCAGACTAAGAGACGAACGAGGGTTGAACGTATACTGGCAGGACAGTAGATTTGTAATAGTCGTTAGATCGCGTTTGCAAAACAAGATGACCGGGGGAAAAAATGTAGGTTCTATGTAGTAACTGTCCAGATATCCGTATTCGTCGTTTGAAAAAATGTATCCCAGATAATAGGAAACCTGAAATTTATCCGAAATTCTGATTCTGGGACTGACTTCAATTTCATATTGGGTTTGAACTTTGTCGTTGGTTGTCATATAGGATACACTGGATTCAAAAGTGACTTTTTTCTTCGAATCGGTGGCATATCCAGCTCCCCAGTAAAGATAACCACTTCGAACGAATTTTACACCCGGATAACGTGCTTCGTAATAATCAATCATTTCCGACGGAGAAGCTGAAATGGAAATGCGTCCTGCCATAAAGTTTTTAAAATTTGCATAGGAGGTGAAATCTCCTGTTAGACTTACAAAGTTGTGATTTGTGTATTGTTCCGAATGATTGATTGTGAGCGAATTGTTCCATCCGTGGAAAATGTATTTTGGCTTCAATAAGGAATGGCTTAGTGTCAGTGAATTGTTAGTTTCGTTATTGTTTTGCAAATAACCCAGATCGTTTGGGTTGTATTTTTCGTCTGCCGTATATCTTGAGACTTGAAACTGGAATGCCCCGGAGACTTTGTTTAAAGATAATTTATATAATAGGCCGTATAAGTCGCTGATATTTTGCACGTAATGTTGACTTAAGTTTGCTGTCCCGCCTATAGTGTAGTTGTTTTTTTTATTCCCAATTTTGAACTCTGTTCCTGTAACATTGGCGATGTAATTGTTGTTGGGTATATTGAGATTTGTATTAACCAGACTAATGTACGAGTTGTTGGGCAGATTTTGATCCAATACTATCAGACTGTAATTGGTGAAAGGTTGGGTGAGCTCTTTATAAGTATTGTCGTTAATGCTATTGCCAATGACAGCGTGTGTGTTGGATGTCATGGCGTTGAAAATTCCAATACCCAGACCGGATTTAGTGCGTCCCGAAACTTTAGTAGCGTTTATCATACGGGTGGTTTCGGGATTACTAACAACGTATTCGTTTGTGTCAGATCTATTGTAGGCATTGTAATAATCGTTTGGAGTAGCTCCTATACGGCGGGAGTAAAAGAGTCCGCATTTGCTGAACATTTCGGTGCCTTCGACAAAAAACTGGCGTTTTTCGTTGTATTTTATTTCAAAAGGGGTAAGATTAAGCACTTTGTCGTCAGATTGCACTTGCCCAAAATCAGGAATCATGGTGGCATCCAGGGTAAAGCTTTCACTCAGACCATATTTTAGATCCATGCCTCCATTGGCTGTGTAATCAATTTTGTCGTTGCCGGGAAATTTTTCTGTATAGCCCGAAATGTAAGGATAAACAGAGAGTCTTACTCCCTGTTTGATGTCTCTAATGCCTCTAAGAATGCCATAGTCGGCAAAAACATTGTTTTGAGATTTATTTACAAAATTCCAGGTCGACCATTGACCATTGCGTTTTACACTGCGCCACATATTCATGCCCCAGATCTGTTCGGGGGCGTCGGGAAACCTAAGAGCGGCAAAAGGAATTCGCACTTCGGCAATCCAGCCACTGTCGACTATACTGACTTTACACTCCCAAATGGCGTCCCATGCAGGATACTGACCCAGAGGAGAATATTTGGTGTCGCTTACAACGCCCGAAGCCGACATTTTAAATTCGTAAGCATTTAGACCGTCGTTATATGGAAGCAAATCCACAGAGACCAGATCGGCATTGAGTGTTTCCAGTCCGTCACGTTTACCTAGTTCCTTGAAAATACTGTCGGGATGATCATCGTACAACATAATTCCAACGTAAAGCGCAATGTCGTCGTAAACAAAGCGGGCGAACGTTTTTTGTGATGGCAGCGATCCATTATAAGGCCCGTATTGTATGAAGTCGCTAGCAGGCGTTGCGTTGTCCCAACAGGCATCATTTAACTTGCCATCCAGTACAGGAGCGGTTTCCACCCTTGTGGCAATAGCTGTTTTTTTCTCCTGTGCCATGGTGGTAAAGGAAAAAAGACCGAGATAAACTAGAAAGACGGCTTTCTTCATAATTAATAGTAAAGGTACAACGAAGTCTAAACAAAATAAAATTTGTTATACCAACCCTATATTTTTACCGACGAAACTTAACGAATTTTTAAGTCTTTTTAATGATGACGATTCGCTTTCAATAACTAATTTTGAAAGAAAAAATGGAGAACACAAAAGGCAGTCCCTGGGATGTGAGATATGAGCGTGAAGACTATGTCTTTGGTAAAGAACCCAATGTTTATTTCAAGGAAAAAATATCGACGCTTAATCCGGGCAAAATACTGGTGCCAGCTGCTGGTGAAGGTCGGGATGCAGTATATGCCGCGATGTTGGGCTGGGATGTACATGCCTTTGATTTGAGTGTTGTAGGGAAAGAAAAAGCGTTCAAACTGGCTCGAGAAATGAAGGTCGAAATGGTTTTTGATATTTTGAATATCTCAGATTTTACTTATCCTGAAAATACCTACAACGCCGTAGCCATGACTTATTTTCATCTGTCCCCGCTACTGAGAAAAATTGTGTATGCAAATATTTATAAAGTTCTGAAGCCTGGTGGAGTATTGATCATAGAAGCTTTTAACCCGGAGCAGCTGAAAAACAATTCCGGGGGACCAAAAGATGAAACACTTTTAATCTCAAAGCAAATACTTGAGCAAGAATTACAAGGTTTGCGGGCAATAGAATGTTTTGAAAAGGATATTGAATTGTCCGAAGGTGGCGGTCATGTGGGGAAAGCGAGTGTTGTAAGATATTTTGGGGTCAGATAATGGTCTTAATATTTGCCACAGATTTCGCAGATTACACAGATTTTTCAAATTGGTCGGAATTCATTTTGAAATAAATTTTCTGCGAAAATCAGTGCAATCTGTGGCAGAAAAAGGAACATCTATTAAACAAAAAAGAGGCCCGAAAGCCTCTTTTATATTTTAGAATTTGCGTAATCAGATGGCAAAAACTTCACCGGAGTTCAGTAAATCGTCCATGCATTTAATTTTCGAGTTTGCTTTGGCATAGTCAATCTGCATTTCTACCATATCATCGTAGGTAGGATAGTTTGCTGAACGGATAACGCCCATTGCCATGGGGTATTTGGGTGGAGCCATTTTAGCCAGCATCAGATGAATGCCAGGATCCTGCTGATATTGATCATGAACCAGCAGATCGTTTTCGGTGATACCATTTTGGCCAATAGTGACTACTTCAAGTTGTGTTCCGTTGAGACGGATACCTTTATCTCTGTTAGCGCCAAAAATCATAGGCTCGCCATTACGGAGTTTCAATTGATATTCATCTTTGGTTTCTTTGGCGGTGATAAGCGCATGAGTCTTATCATTAAAAATGATACAGTTCTGCATGATTTCAACAACAGAAGTCCCATCGTGACGGGCTGCTTCAAACATTACTTCGGTCATCATTTTTACGTCGGTATCTACTACGCGGGCAAAGAAACTTCCTTGAGCTCCCAAAACGAGTTCGCCGGCAGTAAAAGGATGTTCTATGGTTCCCTGTGGGGATGTTTTTGTCACCATACCCATGGGGGTTGTAGGTGAATACTGACCTTTAGTCAGACCATAAATCTGGTTATTGAAAAGCATAATGTTGATGTCGACATTACGACGGATAACATGGATAAAATGATTTCCGCCAATGGCCATCGAGTCACCATCTCCGGTAGCAACCCACACACTCAGGTGAGGATTGGCTACTTTCATTCCGGTGGCAATAGGATTAGCTCTTCCATGAATACTATGAAAACCGTATGTGTTAACATAGTATGGGAAACGAGAAGAACAACCGATACCAGAAACCATCATGAAGTTTTCTTTACGATATCCTATTTTGGGAAATACATTCGCAACAGCTGCAAGAATTGCATGTGCACCGCAACCGGGACACCATTTCACCATCTGGTCGCTAACAAAATCTGCTTTCGTGAGTTCAACATTTGAACGATCCACTGTCAAATTAATATTTTCTGCCATAATACTTATTTTTTCAAAAGGTTAGTGAAATGGGCCAATAATTCGCTTTTAAGGAAGGGTAATCCCTGTACTTTATTGTATTGGGAATAATCGTGTTTGTTAAAATTCATTTTTAGCCAATTCACAAGCTGTCCGCTATTAAGTTCGCAAACGCAAATGTGTTTAAAGCCAGAGAGTACTTCTTCAGTATTTTTAGGAAGAGGATTTAAATAACTGAAATGAGCCTGACTCACTTTGTATCCGTCTTCGCGCAGTTTACGTACGGCCGAATAAACACTTCCTTGGGTCGATCCCCAACTGACTATCAACAGGTCGCCTGTGGCATCACCATAAAGTTCCTGATCGGGAATTTTTTTCACTACACGGGCTACTTTTTCAGCACGGTAATAGGTCATTTTTTCGTGATTCAAAGGATCGGTAGATACATTACCAATGATATCTTCTTTTTCGAGTCCGCCAATTCTGTGACGTAATCCTTCGGTGCCGGGAGTTGCCCACTGTCTGACCAGTGTTTCTGGATCGCGGCGGTATGGTTTAAAATCAGGGTCATTGGGTGTAGCCATTGGAGGGTTGATTTCGGGAAGTTCCGACATTTTGGGGATGCGGAAAAGTTCTGAACCAAAACCCAGGGCGCCTTCGGTAAGTAGAATGACGGGAACCATATGTTCCAACGCGATTTTTGCTGCGAAAAATGCTTTGTAGAAACAATCTACAGGTGAAGAAGATGAGATAACTACCATAGGGGCTTCTCCGTTACGGCCAAATAATGCCTGCATGAGATCGCTCTGTTCTGATTTAGTAGGTAGACCTGTCGAGGGACCTCCACGCTGAACATTCACAATCACAAGGGGAAGCTCGGTAATTACAGCCAGACCCATAGCTTCGCTCTTCAGCGACAGTCCGGGGCCAGATGTGGTTGTACAGGCAAGGCTTCCAGCAAAACTGGCACCGATAGCGCCGCAAATACCTGCAATTTCGTCTTCGTACTGAATCACTTTAACACCGAGTGATTTGTGTTTTGCAAGTTCCATCAGAATTTCTGTTGCGGGAGTGATAGGGTAGGAACCTAAAAACAACTGAAGCTTTGCTTTTTCAGCAGCTGCAATCAGCCCCCAGGCAGTAGCCTGATTCCCATGGATATTGCGATAATTACCTTTCTCAACATCGGCAGCATTTACTTGAAAAATAGTATCAAAAATGGGACTTTTTTCAGCATATTCATATCCAGCTTTCAGAACTGTTTTGTTGAGTTCTGCCAGTTGAGGTTTTTTTGCAAATTTTGAGTCGATATGTTTGATGGCATGATCAAGGGTCTTGCTATATAAATAAAGGCAAATCCCTAGGGAAAACATGTTTTTGGATTTAATAACCGATTTGTTGTCCATTTCCAGATGTTTAACTGCTTCTTTGGTCAGACTAATCATAGGAACAGCTGCCAGCTTATACTCTGAAAGGGATCCATCGGTGAGCGGATTGGTTTTATAACCTGCCTTTTCGTTATAGGCGTCAGTAAACAGATCTGCATCCACAATGATATAGGCTCCTTTTTCTGCCCATTTCAGGTTGGCCTTAAGGGAAGCAGGATTCATAGCTACCAGTGTCTGACAGAGGTCGCCGAAAGTAAGAATTTTTTTACTCCCGAAATGTACCTGAAACCCCGAAACGCCTGCAATCGTATTTTGCGGGGCACGGATTTCTGCCGGATAGTCCGGAAATGTCGTTAGGTCGTTGTGGTCATACGCAACAGTGTCAGAAAACAGGGTCCCGGTTAATTGCATGCCATCGCCGGAGTCTCCGACAAATTTTACGACCACATCTTCTGCTACAAGAACATTTTTTGTTTCGCTCATGATTAATAAATTGGTTGTAATTCAGTGAATTATTAATTAATAGTGTCTAAAATTAATTAAGGGTGAAAATAATGTATATTTTTTATAGAATCGCTGTATAAAAATCAATTTTTTTTTGAAATAATTCATTTTAAATTTGAAATCAAAAAATATGGCTCTAATAAAGAAAGTCAGAGGGTTCACTCCGGTGATGGGGAAAAATTGTTTTTTAGCCGAAAACGCAACAATAGTGGGCGAAGTGGAAATGGGAGATGATTGCACCGTTTGGTTTAATGCCGTGATTCGTGGCGATGTTCATTATATTAAAATGGGAAATAAAGTCAATGTTCAGGATTGTGCCGTGATTCATGGAACCTATCAGAAGGCTGCAACCAACATTGGAAATAATGTCTCAATTGCGCATGGTGCCGTCGTTCACGGTTGTACCATCCATGATAATGTATTGGTCGGAATGCGGGCAATTATTATGGATAATGCAGTGATTCATAGCAATACGATTATTGCCGCAGGATCGGTCGTACTAGAAAATACAATCACAGAGCCCAATTCCATCTACGGAGGCATTCCGGCGAAAAAGATTAAAGATATCGATCCAGCTCTTGTTTCGGGTCAAATTGAGCGAATTGCGAATAGTTATTTAATGTATGCCTCATGGTATAAAGAGTAATAATGTTGTTTAGTCGAAAGAATTTATATTCTGCAATTCTGGTTGCTTTTCAGTTTTCCTGCCTGGGGTATCTTTTGCTAACGGGGCCCGTTTTTGTTTCTCAGGTGGGAGTGATTGTGACACAGTTAAGTGGAGCAATATTATTGGCATGGGCAGTGTTGTCGATGAATTTAGATACACTGAATGTTTTTCCCGTTGTGCGGAAAAATGCAAAATTTGTGCACCGGGGACCTTATAGAATAATCCGCCATCCCATGTACGTCTCGCTCTTTTTGTTTTTTATTCCCCTTATTGTTGTGCATTTTTCCTGGGAGCGTCTGATTACGCTAGTCGTTTTATTTAACGTGAGTTCGACCTAAGAAAAATCACTTTTTTCTTGGTAGTATAAGGAAGAAGTTGTATCTTTATATCGCTGA
>PHDH01000253.1 GCA_002840935.1 Bacteroidetes bacterium HGW-Bacteroidetes-21 | reverse complement strand
ATACGACTTGAATCATCGCAAATACGTAATTTTTTTATTTTTATTTTAATGTTCTTCGATTTAAATGCGTTTGCCCTGCAATTGTTGCTTTTAAAATGTTTTGATTTTACAGAAGACCTGCCTTAATACTCATTCTCCATCCATCTGGATAAAAATACGTCGTAAAGGCGGTAAACAGTTTCTTTTCGGTCGGTGACTTCCAATATAAGTTCTTTTTCTACCAATGACTTGCATAAGCGACGAGAGTTTGCCGGAGTTCCGATTTCATATCTGGCGATGAACTTCTGTGCGGTTAGTTGCTTTACTTCGCCTTCTTTGGCTATGGCAATCAGGTAGTTCCATTGAGCATGTGTAAGTAATTGCCGGTATTGAAAAAAAACAGGTTCGTTTCTTTTCAGAAGTTCGATACAGGCTTGTTTAACTGTGTCGAGTGTGTTTTTTTTGACCGAAAAAGAGAATATCATATTGCATACACTCTGAACATAAAAGGTGTGCCCTTTGCTCCAATCGAGGATCATGGACAATGCATTATCCGAAATTTGTCTTCCGGCTTTGTTGAATTTTGATTTTATAAACGAAATGTATGTGTCCCTGTCAATTTCATCCAGCATAAGAAACTGTGTACTGGCATAAAATGGTCGTCGTGTATTGGAGAAAATCTGAACCATGATTGACTTCCGGCTGCCACAAAAAATAAAACGAATATTTTTTAGGTTTTGAGTGTGTGTGCGGAGCAGTGCTTCAATATTTTTTTCGGGATATTCTGTGATTTGCTGAAATTCGTCGATGGCAATTACCATGGGTTCGTTAAAGCTGTCCAGAAACTGAAACAATCCCTGCAGTGAGTATTCCTTTTCCTGCGACGACTGATAGTTTATCTGGACTTGTGGCTGTCCGGTAAGCGTGTCATAACTGATTAATGGACGGAATCCTTTTATGAATTCAAGAAAGCGACTTCCCAGCGATGTCTTTTCAGAAAATTGCTTTAAAATTGATTCCGCAAGTATTTTGATAAAATCGCTCAGGTTGCGCGTCGGAAAAATATCGGCATAGACATATTTGATGGTGTCCTTGTCTTTTAAAAACTCAAAGAAACGATAGATTAATCCGGTTTTTCCCATTCTTCGGGGAGAGATTAATGTCGTATCAATGTTGTTTTGAATATTTACAAACAGTGTTTGAATCTCTGTATCTCTGTCGCAAAAGTATTCTCTGTGGAAATATCCTTTTACCGGAAAGGGGTTGAAAAGCTTATCCATACAAAATATTTTCACAAATATACAATTTTATTTTATATTATCTACTATAGATTATCTATAATAGAGTATCTAAAATAGATAATGTAGTAATAAGCAGAAAAACAGATTTATAGAAAGTAAATATGTTGAAAAAATATAAATTGTAACAAAATAGTAAAATTATATTTGTTTATGAATGAGATAATTTTTGATTGAGAAAGCCATATTGTTAATTGATGTTGATATTCAACTGTCAAAATATTTTGAAACAAGTTATCCTCTGATTAAAAAATAAAAATGGTATTTAAATAAAAATTAGTATTTTTGTTTCGTATTTTTACGAAATGCGAAAATGAAAACAGAAGAAAAAATATTGACAGCAGAACAGGAGAAAATGGCGCGCTACGCCAAAGCCATGGGACATCCGGTAAGGATCTACATTTTGCAGTTATTGGCAGGTCAGAGTTGCTGCTATACAGGCGATCTAAGCGAAGAATTGCCTATTGCCCGTTCCACTTTATCTCAACATATAAGTGAACTGAAGGATGCTGGGTTGATTCAGGGTGAGTATAATCCGCCAAAAATAAAATATTGTCTTCATCAGGAAAATTGGGAAGAGGCCAAACAGCTTTTTACAAATATTTTTAAACTGAAGAACAATGGCAATAAATGTTCTTAATGAAATAATCACAATTCAAAAATAATAGATATGGAAATCAAAGTATTAGGCACAGGTTGTGCAAAGTGCAAAACACTCGAAAAAATGGTTACAGAAAAAGTGAAAGAACTGGGTATCGAAGCCAGTGTAACCAAAGAAGAAGACATTGTAAAAATCATGGGATATGGCATTCTGAGCACCCCGGGTCTTGTGATAGACGGAAAAGTTGCCATGAGTGGTCGCCTTCCTTCCTCATCAGAATTAACGGATTTACTGACCAAAAAATAAGAAAAATGAAAACATTATTTGCAGGAATATTTATGCTCTCAGCTATGCTGATGATGAGCTGCAGCAACAAAGATGGAAAGACTGAAAATGCTGGAAACGATAGTTTGGCTGTATCCGAAAATGTTGCAAAAATTCAGGCTTTGTATTTTCATGGTACCCGCCAGTGTCCGTCTTGTATTGCGATTGGGGAAGAAACTCAAAAACTTTTAAAATCAGATTTTCAATCACAAATGAATGCCGGTGAAATTTCTTTCCGAGAAATTAATGTCGACGAAGAAGCAAATTTTAAAATTGCTGAGAAATATCAAGTGGCTGGTTCTGCTTTACTGATTGTAAAAACGGTAAATGGCAAGGAAGAAATCAATGATCTTACAGGCGATGGATTTAAATTGGCATTAAATATGTCGGATATGTTTCGCGAAAAACTCAAAGCGGCCATCGATAACTATTTAAAATAATGTCTATGAAACAAATTTTTGCCATTTTATTCCTGTTGTGTATGACAGCACCGGTATGGTCGCAGCAGGATGCAGATATTAAAAAGAATACAAAACTTCTGGTGTATTATTTCCATATTACCAATCGTTGCCAGACCTGTACCAAAATTGAAGCAACAACTAAAAAAATCCTCGAACAGGATTACAAAACTCAAATTGAAAACGGAACCATCATTTTCAAGTCTTTCAATGTCGATTTGCCCGAGAATAAAGATCTGGTGAAAAAATACCAAGCTTATGGAGCCACGCTGGCTTTTAATTATGTGGTTTCAGAAAAAGAGGCAGGAATTGAAGATTTGACGGGTATGGCTTTTTCTAAAATCAATAATGAAGCTCTTTTTACAAAAGAACTCAAAGCAAAAATTGATGAAGCATTAATGTAAAAAACAATATGAAACAGATAGTTGTAATTTTTGCCGTACTGTTAATGACAGTCACTGGCGTTCTGGCCCAGAACAAAAAGGGTGTTGTAGAAGTTCTCTATTTTAAAGCCAATCTGGCTTGCTGTAAAGCCAAAGCATGTAATGTTTTAGAGAATGATGTAAAAGCGATTGTTGAGAAAAACTTTACCGATGGGTCTGTCATTTTTAAAGAGGTAAAACTTGCCGACGACACCAATAAAGTTTTGGTCGAAAAATACAAGGCCGAGTCGCAAACAGTAATCATTGTAAAGAAAAAGAAGAAAAAAGAAACCAGTGTGGATGCTACCGAAATCGTAAAAGCATTCCTGAAAAGCCAGGATAAAGATGCTTTGGAAAAAGAATTGCTGGCAAAAATTTCAGAGCTTCAAAAGGCTAAATAATGGAGTTTTTACAGAATTTATTGGACGGGACTAATATCCCGTTTCTTTCTGCATTTATACTGGGTCTTATGACAGCGATTAGTCCTTGTCCATTGGCCACCAATATTACTGCGATAGGATTTATTGGGAAAGACCTTGAAAACAGGCGTCAGATTTTTTATAATGGACTTTGGTATACTCTTGGAAGGGCTATTAGTTATACCGGTTTAGGAATTATACTTTTTTTTGGAGCCAGCCAGTTTCAAATCGCTAAATTTTTACAATCTAACGGTGAAAAATTTTTGGGTCCCTTGCTCATCATCGTTGGAATTCTGATGCTGGATCTGATTAAGTTTAGATTTCCGGGAATGGGCAAACTGACAGATAAAATGCAGGGTAGTGCGCACAAAAATAAATGGTGGTCGGCTTTATTACTGGGTTTTATTTTTGCCATGGCTTTTTGTCCTTATAGCGGAGTTTTGTATTTTGGAATGTTGATTCCTATGACTGTAAGTTCGGCGTCGGGTCTTTTTCTGCCTTTTGTATTCGCTATAGCCACGGGGCTTCCCGTGATTATTGTCGCTTATTTGCTTGCTTTCAGTCTTTCGAGTGTTGGTGGTTTTTATAATAAGGTAAAGGTGTTTGAAAAGTGGTTTCGTAAAATCGTAGCGGTAATTTTCATCGCTGTTGGATTGTATTTTGTATTTATTTTTTTCCTGAAATGAAATGACTTTTAACGACTATATAAAAACACCTACGGGAAAAATTCTTATTCCGATTTTAATACTTCCTGTGTGGTATCTGATGTGTCATTTTTTACAGCCGGCAGTCGATTGGTTTGTCTTTTCGGCGTTGGGCATGACCAAGGGTGAGCATTTGGCCGAAGCGCTTTGGTTTTTCTTTTTTGAGTTTCCCAAAGTCTTGATGCTTTTAACATTGATAATTTTCTTTGTCGGAATCGTCAGAACCTATTTTACACCTGAGAGGACACGCAAAGCACTAGGAGGGAAAAAGACTTTTACTGGAAATATTATGGCTGCATTGCTTGGAGTGGTAACTCCTTTTTGCTCCTGTTCTGCAATTCCTTTATTTCTGGGTTTTGTTGAAGCGGGTGTGCCTCTGGGTGTGACCTTCTCCTTTCTTATTGCTGCGCCTATGATAAACGAAGTGGCCATTGTGCTTTTGTATGGAATGTTCGGCTGGAAAGTGGCTTTAATATATGTGTCTACAGGTTTGTTTATTGCCATCGTGGCAGGTTGGGTTATAGGAATATTAAAGCTGGAGAAATGGGTCGAACCCTGGGTATATGCCACCAAAGTTGGCAAAAATGCTTTGGGCGAAGAGAAAATTCATTTTAGTGATAGAATTAGTTCTGGATATCAAGCTGTGAAGGAAATTGTAGCCAAAGTATGGCTCTATGTGGCTTTAGGCATAGTCGTAGGTGCAGGTGCTCATGGGTACGTGCCCGAAGATTTTATGGTTGCTTTGATGGGAAAAGATGCATGGTACTCGGTTCCACTTTCAATTTTAATCGGAATTCCATTGTACTCAAATGCGGCGGG
>PHDH01000252.1 GCA_002840935.1 Bacteroidetes bacterium HGW-Bacteroidetes-21 | reverse complement strand
ATAAGGATTAGTTACTCCTTCAACTATCGTTCCAGTGCCTAAAGTAAAGCCAGAAGGTCCATATTGTACGTCCCATGAAGATTCTGTGCTTCCTAAAGTCCAACTCACATCAGCTGAGTTCTGTGTCATGTTTGCTGCCGTTAGCAAGGTGGGTCTGGGGCAGGTTGGTGAAGGTTCAAAATTAAAATCATCAAAACTTAAATACCAAGGGGAAGAAGAAGCACAGTTAACCCTGATGGCCATGTAATAAGTTCCACTGGTAGTAGGGGTAAAAGTATATTTCTCTTGTTTGTATGTCGTAGAGGTAGTCACAGAAGAAGTGACAAAAGAAGTTCCAATTTGCGTAGCTCCTGTAGATACCTGTGAGGTATTAAAAAATACATCACCTACCCAATAAGAATAATTATCACCAGCCCACCAGAAAGAGAAATCGTAAGATTGACCAGCAACGAGTGTGAAACCAGGAGTCCAGATATATTCATTGGTGGCAGAATAGGAATCTCTTAAAAACTGTGTGCCGTTATGAGCATCAGCATCATAGGTTGTATTCGCATTATTGGTGGTAACCCAGTCTCCGTTTTCTTTAAACCAGCAAGGGGGGAAGGCCGGAATAGTAACGGCTTCGAATCCTTCTGACCATGGGAAAGCTGAAATACTTTCGCAAAGGGTGGTAAATGAGATCGGACCAACCCATGTGCTATAATCACTTCCTCCGCAATCAGATTGTATGTAAAACTGATAGATGGAAGACGGATTTAGTCCGGTTAATGTGAAAGGATTTGTTGAAGCAGCAACAACAGTACCTGTTCCCTGAGTAAAACCACTTAAACCATATTCAATGTTCCAGGCAGTTTCTGTACCCGTTAGTGTCCAGCTGATGTCCACAGAGTTTGTGGTTACATTCGATGCCATGATATTAATTGGAGGAGTACATGAAGGCTTGGCTTCCCATTTTACATCATCTATATAGATACTGTATGTTGGAGTTCCGGGGGCTCTGAAAGCCATCACGGTATTTGCGCCTACCGAAACGCCAGGATATACAATGTATTCCTGAAAAGTAGTAGTGTTCAGTGTAAACGATTGTATTAGTGTGAAAGTTAAAGGATCTGTAGGATTTGTAAGGTAGCCTACTTCCAGCTTAGCTCCAGCTGTTGAGCCACGAGCTTTAAATCTGAGTTGATGTGTGTTGGCTCCTGCATTGCTCACGGGTTGCATCGCAACCATCGCTTGGTTTGTACCTGATGAAGAATATAAGTACAGACAATTTGGTGCGCTGGCGGGAGTCGTAGTAGATGTATTGGCAGAACCTAACGTTCCTACTTTATACCAACAGGAAGGGAAAGCTGGTGTTGTTACAGCATCAAAGTTTTCAATAAAATCGGTAACCTCTGAACAGGGGGTAGTAATGGTTACTGGACCTGTCCATTGACTTTGATCTGTAATACTGCAAATAGCTCTTACATAAAATTGATAGGTCGTTTGAGCTGTCAGGCCAGTAATTGTTGTTGGGTTTGCTGTGATGCCTGTTATGGCTGTGCCAGCACCTGTGCCGGGAGTAAATCCGGTAGCTCCGTATTCAATTTCCCATTCACTGGCTCCGGCATTATCTTGCCATGAGAAACTGGCAGAAGTTGACGTTGTTGAAGTCGTTGTAAATGCTGTTGGCCAAGCACAAGTAGGAATGGGTTCCCACTTAAAGTTGTCGATATAAATATACTGATTAGTAGTTCCGGTACCATGTTTTAGGGCAATATACTGATCTGTTCCACTGTATGACGCTAAAGTAATGATATATTCCTGCCAGTTGGTTGTAAGATCATAAAATGTTTGTAAAGGGACAAATGTAGCTGCATCTGTAGGATTACTCATGGTACCTACAGCTAATACAGGAGTGCCTGTTCCTGATAAACGGGCACGGAATCTAATCTGATTTGTTCCTGCTGCCAAATCTGAAAACTGCGGAGAAATAAGTAAAAGATTTGTGGCAGCACCAACAGAAGTGGCATTGTACATTGAAATACAATTTGGCGCAGAATAAGGTGTAGTTGTTGATGAACCAATGGTAGGTGTTCCTGCGGAACCTACAACAATTTTACTCCAGCAATTGGGTAAAGCAGGAGTTGTTACTCCATCAAAATTCTGAGTATATAGCGCTGTAGTGATATCGCAAAGGGTATTGAATGAATAAGGGCCACTCCAGTTACTCTGTTCAGCACCGCAATCATTCTGTACATAAAACTGATAAGTTGAAGAGGGGTTGAGGCTAGGAATGGTATATGTTGCTGCAGTAAGTCCTGTAACTATAGTTCCGGTTCCAAAAGCAAATCCTGAGAGACCATACTGAATATTCCACAGGTTTCCTGTAGAGGTCCATGATGCATCTGCCTGATTGGTAGTGATGTTCGCAACAGTTAAAGCTGAAGGGGAGGTACATGATGATGGAGCAAATCTATAAGTTAAACCATTTGTAAAATAAGTAATAGTTCCGATGGTGTTATTTGCGATAATATTTGAAACCGTAGGATTTACTCCAGGAGTTACACTTAAAAATTTTCCACTCCCTCCGGGTGTATTATTGATACCTACCGAAGCACTAACAGTCCGTTCTATTCCAGGTGTGTTCATGCTGCCATAGACAATTTCTATAACATTTGTTGTTTCATATAGTTTAATCTGAAAATTTTCCCTGTAATCTGGCAGAGCTGTATTGAGTGTGTAACGACCCCATAAGATATTCTTCCACTGAACAGTAAGAACTCTGTTCGGTGCAGTTCCTGTTACAACATAACTAACATCACTGTTGTTGTCGTCGTATAAATCGTCCCATAAACCAGCAATCAAAGGGTTGTAAGTTGTACTTGCTAAATCATTGGTGTAAGAAAAAGAAGAGCCTAAATATACACAACCATTGGTAGTCGTATTAAACGAAGTATAAGCCGTTCCGCAATAATTAAATGTAAATCCAATGGGAATTGCCGTTTGCGTTCCATCATCACCGATAGCTGTAGATACAGTTCCTCCAGTAATTTCGGCATACGTTCCGGCTGTTGAAGTAAAAATATAATCAGCTATGGTTTGGGAAAAACCAGTAGTACTGATTATGATAAACAGTAAAACATGTAGAAGTTTCATATGGTTATTGGTTTGGTTAAATGCTAATTGCAAAATTAATCATTTTTAAATGATCTAATACCTGATTTTAGTCAATTAAAATTAAATCTTGATTAAAAGGTAAAACAAATCATTGAGTAGAATATGTTGATGGATAAATTTTAATTAGATATGAAAAACAATTTAATGCGTATATTTCTGATATATAGATAGATATTATTCTTTGTTTCGCGAATCTATGATGATCGTCACAGGGCCGTCATTCACCAGAGCTACTTCCATCATGGCCCCAAAAATTCCTTGGGCTACTTTGCTGCTCGTAACTAATTCTATTTCTGCAATAAAAGACTTGTAGAGTGGGATGGCAACATCCGCTCTTGCCGCTTTAATGAACGAAGGACGATTCCCCTTTTTGGTTAAAGCATGTAGTGTAAACTGGCTTACCACTAAGATTTCTCCACTAACATCTATTACCGACAGGTTCATATGTCCGTCCGAATCATTAAAAATCCTTAATTGGGCAATTTTTGAAGACATCCATTGAACATCATCTATCGTATCGGCTTCTTCGAAACCTGCCAGAATTAATAGTCCTTTTCCAATTTTTCCGGTGATCTTACCTTCTACTGTGACACTGGCAGCAGAGACTCTTTGTATTACGACGCGCATATCAGAAATGGATTAAATTTTAGAATTTTGCTCCAAAATTCATGTAAATCCAGGGAACTTCACCCTCGGATAAAAAGCGACCATTAAGTGCGACATATATTCCTTTATAGGGCTCATACTCGCATCCTGCTATAATGTAATGTGCTTTTTCGTAAGTCGATGTTTTAATCAGGTAATCGTGACGGGCCAATATATTCCATTTGTCAGCTATTTTGTAAGCTCCATATACAGAAGTTCCCTGCAAAGTATTTCCAATGGTATAAAGATTATTTTCTACATGATTATATTCGACTCCAATTCTCCAGTCGGTACAACGATAACCGGTAAAAAATGAAATAGCAGAGCGGGCGGGTCTTCCATCTATGGGCAGATAATCGGCAAAAACTTTTACGATAAAGCCTTTAACAGGCATATATCCTATGTTTGTAAAATACTGTAGAGTAGCGTCATTGTCCTGTTTGCGAAAAGGCCCTTCGCCATTAACCGCACCCAAACTGAAATTTAGTTTATCTTTTAGTTTTAATGTCACCCGGGTGCCAAAATCAGCAGGTGATCCAAAGCGATAGAATTCCTGAAATGTAGTGGCCACATAACGGAATCCCCAAAACTTATCCTGATACGTGAGATATTGCTGGTTTAATAATTGCCCTACTGAAATTTCTAACCATTTTCGGGGTTTGAAATCAATTTCGGCCATTTTTAGAAAAGCGGTATAATCACTTCCTTTAAAATAATTAACGGTGAGTGGTCTGTTGGCCGTATCCTGCACTGTAATATCTGTGGTCGTTTTTGTGACATCGTAAATCAGCGTTACCGTGGCCTTATCGCCCCAGTCGGCTTTATATCCCAGTAATCCGGTCGAAAAATCAAAACCGGCCCGGGGTACCGCTTTATCAGAAAATGAATAGTAAAAACCCGTATATACATTGGCAAAAAAACTGTGTTTTATCTCCAGTGGCTTAATACTGTCTGTTTTTTCCTGTGCAAAAACCGATAAGCCTAACAAAAAAGAGAATGATAATAAATATACTCTAATCATGATCATTTGATTTACGCCTTTATTTCAAATTGTAATATCCCATGAGTCAAACGACTAAATTTGCTATAATCTCAATTATCAAAAAGGCATTTGTTAATCTCGTAAAAATAGAATAAATGAAATTAATATTATTCAAATTTTACGGCTTTCTTCAGGGCAAACGCATTTAGAACACTAATAAAAATAAAAAAACTTTCGTTATTGCGATAGTATAGGTTAGTATATCAGC
>PHDH01000251.1 GCA_002840935.1 Bacteroidetes bacterium HGW-Bacteroidetes-21 | reverse complement strand
AAAGTAGGTCAGGTTACCTGGGAACAGGTAGAAGCCATTGCTAAGGATAAAATGCCCGATCTGAATTGTTTCACCCTGGAATCTGCCATGAAAATGGTTGCAGGAACAGCACGTAGTATTGGTTTAACCGTAAAAGGCGAAGCCCCTTTCACCAAATAAAAGTTGAGTTATGGTAAAAGTATCTAAAAATCGTAAAATAGCCATATCAAAAGTTGAACAGGGTAAAACCTATTCTATTGATGAGGCTTCGAAGCTGGTGAAGGAAGTAACCTATACCAAGTTTGATGCATCAGTTGATCTGAACGTCAGATTAGGTGTTGATCCCAGAAAAGCTAACCAGATGGTTAGAGGCATCGTTACACTCCCTCATGGTACAGGAAAACAGACTAAAGTTCTGGTACTTTGTACACCCGATAAAGAAGCAGAAGCTACTGAAGCTGGTGCTGATTTCGTTGGACTTGAGGATTACATTGAAAAAATAAAAGGTGGATGGACTGACATTGATGTCATTATAACCATGCCCGCTGTAATGCCCAAAATTGGTGCATTAGGTAGAGTATTAGGCCCCCGTGGTTTAATGCCAAACCCTAAAAGCGGTACTGTTACAAATGATATTGGTAAAGCAGTGAAGGAAGTTAAAATGGGTAAAATTGATTTTAAAGTCGACAAGTTTGGTATCATCCATTCTTCCGTTGGTAAAGTTTCTTTTACACCTCAACAACTTTCTGAAAATGCAAAGGAATTCATCCAGACCATTATTAAGCTAAAACCCTCTGCTGCAAAAGGGACATACATGAAAAGTATTTTCATGTCAAGTACCATGAGCCCGGGTATTGCTATTGACCCAAAAACCGTATAAAGCAGACAAAAATGAAAAGGGAAGATAAAGATTTAGTTATTGAAAATCTGGCCACGCTGCTTAATCAGTGGAGTCATGTTTATATTACCGATATTGGCGATCTAAATGCAAAAGATACAAGTAATCTCCGCAGAAAATGTTTTGAAAGAGACATTAAACTGGTGTATGTAAAAAACACTTTGCTTCGTAAAGCATTCGAGAGATACGAAAATAAGTATGAGGAATTATTCCCCATTCTTAAAGGGTATTCTTCTGTTATGTTGTCAAATTCAGGTAATGCTCCTGCCAAGTTGATCAAAGAATTTCGTAAAACCAATAAGAAACCCATTCTTAAAGCAGCGTTTGTTGAAGAATGTGTGTACACTGGAGACGAAATGCTTGATTCACTTGTCACACTCAAATCTAGAGAAGAATTAATCGCCGATATCGTTGCATTACTGCAATCACCGATGAGGAATGTAATCTCTTCACTTGAATCAGGAAAAAACATAATTGCTGGTGTTGTAAAAACACTGTCCGAAAAATAAATATTAAACTTTAAAAACAAAATAAAATGGCAGACTTAAAAGCGTTAGCAGAACAACTGGTTAATTTAACCGTAAAAGATGTAAACGAATTAGCTAAAATACTGAAAGATGAGTATGGTATTGAGCCCGCAGCAGCTGCTCCCGTAGCTGTAGCTGTAGCCGCTGAAGCCGCTGCACCCGCAGAAAAAACTTCATTTGATGTGATTCTTAAAGCAGCCGGTGGCGCTAAACTTCAGGTTGTAAAACTCGTAAAAGAACTCACAGGTCTTGGTCTTAAAGAAGCAAAAGATCTCGTTGATCAGGCTCCAAAACCAGTAAAAGAAGGTGTATCAAAACAAGAAGCAGAAACATTAAAAGCTAGTCTCGAAGAAGCCGGAGCCGAAGTTGAACTTAAATAAAACTCCGTAACAACCCATATTCAGGTTTAAAGCCATCATTGTATGGCTTTAAGCCTTTTGTTGTTTTTTTTATTTTATGTTCATTAAAATTTTAACTGATGGCTTCAAAGAAAGAACGTATCAATTTTTCCAGGGTTAAAAAAAGCTTTGATTATCCTGATTTTTTGGAAATTCAATTAAAGTCGTTTCAAGACTTTTTCCAACTAAACAGTACACCCGAAGACCGCAAAAATGAAGGTCTTTTCAGGGTATTCATGGAAAACTTTCCAATAACCGATACACGAAATCAATTCGTGCTCGAGTTTATGGATTACTTTATTGACCCACCCAGATACTCGGTAGATGAATGTATCGAAAGAGGTTTGACGTATTGCGTACCTCTCAAAGCAAAACTTCATCTATATTGTACCGACGAAGATCATGAAGACTTCGACAGGTCAATAGAAAATGTATATTTAGGGAATATCCCCTATATGACTCCCAAAGGCACATTTGTGATCAACGGAGCTGAAAGGGTCGTTGTTTCCCAGTTACACCGTTCACCCGGTGTATTCTTCGGTCAAAGTCTCCATGCTAACGGTTCGAAATTATATTCGGCCCGTATTATTCCTTTCAAAGGATCATGGATGGAATTTGCTACCGATATTAATAATGTGATGTATGCTTACATCGACAGAAAAAAGAAATTACCTGTAACCACGCTTCTACGTGCTATCGGATATGAGAGTGATAAAGACATTCTCGAAATATTCGATCTAGCCGATGAAATAAAAGTTTCAAAAACCGCCCTCAAAAAGCTGGTTGGTCGTAAACTTGCTGCACGTGTTCTGAAAGCTTGGGTTGAAGATTTCGTGGACGAAGATTCTGGCGAAGTTGCCAGTATCGAACGTAACGAGATTGTTATTGACCGTGAAACCATACTCGATAAAGATCATATTGATCTTATCGTAGATTCCGGTGCAAAAACAATTCTGCTTCATAAAGAAAATCTCGACCAGCTGGATTATGGTATTATTTATAATACTCTACAGAAAGACCAGTGTAACACCGAAAAAGAAGCTGTTGCATATATATACAGACAATTAAGAAATACGGAACCACCCGATGAAGCTTCAGCACGTGACGTGATTGATAAGCTTTTCTTCTCCGATAAACGTTACGATCTTGGAGAAGTAGGTCGTTACAGAATCAATAAAAAACTCAATCTGGATATCCCTATGGGATTAAAAGTGTTGACAAAATCTGATATCATCAGTATTATTAAGTATCTCATCGAATTGATTAATTCAAAAGCCGATGTGGATGATATTGATCACCTGAGTAATCGTCGCGTTCGTACTGTTGGAGAACAACTTGCTGCACAATTTGGCGTAGGTCTTGCCCGTATGGCTCGTACTATCCGCGAAAGAATGAATGTGAGAGATAACGAGGTGTTTAAAGCAGTTGACCTGATTAATGCCAAAAGTCTTTCTTCTGTCATTAATTCGTTCTTCGGAACCAATCAGCTTTCACAGTTCTTAGATCAGACCAATCCATTGGCTGAAATGACCCACAAACGTCGTGTATCCGCACTCGGGCCTGGTGGACTTTCACGCGAAAGAGCCGGTTTTGAAGTTCGTGACGTTCACTATACCCATTACGGTCGTCTTTGCCCCATCGAAACTCCTGAAGGACCCAATATCGGTCTTATTTCTTCTCTTTGTATTTTTGCAAAAATCAATAACCTGGGCTTCATCGAAACACCTTATCGTGAGGTGAAAGATGGTGCAGTTATGCTGGATAATGATTCGGTAATCTATATGAGTGCCGAAGAAGAAGAAGAAAAAACCATTGCTCAGGCCAATGCACCCATAGATGATAAGGGTGTGTTTGAAAATAATCGAATTAAATCACGTTTTAATGGCGATTTCCCTGTAGTAGAACCTTCAGAAGTTCAACTGATGGATATTGCTCCTAACCAGATTGCTTCGATTGCTGCCAGTCTCATCCCATTTCTCGAACATGATGATGCTAACCGTGCCCTCATGGGATCAAACATGATGCGTCAGGCAGTTCCCCTTATCCGTCCTGAAAAGCCTATCGTAGGAACAGGAATTGAAGGAAAAGTGGCTGAGTATTCACGCGTATTGATCGTTGCCCAAGGAGATGGTGTGGTTGAATATGCTGATGCAAATGAAATAATTGTAAAATACGAAAGATCCGAAGAAGAAAAATTACTGAATTTCGAAAGCGATGAAGTAGTTTATAAACTTTCGAAATTCCTGAAAACCAATCAGAGTACCTGCGTTAATATTCGTCCCATTGTAAGAAAAGGACAGAAAGTTCATAAAGGCATGGTACTCACCGAAGGTTATGGTACCAGCGAAGGTGATCTTGCCCTTGGTAAGAACCTGATGGTAGCGTTCATGCCCTGGAAAGGTTATAACTTTGAGGATGCTATTGTAATTTCGGAAAAGATGGTGAAGGATGATTCTTTTACCTCGATTCACATTGACGAGTATATTCTTGAAGTTCGTGATACCAAAAGAGGACTTGAAGAACTTACCTCTGATATCCCCAATGTTAGCGAAGAAGCCACTAGACATCTCGACGAAAACGGTTTGATCCGTATCGGCGCATATGTTCAGCCTGGTGATATCCTGATTGGAAAAATTACTCCCAAAGGAGAATCAGATCCCACTCCGGAAGAAAAACTTTTGCGTGCTATCTTTGGTGACAAAGCTGGTGATGTGAAAGATGCCTCATTAAAAGCTCCCCCATCTTTATATGGTGTAGTTATTGATAAAAAATTGTTTGCAAGAAATATCAAAGATCGCAAGGTCAAAGTGGCAGAAAAATCCATTTTGGGCAAGATCGATGAAGAGCTTGATAAACAATGGGCTGCATTGAAAGAAAAACTGATAGAAAAGCTCTTTATTATTGTTAATGGAAAAACTTCTCAGGGAGTTAAAGATTTCTTTAACAGAGACGTGATTCCTAAGGGCGCTAAGTTTACTCACAAATCGCTGCACGATCTGGATTATTTCAATGTCAATCCCAATAAATGGACTACCGACAAGCAGAAGAACGAGATGGTCAGAACGCTCATTTATAACTACATTCTCAAATCCAAAGAGCTCGACACCATGGCCAAAAGGAAAAAGTTCAGCATCACTATTGGTGATGATCTTCCTTCCGGTATTGTTAAATTGGCTAAGGTTTATGTAGCACAGAAGAGAGAAGTGAAAGTAGGAGATAAAATGGCAGGACGCCATGGTAACAAAGGGGTTATTGCTAAAATTGTTCGCGAAGAAGAC
>PHDH01000007.1 GCA_002840935.1 Bacteroidetes bacterium HGW-Bacteroidetes-21 | reverse complement strand
CCGTCTATTCTGGGGAGCATCAGTTACAGTATGGAGGCGGATGAGCTTGAGACAATGCTA
Organism: Bacteroidetes bacterium HGW-Bacteroidetes-21; assembly: GCA_002840935.1. Classification (GTDB taxonomy): domain Bacteria; phylum Bacteroidota; class Bacteroidia; order Bacteroidales; family GWA2-32-17. The sequence goes on along the minus strand of PHDH01000007.1, from coordinate 42,084 downwards.
AACAACCTCGACACCAGTATTGCTTCATTGCCTCAGATGATTAGCCTTCAAGAAAGGGTATCCGTACTGAAGGCGGTTGCTATCGGACAAAAAGCACCTGATTTTACTATGAATGATGTAGACGGCAATCCGGTTTCCCTTTCATCAATAACAGGTTCAAAACTTTTACTCGTTGATTTCTGGGCAGCATGGTGCGGTCCATGTCGTAAGGAGAATCCTCATATAGTGAAAGTTTACAATGAATTTCATAAAAAAGGATTTGACATACTCGGAGTATCTCTCGATCAGAAGAAAGAGGATTGGGTAAAAGCCATTGAAGATGATAAACTCACCTGGACTCATGTTTCAGATCTCCAGTACTGGAGCAATGCTGCTGCAAGGGCATATGCAGTAAGTTCTATTCCGGCAAGCTTCCTCCTCGATGAAACAGGCACTATCATAGCCAAAAATCTCAGGGGAGATGATCTCTATAATAAGGTAAAAGAGGTACTGGAAGCGAAATAAGTTTCAGCTGATGACTTCAGCTTCTATTCCGAGCAGCCTGGCCAGTTTTACAAGCTGTTAGAGTGGCTTGCCGTTTTTAACTATATACTTATTGGCTTCCTTTTTATTCTTCTGTGGATTATTGCTGAATATGTTTACAATATAAGCAATGAAGTCAAAGGTCGTCCGCTATACGTGGTCGACAAAACCCTGAATACGGACAAACCGGATGAGAATACTGACGGTAAACTATGAGCATCCTCCGCTGGGTGGCGGTGCAGGACTGATTTCGGCACGAATAGGTGAACAACTTACAGTTTTAGGACATGAAGTCACCATTATCACAACACGATTCGGTGATTTGCCTTTAGACAGTATAGAAAAAGGGGTTAGGATTATTCGCCTTGACGCCTACAGAAAACAACCTTACAAATCAAATGTTTTTGAAATGCTGAGCTGGATTAAGCTTACCCGTCGTTTTGCCCTTACGTATTGCCTTGAAAATAAACCCGATATTATTTTTGCCCATTTTGCTCTGCCCGGGGGAGCCGTTGCGAGATTTTTGAACAAAAAGTTGCAGATTCCCTATGTCGTTATGAGCCACGGGCATGATATTCCATGGTATTTTCCACGCCAGATGTTTTTTTATCACTTGGTTACTTGGCCATGGATTCATAAAATCTGTCGTAAATCGGTCACCAATTTTGTGCAAACGGCCTACATGAAGAAAAACATCGATCGTTTTACCGGCCACAAAAATGCGGCTAAAAACATGGTCGTCCCTAATGGCTGCGACACAGCGATGTTTCCCATCGTGTATCCCGACAAGGAATCAACTTTGAAAATACTTTACGGGGGTCGTTTGGTGGCACAAAAAGATCCTTTTACTTTTCTTAAGTCCCTACTTATACTCAAAAATGCGGCTTTGTCTTTTCAGGCAATAATCACAGGAAACGGACCGCTGTTGACCTCCATGCAGGACTTTGCGAAAGACAATCACCTTGCAGATTACATAGAGTTCACTGGTTGGCAGTCGAAAGAACAAATGCCGGCCTTGTATGCTCAATCGCACCTCTTTGTGCTTCCCTCGCTGGCCGAAGGCATGTCGGTAGCGGTGCTCGAAGCCTTGTGTTCGGGTCTCTACGTCATTACTACCCCGGTAAGCGGAAATACTGAAATGATCACCGAGGGTATCAACGGAAAATTTGTTTCGCTTAAAAACCCCGAAGCATTGGCTAACGCTATATTGGACTTCGACCAGGAAAGAAAGCAGGAATATCCGGTGAAAAAAGAGGTCGTGGAACAATTCAGGAAGATGAACGACTGGGCAGTGGTGGCGCAAAACTATGATGAAATATTGAATAAGGTTTATCGAAATATTTAGATTCCGGATATTCTAATTGTTTGTCAAAACTCAATGTGGGTCGTGAATTCCGAATGACTTCTACTTATTTTCTTTTCTTGTCGTCATACCGGACGAAGCAGGTCTTACTTATTTTCAGGCATTAACTTAAGCGTAGATCCGGTATCTAAATTTTACCTCAGACCTTTTTACTTAGATTCCGGATATTCTAGTTATTAGTCGAAACTCAATGTATGACTTGAATTCCGAATGACGTCTATTATTATTTTGCCACAGATTACACAAATTTTCACAGATTAAATTTCATTTATTATTAAAAGCTCGTAGAGCTTTCATTATTTTAAAACTAAAATATAATAATCAAACAAGCCGTAGGGCTTGCATAACATGTACAAGTTATGAAAGGCCTACAGCCTTTAAATCAATTTCTACGTTTAGTTACAATAATGTATGTTCTACGAACATCTGTTTCCTCTACCGTCATACCAAACATAGCAATCCTTACGTCTACCGAGACATCGGTAGCGAGGAAGCCGGTCTTTGAAAAATTAATGAATTCGCAAATGCTCCCGATTAATCGGGACGTGACGATCTCTGCGGGGAATGACGTCTTCTTTTTTTCTTTCCTTGTCGTCATACGGACGGAGCATGTCTTGCTCTAATTCTTAAACATACATTCAGTGCAGATCCGGTATCTAAAAATATCCTCAGACTTTAAAAACTTAGATTCCGGATATTCTAATTGTTTATCAAAGCCAATGTCGTATAATGCAAAAAAACCGCCTTTCGGGCGGTTTTTAAACAAAGAATTTGCAAATATTATTTTTTCATCTCTTGAGACTTCTTGAAACGGGTGTTGAACTTATCAACGCGACCAGCTGTATCAACAAGTTTCATTTTTCCGGTATAAAACGGATGAGACATGTGTGAAATTTCAACTTTGATTAAAGGATAGGTAACACCGTCAACATCAATGGTTTCTTTAGTGTTAGCTGCCGATTTGGTTATAAACTGATATTCGTTGGACATATCTTTAAACACAACCAGTCGGTAATTCTTAGGATGAATGTCTTGTTTCATTTTTATTAAAATCTGAATTGGGCTGCAAATGTATAACTAAAATCGGAAAGAAAAAAATAATAAACATAAAATTTATCTCTAATAAGCCGCTGATTGGTTCAGACTCACCCCCGGCCCCTCTCTGATTCTCAAAGAGGGGGGAAATACCCGAAAACACCCATTCCTTACGTCATTACGAGACATGACGCATTTGGTCATGTCGTATCTCCAGCGTTTACAAGAACGCCAATAGCTATTGCGAGGGCCTTTGAGCGTTATTTTACTGACGCTTTGGGTGCTTTTCAATCTGTGGCATCTGTGGCTAAAGTATTTTGATTTTTATCCACTAATTTACACTCATTCGCACTAATAAATGCGCTATAATACAGCGATTTACAATTCTTTAATGCTCTTTGTGATAATTCGTGGAGAAATATTTTCCTCGTTTTGTATAATTATCTGCGATAATCTGTGAAATCTGTGGCTAAAGTATTTGTATTTATAATCAAAATATTCTCTGTGTTACTCTGTGTCTACTCCGTGTCTCTCTGTGAAAAAAATTATTTGCGTCCTTTGCGATAACTTTGCGCTCTTTGCGGTTAAAAATTACTGCTATAAGAGTACGAAAATGCAAAAGGTAACCACCCCCCTCCACCATTATTTTTCAACAAATAGTTAATTGTATGCTTTATCCTACACATATTGTTTGCATTACAAAACCAGCCCCCATTTCATGTTTAATATCATGTTTCTTTACCCCAAAAATAATTTCAAATATGACAAATACTCCATACATATAACAACTAGGATATGTTTGAGCGTTAATTCTTTAACTTCTTAGCCTTACGCAAAATTATTTTGCAAATATTTCATTGCTGGTGCATTATTTTATTTTATTTTTGATAGCGATATGCACATGTTGTTTTACTAGAAACAAAATTTTAAAATGAAAAAGAAAAGAAAAATTGGATTTTATTATTTGACTTTAAATTTATCAGACTTCAATGTTTTTGATATATTTAGTAACCTTATTGATTCATTAATAATAATTGAAAAAGTTGGTAGGAAAGAGAACATAAATAGTGAGAAATTCTGTTTCCTTGATGAGGTAAAAAAGTTTGATTCTACTTCTCGTTGTCATTTAGTTTTTAAAAGTGCAACTCATAGTTTTCGACCTCCTTTGATAGATGGTAAGACTATTGCGGAACGGGAAAATCCTAAAAAGTTATTAGAAGGTGAAAGACACAAAACTCATTTAATTTCTAAGGCTATTGATGGAGATTTGATTTTAATATTAGAGAAGGGTAAAGATGCATTAAATATAAACCAACTTTTATCATATTTTAATCACTTTTTATCCCTTTTGGATTTAGATGCCCGTTTGAAATTTAGTTATGAGATTATCGCAAAAGATAGTTTTCTTGAGGAAATACAAAATCTGAATCGTGTTGTTTGTGCTGATGTATTTGTAGATAAGCAACTATTAGGGAGTAACTCCCTGAATTATTCAAAACGTTTAAATTCTGTTCAACATGAAATATCCATAAATGTAAAGGCAAATACTCGTGATTCTATTATTGATTTTGTAAGTGATGTTTATTCCAAGTTAAATGGTGGGACAAATTCCATTCATAAAATAAGGATTATTGGACGAAATCAAGAGAATAACGAAGTAAAAATTAATACTGATTTTATTGAGAGGCAAGAGTATGTTATGGTTGAATATAATCAAGATACTGGAGAAATCTTATCAAATGAAATGTTAATCGAAATGGATACTGTTTTACATAATTTTAATTGATATGTACCTTGAATTTTTACTTTTACTTTCGGACTACTTTAAAACATTAACTAAAAGATTGTTTATTTATGAGCTTATTATTCCTGCAATTATTGGGGTTCTAATCTATTGCTTATTAAAGAATGGAGCTGTAGTTTCCTCATGTGCAAATTTTCGAAATAACTCATTAACTTTACTTGGAGTTTTAGTTGGTTTTTCTATTACCATAATAACAATTTTGACAACTGGGAATAGTAGAAATCTTGAAGAGATTAAGAATATTAAAACAAAAGTGAAAATTGGGAGTCAGGAAGCGTCTTTATTCCGATTATTACTTATTAATTTTACTTATTCTGTTGTAATTGAGATTTTTTTAATAATTGTTAATCTTATTTATCCGTTGATTGCCGATAATTATAGAATGAGAATTGAAATTAAGTATATTGGATTCTCACTAATTGTATTTTTGATAGTACATGTTTTACTATTAACGATTCGGAATTTGACTGATTTTTACATGATAATAACAAAGAAATAAAAATAATTTGAAAAGCATACATTGTGAAAGAACAGAAAAACGAAATATTTACAAAAAAAAACTATATCACAATTTTATTGAAGCCAAGTCTCACGAACCAATGTTTTGACAAAGAGTGCAATTTTCTTATTTTAGCATTTTGATATTCTAATAGATGGAAAATATTAAATATAATCTTGAATCTAAAGAAATAGAATTTTCTGGTAAGATTTCCTCTTATAAGTTCTATGTAAAGTTGTTTGAGGAGTTGAAAGTATTTTATATGGAAAACGGGAATTCAACTCCACCAGTATTTTCATTTACAAAGGTTGACGAATTTGATCCTTTGGTTTTACCTAATTTGTTATTTCTTGGTTTGATTTTAAAGACTTTTCATAATGGCAAAATAATACCCTTGAAAATTTTAAATACTAGTGCCACAAAATATTTAGATAATACACAGTTTTTTAATAATGTTGGTGCACCAAAAATTATTAGCGAAGAGTTTAATGTTAATAATATCAAAATTGAGATTGTTAAAAGAGTTGGTCTAGAAATTTTTGCTTTTGAGAAAGGGTATTTAGGTTTTTACAATAATTCGAATAACCTAATTAATTACAATCCAAATCACAAGATTCATGTTTTTGAAAATTGTTCATATGAGTACTACAAGAATTACTTAGACAAATCATTAACACCGGAAAACCTCGAACTGAAGTTGGATACAATTCGAACAAAAAAATTTAATGAACTAAAGCCAAAGATTGAAAAGTACTTTTACAATGTGTTACACGCATATGAACGCTCTCAAAATAACATTAATACAATTTTATCAATTATTACTGAAATAGTATGTAATTCTATGCTATATAGCTATTCAGCCTGTTCAGCTATGCTACAATCTAAGGATAACAAAACTACAATTTCAATTTCTGATATAGGAATTGGTTTCGAAGGGTCATTTATAAAAAAACCCAACTTCGATAATTTTGTTACTCGAAATTTTAAATCCCATTACAAAAAAAAATTAAAAAATTATTTATTAATTTTTGACGCACTACATTATTCCAAAAGCAAAGAAAGAGACAATCTATATACATTACTGGTTCATATTCTAGAAAAAGGTGGTAAGATGAGAATACATTACGATAATGTACAAGTTATATTTACTTCAAATCGATGTAGCGGTTGTGATGTAATACCGATGAAATGTGCAAAATGTCTACTTGATAATCTTACAAGTGATTATTTAATTTCTCCAGTAAGATTTTATGAAAGCAATTATCAAGGCGTACATATTGAAGTCGAATTAAATTTTTAATAATGAAAAATCTATTTTCAGCAATTTCAGAAAATGAAACCATATACTTTTCTCTTCATTGTGAACAAGTCTTTCAAAATTTTAATTATTATGAATCAAATATCTCCAGCGATTCTGGTCTAGGTTATTTTGCAACTGAATTGAAAATTGATACAATCGAAAGAGTTAGACAAGCTATTGAAACAAAAGAATTTTCATACAAACATATTGTGTTTGATTTCTATAGAATTAACGAATCTCGCAATGCAAGTTCAGAATTTGATTTAATCCTTAATTTAGTAATTGAAAGAGAAATTTCCATATCTCTGATCCGTGTTAGCGAGAAGTTATATGGAGATCTCAAACTTAAGTCATTCAAACAAAAAAATAATGCTTTTATAAAGGAGCATGATACGAATTCCTATACTGATATCTTTTATAAATGCAGTAAAATAGATACTCAAGAATATGATTCTTTTATAAAGACTCTTTTTCAAAGACTCTTTATTAAAAGATTAAAAGAAAAATATCTTGAGCCTAATGAAAAAATATTTAGCAATTCTAGTAATGTATATTTGCCTAACTATATAAACATTAAGCGTTTTATTGAAGAAAAGGATTTAACTTATTTCGGGATATATCTCCTTTGTAAAAAAGCTATTTCAGATAATCTTATTAAAGAATATTATAATCGAAAAGACATCAAAAAAACTTTATTATTCTTTCAATCTTTAAACGGGGCTTATATCGCTTCTATTCTTTCGAAATTAGCATTACTTGACATGGCTTATATTGATCATATTGGGCCTATCAATAAAATATATAGAACAATTTTAAGAAACAATTTTGATAATCAAAACAATTACTTAATCGTATCAGATGTAATATGTATGGGTACTGAAATTGAAATTGCCAAAAGTCTTATTCAATATGAGAATTCCATTGTTATTGGGAATATTTCTATTGTCAAAATTGAAGCGATTAAAGGAAAGCAAGAAATCGAAACCTGTTCACTTTTCAAGTTAACAAAAGAGAATAACGGCGATATTAAATATAAAATCGAAACTGAATTTAAATAGCTATGAAGAATGCCATTTTACATATTTCAGATTTGCATTTTGTAGCAAATTATGAATTAAAAGGAAATTCAAAATATGATGATTCTTATAAGTTGCGCTTTATTTCGGGGTTAGAAAATGGATTGAGTAAAAACTCTCTAAAATTAAAATACATATTGATTTCTGGAGATATAGCAAATGAAGGGGAAGAGAGAGAGTATAATGAGGTATTGATTTTTCTTAATGAATTAAAACAAAAATTCAATATTAAGAAAGAAAATATTCTCATATGTCCAGGTAATCATGATATAACATGGAGTGCACTACGCAAAACTCTTGATGGTATGCCAGAAGCGAATAGAAAAGAAGCATATCTTTACCATGATATTAAATTTCAATCATTTAAGAAATTTTATCATGATTTTTTTGAAACAAAAAAAGACTTCATTTGCGATAGTGCAATAGTTGATACAATTATAGATGATGAAGATAAATTAATAATACTAGGGATAAACTCATGTTTTAAAGAGAGTTTTCAAAAAAAAGATCATATCGGTTTTATTGAAACTAAATCACTTGAGAATAAAATTAAGGACATATTTTCAAATATTAAATTTAATGATTATGACAAATTGCTGGTAATGCATCACAATCCAGAAGACTTTAAAAATGAGTCTGCTAATGTTAAGAATTGGGAAGATGTTTCTCTTATTCTCAATAGTAATTTTCCAACAACATTTTGTGGTCATATCCATAGTTCTAGAAGTAAAGGAGAAATTAAAACCGCTGGAAATAAATATTATGTTTCAGTTAGTAGTTTTTGTAAAATTGGGAAAAGCATCAAAAATGCGTTTAATATTATACATTCAATAGAAAATCAAAAGCATAAGTATAAAGTATTGTTTTACGAATATGAAGAACCTGATTCAAAAAACCCATATTGGCTGCATCATAACAGTTCGGAAGAATTAGATGAAGTAACTCTTTGTATAAAACACAGCGATGAAGTGTTAAATGACTTAGTCTTAAACCAAGATAAAAATGATTTCACAACTTTATCTAACAATGAAAATTATAAAGATTTAATACCGGAAAGTATTAGTAAACTAGAAAACAATCAGTATGAAGAATATGTAGATATGCTAATGAGATTGATTCAAGAAAACAAACTTTTCAAAACGGGCCATTTCCATTGGTCAAAGAGTTTTAGAAGCCATGGTATTATAGATATAAATTATTTAATTTCAAATAAGGAATCAATTAATTTAATAAGTCATTTATTTTATTTAAAATTTCTTCAAGTCTTTATAGATATAAAGCCAGACTTAATTATTGGAATAGGAATTGAAGGTAATGTTTTAGGAGCAAGATTGTCAATTCTCTTCCCAGAGTGTGATTATAGTTTTATTCCTGATTATCTAAAAGATAATGATTTTTCAAATTTCGAACATACAATCAAAGAAGGAAAATATAAGAATATTGTACTTATTAAAGACCTTCTATTTAAGGCAGATTCACTTAAAGATACAATAAAAAAAGAAATGTTTAATAATAAGAATATATTTGTATTCTCTCTTTTTTATTGTGGAGGCGAAAATGAATCTGAAATATTTTCAAGTTACAATAATGTTACCCATCATAGCATATGCAATAAAATAAAGATTAATCTTTGCCAGCATAATGACAATATTGAGAATTGTACAATAATAAAACATAGTTTGGACTTATTTTATCCACTTTTTTCAACAGATGAGAAATGAAAATAATTGAACCCTACTTTACTATAGAGTCAAAAATTGACTCTGACTTAATTCTTAAACAGATTGAAAAGGCTGGTCGAACCGCCTATAAGAGCGAAAACCAAATAACTCATGATTCAGCAGAGGAATTTGTGTCAATGATTAATGAAAGAGGTCATTTTTCAGTAATTGAACATCAAAGTATAACTGTGCGAATAGTTTGTGATAGAGGGATTTCGCATGAAATTGTTAGGCATAGGCTTGCAAGTTATACTCAAGAATCTACAAGATATTGTAATTATTCTAAAGGCAAATATGGAAGTGAACTGACTGTTATTAAACCTTGTTTTTGGAATGAGGATGATGAGAAGTTTATCATTTGGAAAGAATCTTTGATTCAGTCTGAAATTGCTTATAACAAGTTGATTTCACTTGGAGCTAGTCCTCAAGAAGCTAGGAGTGTTTTGCCAAATTCTTTAAAAACAGAAATTGTAGTTACGATGAACTTGAGAGAATGGAAACACTTTTTTAAACTTCGGACTAGTGAGGCCGCCCACCCACAAATGAGAGAAATTGCAAAACCACTATTAAAGGAATTTCAAAAATTAATCCCTATTGTCTTTAATAACATATAGCTATTAATTTGCACACATATTGTCAATGCTGACTGGTCTATTTTGTTGATCTACTCAGCGAGCTGTCAAAACCGGTCATTGCTACAATTTTCGATTAGGGCACCTAGCTAAATATACTCTTCCTGGCTTTATGCAAGAAAATTCCTTGTTCTTTCTTTTAATATTTGATTAAATTATTTTACATTTGATTAAATGATAGAACAGATAAAATGTACAGCTAAATACATCTAATAGGCAAATAGAAATGCATTCATATGAAGCTATATACAAGACATTCGCAATGTACAATTAGAAAATGAAAAAAGAATATAGTAAATGGAAAGACTTTTTACTTAAATCAAGTATTCCACTTGAATATGAAGTAATGCAATTGCTCAGTGAGAATGGATGCGTTGGGAATTATGAATATACGTATTTAAGAGAAGATGAAAATGAGGTAATCAATGAATTCTCCTATGATATTGATGCCTCATATATTAAGGGTGGTGATTTTTTTGACCTAATGATCGAATGTAAGTATAGAGACCCATCCACAAACTGGATATTCATCCCCGAAAACTATGGTGGCATTAATGAGATTGAATCATACGCTTTTCTAAATCCAATTGATCACTTCACTAAGGAAAAGAAGTTTCTTCCCCTCGATTATGAACCTCTGGGAGCATTGTGTGGGAAAGGAATTGAAATTACTTCTGGGGGACAAAATCCCAAAACCATAACACAAACAATTAGCCAATTAAGCTATGCAATGGCTGAAAAAATTGTTAGTGCGATGGAACACCAAATAGATGAGTTACTAGCCACCTCTGAAGTTATTTTCTACAATGTTCCAATCATAGTTACCACAGCCAACCTTTATCGCCTAAATGAAAATGTGACAATGGAAGAAATTAAAAAAGCTTCAAATATCGAAGACGTTGGAACAAAAGAAGATTGTATTATACTAAATGGGAATATTGGAACTGACTTAGAATACTTTAATCTTTCCAAATTCTCAAAGTTTATTAATTCTAGAGGTAAGGATTTTTTGAATGAAAAATTGAAATCCTTTAATAAAGACATAGGTTTTGTTCTTTCTGTAATTGCAAAACAATATAGTCCACAAGCAATTGCAGTTATTCAATATTCTGAACCCAATAATGGATTCAAAAAACTATTTGATTATCTAAATGAAGTTCACTCACCATCTGAAAAAACAGATCTTCGGATGCAAGAAAAACAAAAGAGGATGGAGGATATTTCGAAAAAAATTAATGAGTTAAAATTAATAAAAGCAAGTAATAAAACCTAATTTGTATTACAACACAATTTATCTAAACAGTGTCGTAAATAAAAAATGAAAAGCACATTCACATACATTATGGAGTTTCGAGGAGGAACATACACGACTCAGGTACAATCGAGTAATCTGGATACTTCAATTAAGGATTGGATCGAAAAAATTAAAGAGGAACGTGAGCAAATTGATCAGATGGGATTAAAGACAATTGATGAAATTAAAAGGGAGCTCTTAAGCAAAGATTCAGTAGAAAAACCAGTTCTTTTAAATGGATTAGAAAATGTTTGGTATTTTACTATAAGTACAAAACAAGGATTCGGAAGAATACATATTATTAAAACAGAAAAGAAATAATACTATAACGATTCCCCACTCATTCGCTCACGTTTCATATGTAACGGGCCAATGCTACAAATTTTCTAATAATGGCATATGGTGAAACACATACAAAATGACATTAAATTCATTGTCCTTTCTTGTGTTTTTTGAGTAACTTTTTTTACATTTGAATTATTATAGAGCACATAAAATATACCGCTATATACTCAAAACAGCAAATATTATAAAGGAAACAGATATATGCCAATTAATATATACATTCAGGAAACATTTGTAAAAGTAGATTGGCTGTGTGAAGGAATTTGGGATTTGCCGACTCAAATTGACGTACTCGAATCTTGGCTGGAGAAAAAAGCGAAGGCTTTAAAGCCAAATAAATATGTTGCTGACATTGGCTTTGACATAAGTAAAGATGCTTCAGGTGGGGGTGGCGTTCTTAGTTCTAAATCTATGGCAATTATGGGTAAAATTGGAATGGATGTGTACTTTTCTGAATACCGTTCTGCTGAATAACCCACTCAGTTGCTCGCATGTAGCGAGTGACGGGTCTGTTTTGACTACATTCAAGTGATTCGTCGGGGGACGAACCACAGAATGTGAAAGTGATCTTTATTTTACAACGACATCCACAAACACACATTTTTTAAGCGTTGTTTGGTTGGCAGTGTCCTTCAGTATTACACCCAGCCACACCTTATACTGTCCGGGTTTTTCGAAAAGGTGTGAGACCTGAGGTCCTGTGGATTTAAAGCCATCGCTAAAACGCCAGTAATATCCCTGTACTTCGAAATCGGGGAGATTGCTTTTGTCGGAATCGAAGACTACCTCGATGCCAGCCTTTATAGCTTCAGGTGCTGTAATAACGGGTTGAACCACATCTTCAATAACCATGTTGTAACTGGCCTGATTTTCGTAAAACTCTCCCGTAACCGAATCAATAATATTGAGGTTTACATCGTAATTGCCAGGGCCGGGAAAACAATAATCGGCTTCTTTTTTACGTAGTTTTGTGTCGCCAAAATCCCACTCATAAGTCAAGGCTAAACTGTCCAGATCGCGTGTGTTTTCTTCGAAAAAAGTAAAACAATAATTGTTGGTCTGTATGCTGTCGCAGGTCTCAAAATCGGGGAAAGTAGAACGAAAAGAGTAAATATCATCAGATTTCTGCCGGTTACTGGCAAAAAAACCAGCTTCGCCCGAGGCATTACAGATAAACGAAAAATCGTTGAACTTAGAATTAATCGGCTCCGTTAGTTTTTCGGGTAGCGAAAACCCGTTGTCGTTGGCCACGGCAGAATAGATGTCGAAGCCGTTCACAGAGTCGCGGTCTGATGCAAAATACAAACGTTGCGAAGTATGTGCAAAAGGGGTAATTTCGTTTTTCGCCGAATTAACAGGCGAACCGATATTAACCGGATCGCTCCAGACACCATTTTCTAATTGACAGAAATAAATATCGAATCCGCCCAGTCCGCCAGGTCTGTCGGACGAAAAATACAAAGTTTTACCATCGGGACTCAGGCAAGGGTGACCGGTATTCCAATCGGTATTATTGTGGCGGAAAGGTGTTTTTTCGCCCCATTTTTCGTCTTGCTTTTTGTATTGGTAAATCCCAACCTGCGTTATAGTCTTGGCCTCAGGCTTAGCTGTAAAGTTCTGACTTACATAAAGTTCTTTCCCATCAGGCGAAAAACAGAGGGGCCCGTCGTTTCCAAAACTGTTTAATTCGAAAGGCAAATCCATTGCACGCATTTTGGCCGTATCCTGCACCATATACACATCAAAACGGTAAACAACTCTTTCATTTTCGACTGCATTTTTGGTATATGAATTCTTTCGATCGGAACAAAAATACAAGCTAGAGTCGAGCATTACAGGTCCAAACTCGTTAAAATCGCGGGTATTGATTTTCAACCGTTCGGTATCATAAAAAGACTGTGCGTCCAGCTGTCCAAAGCAGATCAAAAACAATATCAGTACCGACAGTAATTTCATCATATCAGAAGAATCGGGTGTTAGAAAATGCTGTTTTAAATACCGGCTCATACCTCAGTACAATTTCGTTCGACCCATGAGTATACTTAGCCAGACCCGAAGTAACAAAATCGTGGGCATAGCCAATTCTGAACTTATCGTTTACCTGAAATTCTATCAAACCGGTAAACGCATCTTTCGAGCGAATGGCGAAGCCTATCAGCAAAGTTTTATACACAATTAAACCGGCAGTAAGATCCAGCTGTCCTTCGAATTGCTCATAATTTCTTATCATGATGGTGGTCTTAATATCCAAATCATCATTCAGCTTAAAGATATAACCAGCTTGCAAAAAACGATTTATGGGCGATACCATCAGAGAGTCTGGTATATTGTTCGAAAGATCGGAGGCATATTTCACCATCAACGGCCACGAAAGTCCTGCGAAAAATCTTTTTCCGGTATAAAACATTCCGAAACCAAAGTTAGGCGTAGTATATTTAAAGTTAGTTCCGTCAAAAGCCTGATCGTTTCCTGTTGTCGTTTGTATTTCGCCCAAAGCCGAACGGAAAAAGCTTATTCCTGCTGACAGACCCAACGATAAACGACTATTTTTCCCGGTTTTGAAGCGATAGGCATAATCGAAAAATATTCCGGTGTGACGGCTTACACTAATTTTATCGTTAAAAATATTGATGCCCACCGCCGAATTAATATTTTTCAGCGGACTATGCATGCTCAGGGTCTGCGTTACCGGAGCCCCGGGAAATCCTATCCACTGATCGCGATGCAGAAAAACGGCACTCATCACATCGCGACTGCCGGCATAGGCCGGATTAATAATAAAACCATTCATGTGATAGTGGCTGTAATGCTGAAAAAATTGCGCTTTTCCTGTCAACGCAGAAATTACCAGCAACGCCAGCAGACCTGTTTTTCTAACGATGGATAAGCACATAACCTTTTATAAATTCGTTTTTATTCAGCTTCAGTACATAAAAATACGTGTCGTCGGGAAGCACGTTTCCGCTTTGATCTTTGCCGTCCCAGTTGTTGGCATAAGGTGTTGACGTATAGACCAAAATACCCCAACGGTTATAAACGTCCAGACTGTTTTCGGAGTATGTTTCCAGTCCTTCAATTATAAATTCATCGTTTACCAGATCCTGATTCGGTGAGAACCCGGTAGGAATAGTAACGGCCAGCACTTTGATCGTCACTTCGTCAAATTTTGAAGGGCAAGGTGGATTTTTGACTACCCAGCGAAAAATATTATCGCCCATAGCCAAACCGGTAACCGCAGTATACGCCAGAGCTGTATCAACAATAACCCCGGCTCCATCGATCAAATACCAGGTGCCAAAACCGGAAGTTGGAATCGTTGCATTAAGCTGTGTCTGATTATTGTGTGTCAATTCCTGATCGTCGCCGGCAAAGGGTATCGAGGGTTCGGAGTTATACCGCACTTTTACCGTGTCGACATCGGTGCAACCCTCGGCATTGGTGACCGTCCAGTACATCGAATAAATATTATTGACCACCCCCACTCCGGCAAGCGAATGTGGATCTGTGACATTAGAAAGAACAACACCAAAAGAAGCCGACCAAATTCCCGTTTCACCAACATTCAATCGTCCTCTTAATCCACAGGTATTTCCGCAAATAGATGTGTCATTTCCGGCAAAAGCAACAGGCTGATTTCTAAAGCCAATTCCGAAGCCAGAAGAGATTGTGCCCGGACAATTGTTTCCGTCCATGAGATTGGAAATGATGTAACTACCCTGCATCTGCGGATTAAAAAGAAAGGTGTATGGATTCGCGGTGATATTCTGTTCTACCCAGGAATCACTACCTATGGAGTAATCGAACGACCAGGGGGGCGTTCCGGTAAAATCAATATTCACCTGCGCCTGAGTTCCGGGACAAATGGTATCGCCAATAGCAGAAACAATTCCGGACTGGGGATGGACGTTTAACAACAAAGTATCTGCCCAGAAACAACCGTTGGCGCCCTCTGTTCCCACAATATAGCTGGTAGTAACGGCGGGATTGACAACAATGGTATTGCCCGTTTGCGATGTATTTATCCAGTAGTAATACAAGCCGGTTCCACTACAAGTAAGCGTAGTTGTTTCGCCAAAACAGACCGAATTGGGACCCTGTATGGCGACATCGGGATGAGGTTTTACTTCTATCGGATGTGTCTGAATCCGCGTACAAGCTCCGGCTGTAACAGTTACCGCAAAAGTAAAATTCCCCGTATTGATTGCCCAATATAAAAACTGAGGATTTGGATTACCATCATGCCAGAGATAGGTGTAATTGGTAATTGCAGCATTATCTGTAATCACTGTTACTGTTGTTGTATCCCAATGACAAATAGAAGGCGGAGTGTTAAGTGTCGCGTTAAAAGCAGGCGACACATCGATGACCAGATCGTCCGAATAAGAACAACCTCTGTCGGTTATAGTAAGCGAAACTGCTGTCGTATTTAAGACTTCAAGCGCTATACCGCTCGATGTTTCGGACGTGCTCCAAAGATATTGGTAGTTGTTCGAACTCGCAGAAGCTAATAAATGGGCAGTATCTCCGGCACACATCAGGCTATCTCCGGTAATATGAAAAACGGGAATTTCAACGACCTCGACCCAGATGGAGTCCACATAAACAGTATTATTGACATCGGTAACCGAAAGATAATAATAATGAGAGCTTAGGGGAGAAATATGAATAGTATCTGTCATTTCTCCGGTTCCCCATAAATAATTATAAGTTTCCGTTGAACCCTGATTCAATAAGGACGGCCATAGTATTCCGTTGTTTCCCTGACAAAGAACAGAGTCGCCACCAATAACCAGATGGACATTGGGTGGGTTTAAAAGATAGGTCTGAGTGTTCTGACAACTATGAGAATCCACAACTGTTACGCTATAAATGCCAGCCGCCAGATTAATAATAGACAAGGAATTTTCGCCCCCTGTCCAGGTAATTAAGTAAGGAGGGGTTCCGCCAAGGATTTCAACTTCAAGATATCCATCGTTGCCCGAAATGGGATTAGAAAGTGTTATAAGATTTATCTGTAACTCATCCGGTGCACTGACCATTCCGGCAGTAGTATCCCAGCAGCCATGAGAATCAGTTACTGTAAAGTAAACGGCAATCCACGGGGACACATTTAACAAAGTATCGTCTGTACCACCTGTTTCCCACAAATAGGAATAAGGAGGAGTTCCTCCATTTGTTGAAGCAACAAGCATACCTGTTTCACCAAAGCAGTTAGCCGGAATCATCGAATCAATAAAAGTCATTATTTCAAAAGGCTCCATAATAAGTGATGTGGTTGTATCCGTACAATTGTGACTATCAAATACGGTTACATGATAATAGCCAGGACCCAGATTTTCGATGGTATCGTTAATCGACCCTCCCGACCAGCTATAAAAATACGGAGGCGTTCCACCATTCTGGTTCACTACGGCTATCCCGTCGTTGGACCCATGACAGGAAATCTGTTGACCACCAGAGATAAAAGCATCGAGCATTAAGGGTTGGGGCAAAAAAGCTGTATCAGTAGCGGTGCAACCATAGGTATCGTGAATAGTCACAATATAAGTTCCGGTAACCAGACCCGAGATGGTTTCGGTATTTCCACTATTGCTCCAAACATACGAAGTATAAGTATTTGATCCTCCCGTTGGCAGGGCTGTTATCGAGCCATTGGCATCACCCGCGCAGGAGGGTGTTAAAAGAGAAAAATTAATCTGTATAGGTGGGTCCATCGAAAGAGGGGCGCTGCCCTGCATATTGGAAAGACATCCGGTACTAGAAAAGCTGCCTGTAACGGAATACGATCCTACATTCAGTTGATTTCCAAAATCCAGCGCTAAGCCATTACCTGGTAATATTGTCCCAGTTGATACTCCATTTAGTAATAAGGAATAATTAACCCCCACCTGTGATCCTGTCATTAGTACAGAATTTCCGGCTGAACCTGGACAATACACCCCTCCGCCATATACTATATAAATATCAGGTTTGGGATTCACAGTTATAGTAACTATATTGCTGATACCACTTTCCCCGCCCGAAAAAGAAACCCGTCTTCTGTACATGGTGGTTTGTGTCAATCCCGACGAAAAAGTATAATTCTGCAAAGTATTGGGCAGAGGACAGTTACTCCAGGAAGAACCTCCATCGGTGCTTTGCGACCATTGATATCCGGTAACGGTACCAGTCCCTCCGGTGGGCACATTCCCGGTCAACATGTTAGGTATTTCGCCCAAGCAAACATCTTGATCCTGCTGAATAATATTTGTAATAAGGTTCAAATTGAAATTCACACAATTCAGGGGTAATGAAGTTGAAGTCTGAACAACTCCGGGCATTCCGTTTTCGCCTTTGAAAAGAGGACAGGTAGAAGTTCCCGCCAAACCTCCGGCAACAGTCATGGAGGTAAAACCCGTCAGACCATCTTTTACAAGAATAACACCGCCACCACCACCACCACCAGATCCGCGGCACGAAACAGAAGTACCAGCACCGGCATTTCCACCCGCACCACCGCTGACAGTAAGAGTAAAACCCCCAGAAATGGTATTGGCAAAAACTACGATGCTACCACCAGAACCGCCACCTCCCGCACTTTCCTCGAAAGTAGTTCCTGTAACACTCTGACCTTTTGCACTTATTCCGTATCCATTTCCAATAATATTATCTGCTATAATAATAACAATGCCACCCCCGTTTCCGCCAGGTAATGGATCACTTGCAGGTAATTCAGCCGTTCCTGAGCCACCCCCGCCACCTAAAAATATTTTACCTCCTAGAGTATAAGAAGCCAAAGACAATCCTCCCAGCCCCCCGACATCAGCCGGACTAGTACAAAAATCAACTTCCTTACCTCCTTTTCCACCGGTGCCGCCATAACCTCCACCGCCACCAGCAGCATTCAGCGAATTACCACCACCTCCGCCATTGGCAATTTTTCCCCTTCCCCGAGCAAAAGAGGGCATGGCATCCTGAAAAACACTCTCACCCTTCATGCCAGCACTATCGGCACTTGAGGAATAATAGTACTTCAGATATCCTGTATTTAATGAAGAACAAATCCCCATAAAATTAGGCACAGGAAGACCTCCTTGAAATCCCATCCCCGTTACATCAATGTATGAATTGAGTTTAAGCGTATCATTAACTATCATACACAAAACCCCGCCGGTGGCTCCATCCCATGGCGCACAAGTCAGCCCAGTTCCAACTACAACATTTGTATAAGAGGGAACTTTAATTACCTGACAATTTCCGGAATATGTTTTAGATATATTGCAAGTAAAGGTTACCAGTTTAGAGGTGGTATTTATGGAAAGTATCCTTAGTATTTCCCAGTTTCCAGCATCGTTCATGGATAAGATATTACCAAAATCTGAGGACTGGGATGTGTTAATATCAGCTCCCTTCATTTGAATAAGCATCACGGTATCGCCTACACTTAATCCTGTAGTTGTTGAAAGAGTAACGCTATTTAACCCCGAAAAACCAGCCACGCCAAAATACGTGTTAATGATACCGCTAACTGCCGTCTGTGCGAAAAGACCAACCGAAGAAAACAGGAAGAATACGATGAATATTTGGAAGCGTTTTTTCATTTTAAAGCATTATATCTTTATGACGAATCTTTGCGGGTAAAGGTTGCTGTTTAGGTTTAAGAATTAATATTCAGGTTGGTGAGATTCAACCCATTAAAATTGCCTGAGCTCATCATGAGGACACAGTTTTTCGCACCGGCATACGTCTGTAGCCAGACTTCTATCTCTTTTTCATCAAAAAATACGGTGATATTATTCCGGGCAAAGCCTTCCCGTATTTGTTCCGGGGTAAAGGGTGTCATCCGCTTCATTTCAAAAGCATGGGGGTTGACAAAAACAGCGGCTTCGTCGGCTACGTCCATGCAATGCGCATATTGGGGAAGAAAGGATTCCGATAAACTGCTGAAAGTATGCAATTCAAAACATGCCAGAAGTTTGTGTCCCGAATGTTGCTTTTTCACGGCTTCAATGGTAGCTTTTAGCTTGGAAGGGGAATGGGCAAAATCGAGATAGAGTTCAAGGTTTTGACTGCTTTTGAGTTTCTGCAAACGTTTGGCTGCACCAGAAAAATAGGATATGTGTTTGTAAAAATCGGTGTCACTCACACCCACCTGACGACACACCAGAAGAGCTGCCTGTAGATTTTGCATATTATGCTCGCCAAAAACAAGGACAGGAATTTCGCCCGCTGAAGTGTTCAGAAACGTGGCATTATCGCGAACCGTATATGGATGTGCTTCATACACTTGCGTATTTACATCTCTGCGACAAGTACCTGCCAGTTTTTGAACCTCGGCATCGCCACCAAAATAGATAAGACTTCCACTAGGTTCAATTTTATCGCAAAATATTTTAAACTGTTCGACATAATTTTCGAAGGTCGGAAAAACATTCACATGATCCCAGGCGATTCCTGTAATGACAGCGACATGGGGCATGTACAAATGAAATTTGGGACGTAAATCGGTGGGCGACGACAAATATTCATCCCCTTCGAAAACCGCATATTTTGATGTAGTCGAAAAGTTTACCATGTTGTCGAAACCCTCGATGAGCGAACCCACCATATAATCGAAATCTATACCCGCATGCTTCATCACGTGCATAATCATAGATGTGACGGTCGTTTTACCATGACTTCCGCCAATGACAATACGGGTTTTGTTTTTTGTCTGTTCGTATAAAAATTCGGGGTAAGAGAAAAAGGGAAGGCCCAGTTCTTTGGTGCGACTTAATTCTGGATTATCGTTTCGGGCATGCATACCCACAATAACGGCATCGAGACCCGCATGAATTTTTTCGGGAAACCAGCCATAAGCCGGCGGTAATATCCCTTTTGCGGCCAGTCGGCTGCGTGAAGGTTCGAATATTTCGTCGTCACTGCCGGTCACTTCGTGCCCCTCTTTCTGCAATGCCAGCGCCAGATTGTGCATCGCACTTCCACCAATGGCTATAAAGTGTATTTTCATTTCAATGTTTTTCGTTAATTTTGAATCTTTCCCGAAAGGCTAAAATAAGACATTTGCATGAAATTAATATCACTCGAAACCGGAAATTTTAAAATAGATGCAGGTCCCATGTTCGGCGTCATACCTAAAAGCATGTGGTCTAAGCACCATCAAGCCGACGAAAACAATATGTGTGTTCTGGCCAACCGCTGTTTACTGGTTGACACGGGTACAAAAAGAATCGTTATTGATACAGGCATTGGCAATAAAGTGACCGACAAACTCGTTAAACACTATCATTTGAACCTGAACGAGAATATTGTGAATGCCTTGAAAAAGAACGGCTACACGCCCGAAAGCATTACGGATGTCATCTTTACACATCTCCACTGGGATCATTGCGGTGGTGCTGTGGACTATGCCAGCAACGACCATCACTCGTTCGTAAATGTATTTCCTAATGCCGTGTTTCATGTCAGTTCGAAGCAATGGGAATGGGCACTTCATCCCAACAAGCGTGAAAGCGCAGCCTATCCACCGGAATATATACTCCCGTTGAAAGACTGTAAAATAAACTTCGTGGATAAACCCGGCCCTCTTTTCCCCGAAATCAATATTTTTATGTCCGACGGACATACCCCCGGCCAAATCATTCCCATTATCGACACAGGAAAGCATAAAATAGCTTTTACTGCCGACCTCGTTCCCTCGGCTGTACATGTTAATCTACTATGGATATCGGCCTACGATGTTTATCCCTTAACCGCCATTGATGAAAAAGAGGCCTTCCTGAAAGAAGCGCTGGACAATAACTATGTCCTCTTTTTCGAACACGATCCCCTCCAAGAATGCGGCACATTACAGGAAGGAAGAAAGGGTCCCGAAATAAAAGAAACATTTGCCTTATCCCAACTCCTTTCATGACATTATACAAAAAACGTCATAGCACCTTTTTTCATCCTTACAAGGCATTAAAACTCCTTGTTCCGGCACTCATGCTCCTGCTTTTTTCCTGCAGTGACATCCGTGTTTTTTCCGACAGTCCCCATGAAATAATATCGTCACAGCCCTGGGTTATCAAACATTTTGTTTATGCCGGAAACGAGCAAACGCAAGAGATGGGCTGCACACTCTATTCCTTTTATCCCGACATGAGCTACCATCACACCGACTGCGAAGGCAATCTCATCTCTGATGGTATATGGCAACTTCATCAGGACAGTAGTTATTTATCGATAGGGCCCAACACCTATAAAATCGTTTATCTCTCCAAAAAAATCATGACCTTACGCTATGGCGATGTGGAGATTTGTTTGTTGCCTGTGGATTGATTTTTATTAAAAACTTACGCCCATATTGACATCAAAAAAAAGCCGGGAGAACAAAAGTTTTCCCGGCTTTTCAATAATGTTAGTCGTAGTTTATTCCACAAAAGTTACCCAACCATAAGGATCGGGAATATCGCCAAACTGAATACCCAAAAGGGTTTCGTATAATTTGGTTGATATGGGACCGGGTTTTCCGTCTTTGCAGAATTTATAGGTGGTTTCTTTATCAATATCGTAAATCTCGCCAATAGGACTAATAATAGCAGCCGTTCCACAAGCACCCACTTCTTCGAAAGAATTTATTTCGTTAAAGTCAACAGGTCTTCTTTCAACTTTCAAACCCATTTGTTCTGCCAGATGCACTAGGCTCTTATTGGTAATGGACGGCAGAATAGACTCTGATTTTGGTGTGATATAAGTGTTGTCTTTAATTGCAAAGAAATTGGCTGCACCAATTTCGTCGACAAACTGTTTGTGGACGCAGTCAAGATACATAGGTGCGCCATAACCTGCCTTATGTGCTTTGATGACGCCACGCAGACTGGCAGCATAGTTGCCTCCCACTTTAAAAGTTCCTGTTCCCTGAGGTGCTGCACGGTCGCTATCTCTTACCACAGCTATTTTTACGGGGTTAAAGCCTTCTTTAAAATAGGGTCCAACAGGTGTTACAAAAATCATAAAGGTATATTCGCTGGCAGGTTTCACTCCGACTTCGGCACCTGTTCCTATCAATAAAGGCCTTAGATACAAAGAAGCACCTGTTCCGTAAGGTGGCACAAAACGTTCGTTCTTTTTAACAGCCAGAGTAACACATTCGATAAACAAATCATCGGGAACCTCGGCCATCATAACTCCTCTGGCTGAATGCTGCAGACGGTGGGCATTCTCGTCCCAACGAAACAAACGGATTTTTCCGTCTTTTCCACGATAGGCTTTCATCCCTTCGAAAGCCTCTTGCCCATAATGAAGACAGGTGGCAGCAATATGAATGGGCATATGTTCGTCAGAACTTATTTCGGGTTTCGACCATTGTCCATTTTTATAATATGCACGAATATTAAAGTCAGTCTTTAGATAGCCAAAAGGCAGATTTTTCCAGTCGATATTTGTTTCCATAAATTTTTGGTTTGAACGATTGAACTCAAAGGTAAATAAATCGATTTCAAAAAAAGAACATTATTATCACTTTTCCTTATTTTTTAGCCTGTTTTATAACAGTCCTTTTTTAAAATGCTGGAATACAAAGTTTTTGTTCAGGACAAAAAAAGCAGGAGAATTCTTCTAAAAAAAGGGGGATTAATGATTACACATATTCCATTTCAATCCCACACGTAGGGAAAGTTCCTGACTACTGGTATTCATCCATGTGCCCGCCATGATGGTAAGTCCGCGGTAAACGTCTTTAGAAGAATGCGTAACACTATTATCATATCCATTAGGATTCACTTCAACTTCCACGCCGGCACCCGCCCAAACTTCATTGAATTCTTTGAAGTAGTTGAATTTTACCCAGGTACTTCCAACGGGCTTAAATTTCAGAAAAAACTCTTGTCGTTGAGATGGTGTCATCATAGCATACAACATATAAGAACCCCTGCGTGCTTTGGTTGTCTGATCGCCCCTTGCTTTAGAAGGCAGATGCAAAAAAGAGATATAAACCATGGCATTCAGATAGTCATAAAATTTCTCTGCAGGAATAGGATCCCATTCCGGATTTGCCTCTGCTAATAAGGCCATCCCCAATCGCAATTTATTCCAGTATCGAAAACGGTTTGGTCCCTGTTTTTTAAAAGCAGCACCGAGCATGTCAATATCAATACCATATATTACAGCACCAATAATTGAATCGAGTTTATATACCGAATGAAAATGATAGACTGTCTTTTCCTGATCTTTTTCGTTAAACATGGTACGCCAAAATATTTTCTGCTCAAACTCGGCCCGATAAAACAATGCGGGTTGCTTGACGTCTGAATTCAATGTAAACGGCATAGTTTCGACACGACTTTCGGAACGTACAATAAACTGTGCCCCGGCATAAAATGCAGTACAAATCAAAAATCCTGTGATGATTAAGCGTTTTGTCACCTTATATACTTTCGTAATAATGATATTACTATTCTATCATTTTTTTCAATTCTTTCAAAACTTCCTGTTTATTAACTTCCCTTATTTTCTGGGCAGTTTCTGTGAAATAGTTATGCTGACTGATAAAGGAATACTGTTGGCGATTCCATTCTTCGATGGAGCGGATCTTTCCTCTTTCGTACATTTCACGGAAAAGATTCTGGGAGACAGGAATAAAGTCGTTGCGACCCAGATAATCCAGATCGGCATCGCACATTATCATTTCCAGTTTATTGCGGGGTACGGGTGGGAGTTTAGTTACGAATATCAAATCGCAAATGACAGCAATCTGTTCTTCCGAATACATATATTGAGGTAATATGTCCTTAGCCATTTTGATACTTAAAAATTCGTGGTCGTCGTAGCCAATTAAAAATCCCGTATCATGGAACAATGACGCTGTTTTCAGCAAGAGCATTTCTTCACGTGTGACCCTTTCGCTGATGGCCAGAATTTCGGTTTGGACCATCACATCAATGGTATGTTTTACATTGTGATAATACAAATTTTTAGGTAAGCCTTTATCGAGTTTAGTCATTATCAACTCTTCGAGATCACTGAATCGCAACAACTGAAGTTTGCTAAGGAATTCTCTGTTGGGGTGAATCATGTCGCGATTTTCGGAAAGCTCGGGAAGGATTCCTTTGACAAAATACATGTCAATTTCGCCTTTATATTTCACCGGCAACTTACCCCTGTATTCACATTCGAAATAGTCTTTCACCAGTTCAAATGTAGACTCCGAAATATTTATTTCTCCGGCTTCTCCTGTCGACTCCATTCGACTGGCAATATTTACGGTATCACCCCAAATATCGTAGGTATATTTTTTACTCCCCACTACCCCGGCAATAACGGGTCCAGTATGGATTCCGATTCGTATATCCCATTCGTTTTGTGACTGGGACTTCAGAATTTTCATATACTGCTGGATTTCCAGAGCACCCAGAATTACATCTATGGGGTTGGTTCTGTTTTTAACCGGAATCCCCCCCGCGCACATATAGGCATCGCCAATGGTTTTAATTTTCTCTACGCCCAGTCGTTCAACTACAGAATCGAAATACAGGAAAAAGCGGTCCAATTCGTCGAGTAGTTTTTCGGGGTTCATATGCTCTGCGATCTGCGTAAAACCCTGCACATCGCTAAACAATACCGTCACCATTTTATATTTTTTTCGGGTCGCATGACCCTTAGAAACCAGCTCTTGCGCGGTATCCTTTGGGAGAATATTGGCTACCAGTTCTTCGGCTCTTTCTTTCTGTTTAACAAGTTCTTCGGTTCGTTCTGCCAGCAATCTTTCGAGTTTAATTCTTTCCTGAGCATCGACAAACGAACGCCATTTTAAAAGCATATATATAAAAGCCAATAACGCCGTCAGATAAAGAATATAGGCCAGCCAATGCCGGTATAAGGGGGGTTTAATGTTGAAAGAATATTTAACATCCTCTGTCATGGTGCCGTAAATATTTTTTGCTCTCACGTGAAAAACGTAGGACCCTTCGGGCAAAAAAGTATAATCCCTTACGTTAGAGGATGTCCAGGGCTGCCAGTCTTTATCAAACCCCTCCAGATAACACTGGTAAGACACATCCTCCTGCCGGATATGAAAGGGAGCTGCAAAAACAAATTTAACGTGATTATACCTATAACGGAATTCTGGAATTATCTGTTCTATCACACCAGAAGTAGGATCAGTAAAGAAAGTATCACCGGCAAAAACAAAAGAATCTTTTCCAATGACAACACTTCTTAACAGTGTATTAAATTTCAAAGTATCTTCGCTGGAACAGGATGCATCAAAGCGAATAAGACCGTCAAATCCGCCAAACCAGGTAACGGCATTCGAATCGGGAAAAATACACTCGAGGGTATAGTCTTTAATTTTTTTAAGTGGATTGATGACTAGGGAATAATGATCCCCCTTCTCCTGTGTAAATGCAATGCCCGTCTCCTTCTCATGATTTCCTTTGGTAGCCATGCTAAACCATAGGTTTTTATAAGGATCTTCGATAATGGGAAACATCCACTTATTTCCACTGCTGAAGTCAATACCCAGTTTATCGTCGGGATAAAATGCGCCGGTTTTTTCGTTGAATCGAAAGACTCCCACAAAAGTAGAAAACAGAATTCCATTAGAGGTATAATATACATCCACCCACTCGAAATTCTGCGGAAGACCTCTTCCTGCTTCATAGGTAAGTATGGGCGCCGAACTGTTCCAGCGTCCGTGAAGCATTACTTGATAAAGCCCCAGATAATCGGTTCCCAACCAAAGATTTCCCTGATCGTCTTCAGCAATCGTGCGAACCAGTTTATCTAACCCACTTAGTTTTTCGTATTTCCATTCGTTACCCGACTTATAAACCATATACATGCCAAAGCTGCCTACAAAAAAACAATCTTCACGAAATTTCGACCGGATAATACCTTCCGTCTGGCCATCAAAAATCTTTTTTAAACTCTTATTCTGAATCACATATAAGCCGGTAGCAGACGACACCAATAAATCTCTGTTATCGTTATTATAAAGAGAATTACACTCAAAATCGGCGTTGGCAACCTGCTTAAAATGATTGATGTGAATGTGATTATCCAACGTATATGAATATTTGTCCATATAAAAACAACCTTGTGTTGTGGCGATATATATTACATTCCCGAACCGGGTAATAGAGGATACTCCACCACGAATTCCTTCGGAATATTTGTAATACGAAAAGGCAGATGGGTACTCTATCCTGCCTATACCATTGTTCAATGCCAGCCACATGTTACCAATATGATCGGTATAAAAACCCTTTACATCATCGTCCCAAAGCCCCGTCTGGCGGTTAATTGCACTTAGCAACTCCCCTTTTTCATTCAGGATAATGACTCCTGTATTTTGCGTTCCGACCACAATATCACCATTAGGATTGGTGGTCATGGTCATAAAATAATTGTCGTCGATAAACTTATCCCAGGAGGTATTAAAAACTGAAACAGACTTATCGTCTGCCAGATAAAAGCCTTTATCGTCACCGGTTTTTATAAGCATTCGTCCATTTGTATATGGCGACATTTCGAGAATAATCTTGTTGGAAAATATTTTGGTATAGGGTAATTCTTTTCTCTTTCCTCCTTCGCTCAAAAACAGTCCCTTGCTAAACTCATTGATATACAATTTATTATTAACAACAAAGGCGTTGATATAGACATTCGAGCTATCGTAAGGAGATAATATGCCGGATTCCCATTTATACACATACTTTCCGGTAACAAGAAAAACATTATTGCCCGACGAAATTAGTTTCTGAACATTGATATCCTGCACATATTTCTTATTAGAAGCATTAATGAGTGAAGTGAAAACAGTTTTATTGAGATTATTTTTGGTGAGTTTCCCGAAATCGCTGAAGCCTGTTGCATATACCGTCCCATTTTCTGTACGCGTGAGTCGGGGAATACCTGCCAGAGGAATCAGATTCCAAGAATGACCGTCATATTCGAGTATTCCGTTGCTATTAGCAAAATAAATGAGCCCTTTTTCTCCTTCAACCACGCAGAAATTTTGATTCTCGAAACCATAAGATTTTGGAGGATAATTAACGAAGAACGGCGTTCCTTGTTCCGCCGGCTGCGAATATACTGTCGTATTAAAAAATACAAAAACAGATATTAAAACTAAATAAAATTGTTTATATTTGTATTGAGTATTAATTATCATCCCGAAATAGTCTTAGGTTGTAAACTTATAAAAAAATCTACAAATGGAAAGTAAAAACGAAAAGAAAACAGTTATAGTGCCATGGGATTTTACCGAAGTGGCCAAAAATGCACTACTTCATGCGATAAAAATTGCGCGCACGATTGATGTGAACATTACCTTGCTTCATATTGGTAAAGAAGATGATACCACGACTGTACGCATGAACGAATCCATTGCCGAATGTCTGAAAATCAAAAATGTAAGTATTAACTGGATTATTAAAGACGGCAGCATTTTTTCCACCATCCGCGAAACAGCCGAAGGCATGAATGCAGTCTTTGTAGTTATGGGAACACATGGCATTAAAGGAATGCAAAAACTTACCGGAAGCAAAGCATTAAAGGTAATAGCCGAATCAAGCGTACCCTTTATTGTTGTTCAGAACCCACCCAACGATTCTCCCTTTTCGAAAATCGTATGCCCCATCGATTTCACTAAAGAAAACAAAGAAAAATTACGCTGGGCCGATTTTATCTCCCGCTATTTCAGCACCAAACTCTACCTCTTTATTCCTTACATTGTAGATAATACCTTGCTGAAAAAAACCAAAGCCAACCTCACCTTTGCTAAAACATACCTCGAAGAACGTAATATTAAATTCGAAATGAAAGCATCTCAGGAAAAAGGTAAATTCTCCGAACAAACCGTTGCTTTTGCCGAAGAAATTGGCGCCGACCTGATTATGATTATGACCACCAAGCATATCGGCATTACCGATTATATGTTCGGTGCCGACGAACAACAAATCATTTCTAATAACGCCAGCATACCCGTAATGACCATCAACCCGAGACTTGATACCGGGAAACTGGGTGGGTTTTATTAGAACTAAGTCGAATATTTTATATTAAAAACCCCTAACGAATAATTTCTTCAGGGGTTTTTGCAATCCTCCCACCAAATCTTGTTTGAGTACTAAAACTCTGACATCTTATCGAATTACTGTCACAGAACCAGCTTCTTCGCTTTTGTTGCCAGCTGCATTTTTAAAAACCGCTATCCAGGCATAAGTGCCAACGGGTACTTTTTGCCCACTTTTGGTTGTCCCATCCCATCCATATTGTTCGGGACTTGTTTCGGAAAACTGATTTGTCTCAAATTGAACCTGCCCCCATCGATCAAAAACCATCAGCTTAAAATTATTCTCATCTATGCCAACCCCTGTCACAAAAAACACATCATTAATACCGTCATTATCAGGAGAGAAAGCTGTTGGCGCATAAAATGTATATTCGTCCTTTACAACGACAGTAAGATATGCGGTGTCTTTACATCCCTTATCGGTAAACGCTATCAAACTCGTGTTAAAGTCTTGAATCTGATCATAAATATGGGCTGGATGAACAATACTACTTGAATCACCATCCCCAAAATGCCAGATATACCAACTGGCTCCGGACGACAGATTTGTAAACTGAACTTCAGGTTTTATAATGCTTACAACATTTGGATTTGCTACGTACCTTGCCTCAGGAAGCGGAAAAACTTCAATCATTTCTTCAAAAATAATCGTTGATTTACAACCGTCGTTACTGGTAACTGTAAGAGAAACATCAAAAACACCGCTAAAATGGAAAGTATGTGAGGGGTTGACAGCCATCGAAAAGTCCTGACTATTATCACCAAAATCCCACAGCGAAGAAACAACCGGGACATTGCAATGCTGATTAAAATTTACTCTGAGCGGTTGACATCCATACATGGTATCGCTGGTAAATGTAACTACAGGAGTTGAAAATACAGTTATTTGAATCGACTCATAATCAATACTCCCACAATTATCTTCCACAGAAAACTCATACGACCCGGTTGCTTCTGGATATATGATATACGGAGGGGTAATAATCTGACCGTTATGTCTGAAAATATAAGGACCACCCGCACCTTGAGAAACCGAAGCAGAAATTACTACCGACTCTCCAGGACAAACCGTAAGAGGGGCTGCCATAAGATCCAACTCTACAGGTGGCGAGGCGTAGACCAATGATTGACTTACATTACTGGTACAGCCCATAGCATCTACTACGTAGACATTATATACAGACTGAGATCCTGACTGAATCTGATACACTGCATTACCAATCTGACCGTTCCAATAATAATTATAAGGTGGTGTTCCGCCCGTTACGGAGCTTTGAAGAAATCCTACCTGCCCGTTACAAAGGGTCAAACTGGGCGTACTAGAAACCACGACCGCAGAGGAAACGGTAATAGTAACCGAACTGGAGGCCGAACACCCTGAATTACTTGATATTATAACAGCATAAGTCGTTGTAGCATTAGGTGACACGGTTATACTTGAACCCACCGCACCTGTACTCCACAAATAATTATCACCGCCACTAGCCGTTAATGTTGCCGACCCGCCATGACATATAGTCTGATTATTACCGGCATTCCCATCAGGTTGATCATTTACCCTTACTTGTGTCTGATCGGACGAAGAACATCCCCCTCCATTTGTTACAGTCACAAAATAATCTGTTGTATTATGCGGACTGACAATAATTGTTTGTGTTGATTCGCCTGTACTCCATAAATAACTACCCAAACCAGAAGCGGTAAGGGTTGCCGAAAAACCAGCACAAATAGACTGATCGTTACCCGCATCAGCAACAGGAATAGGAAATACTGTTATGGTAACAGAACTATTTCCTGAGCAAGTGCCCGTCGTTCCGGTTACAGTATAGGTGGTGGTGGTTGCTGGGTTTACGGAAATTGAACTTCCTGTAGCTCCATTCGACCAAACATACTGGTTGGCTCCACTTGCAGTCAAATTAACCACTTGACCAGCACAAACAGACGTAGCACTTGCTGTAACTGAAACAGCTACATCCGGGGTTATATTTACTGTTACCTGATCCGTTGCAGTACAAGTCCCTCCTGTTGTCACGGTGACAGAATAAGTAGTTGTTGTAACTGGACTCACACTGATTTGCGCAGTAACATCGCCGGTATTCCATAAATAGGAAACACCACCTGATGCTGTTAATTGAGCCAAAGATCCGGAACAGATGGTCTGATCAGGACCAGCATCTGCCACAGGTGCAGAGATAACTGTAACCTGCACATTATCTGTTGCAGTACAGCCGTATGCATTGATCACAGTCACAACATAAGTTGTTGTTGTAGTTGGCGATACGGTTGTATTTGCCGATGTAGCACCACTACTCCAAATGTAATTCACACCCCCGGTGGCAGTGAGATTTGCGTTCGTTCCTGCACAAATCGACTGATCGTTGCCAGCATTCGCTACAGGAGAAGGAACGACTTCAATCGTAAAGGAGCCTTGCCCGGAACATCCGCCAGAAGTGCCGGTTACCGTATAAGAAGTGGTACTAAGAGGCGACACAGTCATTGGGTTAGCTGTCTCTCCGCCCGACCACAAATAAGTTGATGCCCCCGATGCAGTTAATATGGTATTTCCTCCAATACAAATAGTATCTTGTGAAGGAGTAATAATTACGTTGAGCGAAGGACTTACATTTACCAATACATCATCTGTTGCCGTACAACCTCCTGATCCCGAAACTGTTACTGTGTAGCTGGTATTTGAAGATGGATTTACGGTTATGGAAGCCGTGTTCTCACCTGTACTCCATAAATATCCTGTTCCTCCTGTTGCCGTGAGTGTAGCAGAAACTCCGGGGCACACTGTCTGGTCGAGTCCGGCATTGGCTGTAGGAAGAGCTAAAACAGTCACTGTAACATCATCTGTTGAAATACATCCGTTAGTACCAGTGACCGTGACAGTATAAGTGGTTGTTAGTGTTGGGCTAACCGTGTTGGAAGCAGTTAAAATTCCATTGCTCCAAACATAAGAAGTTCCTCCCGAAGCCAGAAGATTTGCTGCTATCCCGGGGCAGACAGATTGATCAGCACCCGCACTTGCCGAAGGCAGCGTATTTACTGTAACAGTCCCCGACGCAGTAGATGTTGCACCACCATTCCCGTTATCTGTAATAGTAACAGAATAAGTTGTAGTCGCCGAAGGACAAACATGATGGGGTCCGGCTGTGGCCGGTAAACCGTTCGACCAGAGATAAGTATATGGACCAGTACCTGAAACGATGGTAGCAGAAATATCCGCGCAATCGCCAGGACAAACTGTAGCTGAATTTACAGTCACGCCAAAAGAACAAGAATTTACTGTAACGGTTGCAATATCCGAAGCAGAAGCACATCCTGCCGTATCTGCCACGGTCAACATATAATTTGTTGTTGTTGTAGGACAAACATTAGGGGTCAGGGTATTTGCACCTGTCATATCTGTGGTTGGCGACCAGGAATAATCTCCTACATAACTTATTTCAGGATCGTTAAACGAAATAGACCAACCCGTTAATGATCCGACTCCGAACCCAAGTCCTCCCGGAGCATCAAACTCAAGCGACCAGATACCGTTGGCATCACATCCATTTAAATCACTGAAGGGTTCCTGAGGATTCCAATTCCCGGATGCCGGAAAAGTGGTTGAAGTAATATTCTGCCCACCGGCAGGCACAAAACAAACACTGCCATAAGCCCCACCTGTAGACTGATACTGAGGAACTAAAAGGATCTGACATCCACTGGGTGTGTTCAGATACACATTAAAACTAGCCGTATTTAAATTACAGGTACTTCCCATACTAATAGTCGTTCCATTACAATTGCACCCGCTAAAATTGGTACAAATCTGGGTACCAGTAAATGAAAAAGAATTGATACAAACCTGCGTAATAGCATTAGGAAGTATCTGTGTCATATTCAAATCAGTAATATTAATATTTACTGAGGCATTTCCTCCTGTCACCATAGAAATCTCATTATTTTCATAAGTAGGAGTTTTCGCGGGACTAATTATTACTTGAGCTGTTCCCTGAAGAGGTACACAGGAACCGGCACAAATAGCCGTATCGGGAAATGCGGTTACATTAAAAGTAGGTGGTGTAACTGCAATATATACTGTATCAAAACAAAAGGATGTTCCATTTGTCATTTGAACAACATACGAAGTACTTGTAGTAGGACAAACGGGATTTGGATCGGTTCCACCAACAGCCCCCAAATTGAAATTATCATGCAGCCAGGTAATTTGATACGTTGGATCGTTAAAATAAATCACTACATTATCAATTCCCCAATGATCGTAATCAGCACCCGAATCAGCCACCTGAAACCAGCGAATCATAGTGTTGGAACTTAAAGCAGCCGCAGGTAACTCAAAACACCAGTTATTCCAATTTGTAAGCTGAGGGTCGTTGCCCCCGTTCGGATCAAAATAGTTAATATTAACCCAGGTAGAGCCGCCATCGACTGAATACTGCAAATAAACTCCCTCATCTGGTTCATCTGGACCTTCACAGGGCGCAGCATTACCCTGAATGGCAAAAACCATATCAAAACATATCGTTACACCAGCCACCCCAGGAGTTAGATCGTAACCTTGGGTAGTTAATATTCTGGGTACAGGCGAAGAATTCCCCATCCACACATGCGTAGTTCCATCAACACCGTTTGGAATACATGGATTGTTCCACATGGCCTGCTGACTTGATGACCAACCAGGCCCATAGGTGCCGGCATTAAAATTCTCACTAAAAACGGTCTGTCCCTGCCCCTGACCATATGCACTAAGTTGCGTACAGTTGCCACACATAAGTGTTGATTGTGCAGAAGAGCCTGTAACAGTACATTGACCCAATAGCCATGCTGGAGAAAAACTCAAAAAGGCAACCAAGAAGAACAATGTATATGTTTTCATTTTTGTTTTATTTAAGTTTGACTTCAAATTCAAGTAATTGAGACGATTCAATATCCAGCATTCTAGAAAATAAACACAAGGCTTTTTCCTTTTCATCACAAGTCCCCTCAACCCTCTTGCCACCAGGCAAAGAAAGTTTAAAGGAAACATCGGGCTGTGTTTGATAAACCTTGCCTTTATTATTATAAGTGCCCCTTACCAGAATGTCCTTCTCAATTTCTCTTTCTGTAAGATTTGTATACCTAAACAACACTTTTTCCTGATATATACCATTGGCAATATCAACACATTCAACTTTTTTATATTCAATTTTTAATTCCCCATCTGTACTATACATTCCCCATTCCTGACTATACGCCTCAGAATAGGCAAAAGAAATTGCAAAAATTAACACCGTTATTATTTTCATGGCCAAAAATTTAAACGTTTGAACAATTTTATATACTGTTCAAATCTATGAATCTATTTTTAAATTCGCAACTTTTTTGACAAAAAAATAAGGAAAAGTAATTTCCTTACAATAAAACATGCCTAAATAATTTAGAATAAAACAACTAAAAATATCAGATTGCCAACTAGTGCATCAGTTTGGCAAGCAATTCATCCACAGTTGTTACATAAACAGGGGATATTTTGCTGTTCTTTTGGGTAGTAATTTTATTGTATTTTGAAAGGAAGAATTTGGTAAAACCCAGTTTTTCGGCTTCTGCCAAACGTTGATCTATCTTTTGCACGGCTCTGATTTCGCCTGTGAGACTTATTTCTCCGCAGAAACAGGACTTCGAGGGCAGAGGTCTGTCGTACACCGAAGAAATCATACCGGCCATTACGGGTAAGTCCATCGCCGGGTCGTTGACTTTAAGACCACCAGCAATGTTTACAAAAATATCTTTGCCGGCCAGTTTGTGTCCTCCTCTTTTTTCCAGAACGGCAATAATCATGTTCAGTCGCTTACTGTCGTAGCCACTCGATGAGCGCTGCAGCACACCATAACTTGTAGGACTAACCAGCGACTGGACTTCGATAAACAATGGCCGGAGTCCTTCCATAGCGGCTCCCACGGCGGTACCGCTATAAGGTTCGTCACCCTGACTCAAAAGTATTTCGGAGGGATTGGTGATTTCGCGCAATCCGCTGTTTTGCATATCAAACAAGGCGATTTCGTTGCCCGGCCCAAAACGGTTTTTTAGAGCCCTGAGCATACGATACGAATGGTGGCCGTCGCCTTCGAAGTGCAAAACGGTATCAACTATATGTTCGAGTACTTTGGGACCAGCCAGATGACCTTCTTTATTAATATGGCCGATGAGAAAAACCGGTTTGCCGTTTTCTTTAGCAAAGCGTAGTAAGGCAGTAGCGCATTCGCGCACCTGGGTCACACTTCCGGGAGCCGATTCAAACGTATCGCTATAGATGGTCTGAATGGAGTCAACAACAATTAAATCGGGTGTCTGGGCTACACATTGTTCTAGTATTTTTTCTAAACGAGTTTCGCAATAAATATAACACGACAAGCCCTTGCCGCTAATGCGTGTAGCCCTCAATTTTATTTGCTCTTCGCTCTCCTCGCCCGACACATACAATGTTTTCAGTGAACCCACTCGCAAAGCAAACTGAAGCATGAGGGTCGATTTTCCTATACCGGGTTCTCCACCTATCAAAACAACAGATCCTGGGACAATTCCGCCACCCAGTACTCTGTTAAATTCCACACTCCGGGTATCTATACGTTCAATTTTATCTGTTGAGATTTCGGACAGTAACATGGGTTTTGATTCAACGCGACTGACCAACAAACCCGCCGATTTATTGACCGTTTTTCCAGTAAATTTTACCTCTTCAGCAAAACTATTCCATTCGCCACAGGCAAAGCATTTGCCCACCCATTTGGGTGATTCTGCGCCGCATTCACGACAAATAAAAACTGATTTTGTTTTTGCCAAAACTACTGTTCCTTTTTTACAAACTCCTTGTGCAGGTACGATCCACTGGTTTGTCCATCGGGCATCATGACTCTTTCCATAATCAATATTTTACGATTCATTTTCTGAATCATATACTTGCCATCTTCCCAATAATTTAAATCACTAATAGTAACATAATATGCGTCAAGAAATTTCGAGTCCATGAAATAAGAAGCAGAATCCACAATGGTTGTATCTGTTCCACGAGAAGTCACAAACAGACTTCCCCCTTCGGCAAAGGTCCAGGTAACATCACTACCACTTTCTGCAGCTGTTAGAAAAACCACGTCCCACGACCCAATAAGTTTTTCCTGCTTTCTCTTTTCGGAACAACTGTAAGAAAAAATAGCAATACAACTAAATATAATAATCGCGTTTTTCATCATTCGGCTTTAGTAAACTCTTTACGCATAAATGGGCTGAAGGACTGAAGAATAAGCACCGTTTTATTCAATTTCTCAATATAATAATGACCATCCGAATAACCATCCAGATTCTGAATATCAATATAAAACTTATTAAATTCCTGAACAATTTCGTAATTTGCAGTATCTGAAATGGAGTCATTGATTGTACGTATCAGTTTATACGAAGCATCGAAAGTATAAACCTGCGGATTTGCTGTATCAGCTGCATATTGAGGCAATAAATCCCAACTACCAATTAATTTATTTTCTTTCGACTTTTTACATCCCGAAAGAACTAATACTAAGAGAAGAACTAAGTATAAATATTTCATTATCATTCCTTTTTTTACGAAGGGTTTCCCGTACAAAAATAATAATTTATTTCATACGAATTCAACCTTAATAAATCAAACCCAAAGAAATTACATCTGTTTTCTTCCAAATTTCACAGATTTTATTGGAATGTTGGTATAATATATTTTGAATACTGCATGGATTTTCGCAATTTTAAGGGATTAAAAACAAACTTATGAAAAGAATATTTTTCTCATTATTTATTTTGTTTCCTATTTTACTTTTTGCTCAGGAAGAAGCCCGTATGCTCAGATTTCCTTCAGTAAACGGGAACAATGTAGTCTTCAGTTTTGCTGGTGATATATATACTGTATCATTATCGGGTGGCATGGCCCGTAAACTGACATCTAACGTCGGGACCGAGACTTTTTCGCGTTTTTCACCTGATGGAAAAACCCTGGCTTTCACTGCTCAATACGATGGGAACACAGAAATATACACTATCCCTTCGCAAGGTGGAGAACCTAAAAGAATAACTTATACCGCCACCCTCGACCGCGACGATTTATCCGACAGAATGGGGCCCAACAATATTGTAACCTCATGGACTCCCGACGGAAAAAGTATTATTTACCGTTCCCGCAAAAAATCATGGAACGACTTTGTAGGTCAGCTTTTCAAAGTTTCTGTCAATGGCGGAATTTCAGAACAATTACCTCTTCCTGCTGGAGGATTCAACTCCTGGTCGCCCGACGGAAAACTTCTGGCATACAACAGAGTGATGCGGGAATTCAGAACCTGGAAATATTACAAAGGAGGTATGGCAGACGATATCTGGATATACGATCCTGCAACAAAAAAGACTGAAAATATAACAAATAATGTAGCTCAGGATATTTTTCCTATGTGGATAGGAAACGAGATTTACTATATCAGCGACAGAGACAGGATAATGAATCTTTTCTGCTATGACACAAAAACCAAAACAACAAAAAAAGTGACTGACTTTAAAGAATATGATATCAAATTCCCCTCGCACGATAGTCAAGGTATTATTTTCGAAAACGGCGGAAAACTAATGTATTATAATGTTCAAAAGGCAGCGGTTGTGCCAGTACCTATTCAGATTGCCAACGACAATCCTGTTCTTTTATCTGAAATTAAGGATGCTTCCAAAAATGTCCAGTCAATTTTTCTTGCCCCTGAAGGAGACAAAATTGCTTTTGGCGCCAGAGGTGAAATATTTATTGTCCCTGCAAAAGAAGGGCGGACGATTAACTTAACCTTAAGCAGCGGAGCACACGACAGGAATCCTGTTTTTTCGCCCGATGGAAAAACCCTCGCATACCTCTCCGACCAAAGTGGCGAATATGAAATATACACTCAAAAAGCCGATGGTTCAGAACCTGCCGTTGCGATCACTTCAGGCAGTAAAAACTATATTTTTGGTTTAAAATGGTCGCCCGATGGGAAAAAAATAATGTTCAGCAACCGTGAAATGAAGCTGATGTATGTGGATATAACTTCTAAAAAGGTGACAACCATTGAGCAGAGCAAATTCTGGGAAATAACGCAGTACAATTGGTCGCCCGACAGTAAATGGGTGGTGTACACCAATCAAATAAACAAAGCAGAAATGTCGCAAATCTGGCTTTATAGCCTAGAAACAAATAAATCTGTAGCCGTAAGTAGCGAATGGTATTCCTCCAATGGCGCCATTTTTAGCGACGACGGACGCTATCTTGCTTTTACTTCCGACCGCGACTTTAATCCCACATACAGTCAGACCGAATGGAATCACGCCTACCAGTTTATGTCCCGTATTTACATTATTCCCCTCGACGAAACTCAACCCGTACCTTTCGGACCAAGGCACTACGAATTATTCGACACCAAAGTTACCGACAAAACGTTTAAAATTGATTTGAATAATATCCAAAACAGAACGATTGCTTTACCTGTTTCTCCGGGTGATTACTGGAATCTGAGAATAGTCGAAAATATGGTCTATTATTCATCCCGTACATCAAAAGACCCGGCCCCTAAAATCAAAGCTTTTGATATGAAGGAAAAGAAAGAGAATGTCCTTGGTGAGTATGGCTTTCAGATTTCTGACAATGGGAAGAAAATGCTTTTAATAAAAGGAAGTAATTATTACGTGATTGACCGGACAGATAAAGAGATTAAAACCGATAAAACCGTAGTAACTGACCTAAAAGTAAAAGTTGATATCCGCAAAGAATGGGCTCAAATTTATAACGAAGCATGGAGGCAAATGAGAGACTTCTTCTACGATCCGAATATGCATGGTGTTAATTGGGCGCAGATGAAAGAAAAATATGCCGTGATGTTACCTTGGGTTCGCAGTCGTAATGATGTAAATTACCTGATCGGAGAACTTATAGGCGAACTAAGTGTTGGACATGCATATGTCGGTGGCGGAGATAAACCTCCACTGGATAAAATTTATATGGGTTTACTGGGAGCCGAGATTTCGAAAAACAGTTCAGGATATTTCCGTATCGATAAAATACTACAGGGTCAGCCCTGGGATGAGAAATACCGTTCGCCATTGGCCGATGTCGGGGTCAATGTAAAAGAAGGCGAATTTATTACGGCCATCGATAAAGTCAGCACCAAAGATTACAACGACTTGTATGAGTTACTTGTAAACAAATCGGATAAAGAAGTTGAACTTACCATATCTACAGATGCAGCAGGCTCTCAGAAAAGAACTGTCACGGTGATTCCTGTTCGACAGGAAAACGATTTGTATTACTACAACTGGGTTGAAAACAATATAAAATATGTAAACGAAAAAACCAAGGGTAAAGTAGGATACATTCACATTCCCGATATGGGTGTTGAAGGGCTAAATGAGTTTGTAAAGCATTTCTACCCCCAACTGGGCAAAGAAGCCTTGATTATTGACGACAGAGGAAATGGTGGCGGCAACGTATCGCCCATGATAATCGAAAGATTACGTCGTGAAATTGCTGTTATGGGCATGAGTCGTAATGCTACCGAAGGCAGTCCATCGCCAGCACAGGTTATGCCGGGTCCTCTAGTATTACTCGTCAATAATTATTCGGCCAGCGACGGAGACCTTTTCCCTTATCAGTTTAAGTATTTTAAACTGGGACCCATTATTGGTGTTCGCACTTGGGGTGGTGTAGTTGGCATCCGTAACTCTCTTCCTTTCGTAGACGGAGCTTACCTAAACCGGCCTGAATTTGCGCACTATGCCGCCGATGGCAGCGACTGGATAATTGAAGGGCATGGCATTGACCCCGATATTTTGATAGATAATGATCCTGCTATGGAATTCAAAGGTATCGATCAACAACTCGACAAAGCCATAGAAGTAATACTGGATTCACTTGCAAAAAATCCTGTAAAAAAAGCTGGAATACCTGCTTTCCCAGATAAAACGAAATAACTAGAATAAAAAAAAGGTTCGTCAAAAACGAACCTTTTTTTTATAAATCTATACGTTAGTTTATCTTTTCTTGAATTTTCTTTGCCATTTCTGCTAATTCCACGGAGGAAGGAGTCAGTTTCTCGCGGGCAAAATTAATATCATCCACTCTGTTAATTGGAATAAGGTGAATATGCGCATGCGCTACTTCTAGACCAATGACAGCAATACCGACTTTCTTACAAGGAACAGCTATTTTTATTGCCTTTGCCATTTTTTTTGCAAAAATCCACATTTTGCCAGTCATCTCGTCGTCAATATCGAAAATATAATCGACTTCTTTTTTAGGAATAACCAGGGTATGTCCCATAGCCAGAGGACTAATATCCAGAAAGGCCAGAAAGTTTTCATCTTCGGCAATCTTATAACAGGGGATTTCACCCCTCACGATTTTGCTGAAAATTGTTGACATAATACTATTTTAGAATTTCAATTATTTCGAATTCTATTTTCCCGTTAGGAACAACGACTTCTACTTTGTCTCCAGGTTTTTTACCCATGATTCCCTGAGCAATAGGTGTATTCACAGAAATTTTACCCTCTTTAAAATTCGCTTCAAGCTCTGGAACCAACATATAAACAAATTCAGCTTTTGTTTTTGTATTTCTAATTTTAACGCGGGTCAGGATTTGCACTTTTGTTGCATCGAGCTTACTTTCATCAATAATTCTTGAGTTTGCAATTTTATCTTCCAGTTTTGAAATTTTTAACTCAAGCATAGCCTGTGCTTCTTTGGCGGCATCGTATTCGGCATTTTCTGACAGATCGCCCTTGTCGCGAGCTTCTGCAATCATATTAGTAATTGCAGGTCGTTCGATAAGTTTCAAGTGTTCGAGTTCTTCTTTTATTTTCTTGAACCCTTCTTCGGTAAAATAAATGACACTACTCATATGCTTCGTTTTAGATAAAAAGAAAAGAATCCCGAAAAAATCGGGACCCTTTGAACTGCAAATATATAAAAAAAATAATTACAAAGAAACTCTGGCTCCAATTGAGTGAACTCCGTCAAATGGATTGGTTGCTCTGAAACTGTAATCAAGGGAGAATGTAGAACCTTTTTCTTTATTAATTGGAATCTGAACTGTTAGACCAGCAGTTGGACCTGTAAACCATGTTTTACGTGTATCATAACTTTCAATACCTTTTTCGTATACAAAGCCACTTCTGAACATCAAGAATTCTTTGAAAGAATACTCAACACCCAACTGGAACTGGTCTTTAGTAAATGAATTGGAGGTAAAGTTTAACGCAACGCTTAAACGATGATTATTGGTAATTTTTCCAGCTACAGTATCTACCTGAGGTGCCAGCATAAAATCATACATTCCTCCGATGGTAATCAGAGCGGGCAATTCGAAATCAGCTGAACGCTGTTCAACAGTCATAATAACTTCGGTTGCAGGAACGATTCCACGGAATGACATACCATCGCCTTTAAAGCGCATGGTAGGTCCTACGTTTTTCATTGCCAGACCAAACTTCAGGTTATCCGAATTTCTTTTACCAAGTTTGTTTTTTCCCAAACCAGTGACATATTGTATACCAGCATCTAACGCTACACCACTGGCAGAAAGGTCGGAAATCTTTTCATTAATAACTTTCACGGCAAGACCTCCATAAATACTGTTAGAGAATTCCTTGGCAAAGCCCATGGTGATATAGGAATATACCGGACGGTAAGTTCCAATACCTCCTTCTGGCATATCAACGGTAGTGATTTCAATGTCTCCGAAATTCATAGACATCATGGATAAGGTAAGCACTCCGGCATCACCTAATTTCTGTGATAAACCAAAAGCGTTGATATTTATCCCTGTACCTACAGCCCACTGTGTATTACAGAATAATAGTTCAGTAGATTTCGTAAATGCTGTACCTGCAATATTCAGATAAGCACTTTCTAATCCTTTAGATCCGGCAGTATTAGCGCCACCCCAACCTGAACTTCTCGCCCAGGGGTTAATCAATAACTCACTGGCACCCGCGGCACCAGCCCTTTGTTCGTTGCCGGCAAAGCCGTTTGCTGTTATCAATAGTATTGCAGCTAAACTTAGTACTATTTCTTTTATTTTCATGGCTACAAATATTATCTGTTAAAAATTAGTAAGGTCAATAGGTCTCATAGCTCCAAACCATTTGATTACTTTTTCCCCGATACCGGGAGCATCAACATGGATGATATATACACCACTAGCGATAGGAATTCCATAATCATTCTTCAGATCCCAGTCCTGATATGACAAGGGACTGTCTTTTTTGAATCTTCTGATGAGGGTTCCGTTGACAGTATATACAGTAATTGTACACTGCTGAGGAAGGTTGGTGAATTTTACTAGATTTTCGAGCTGGGATTTTTCATATGCACTATATCCGTAATAAGGATTGGGTACTGCTCTAATTAAATCAAGAGCATCCTGTGCAGTAGGATTA
>PHDH01000250.1 GCA_002840935.1 Bacteroidetes bacterium HGW-Bacteroidetes-21 | reverse complement strand
TTATATTGTTCTAGCCATACTTTCGCCAGTTCTTGCATATTTATCTGAAAAAACCGAAAAAATACTCACCGGTAAAGACTATCCCTTCAACGGGGAACAATGGATGAGAGATATGGTAAGAGGAATTTTATTAGTTGTCAGAAATATGCTCATTGAAGTAGCCATTATCATTGGGATTTTCGCTGTTGGCTTCATCCCTGTTTTAGGCCAACTTGTTTCACTTTTCGGCATCATTTTCCTCTTCTTTGTTTCTGCCTATTTCTATGGATTTTCTTACCTCGATTATAGTATGGAACGAAGAAAAATGAGCTTGCGTCAAAGCATACATTTTATTCGAAAAAATAAAGGATTAGCAATTTCTACCGGAGGTATCTTTGCTCTGTGTCTAATGCTCCCCATGTGTGGACCCACCTTGGGAACATTTTTCTCAATTTTTTCTGTAGTAGGAGCATCAGCATCAATTGTTGAATATGAAAAGACACACAATGCTATTAAAGATATCTAACATAGCTTATCTCAATACGCTACCATTCAGGTATGGACTGCGTCACTATTCATTTCCCAAAAAATACAGCATTGAAGTTTCGGAAGATATCCCTTCTGTTTGTGCCAGAAAAATAATGAACAACGAAGCAAATATTGGAATCATTCCTGTAGGCGCATTACCTCAGTTCGATGAATATCAGATTATTTCCAATTACTGCATCGCTTCCTTTAACAAAGTCGAATCGGTTAAACTCTTTGCAAAAAAAGATCTAAGACATTTGAAACGGATATATCTCGATTATCATTCAATGACCTCCGTTAAATTGTTGCAATATTTGGCCAAATACAAATGGAAAATTGATGTTGAATGGCTACCTGCAAGCGAAGGTTACGAAAAAGAAATACATGGAGATACCGGAGGTCTTATTATTGGAGACAGAGCATTATTAATGAATCCTGATTTTTCATTCAGCTATGATTTAGCCGAAGAATGGAAAGAATATACCGGACGCCCCTTTGTTTTTGCTGTTTGGATTGCAAAAAAAATGCCTGATCCCGATTTTATCCAGGCTTTTAATGAAGCGTTAAAAACTGGCGTAGACCAAATTGATAAAGCCATTAAAGACTATCCTACGCCTCTAAACATCGACATTTCGTATTATCTGCATCAGAATATTTATTACCATTATACTCCGGAAATGAAAGAATCTGTTGACTTTTTCCTAAAATCTGCTTTTTGAACCAGTGAAACATCAGCCTGTCTGAAACTTATAAAAAAGAGGTATCCGAAATAAATTTTAATATTAAAAAAACTTAACACTCAAGCAGTCAACTAACTTTTTTCTACTTTTGTTTTAATGAAAGCCTTTATTCTGATTCTTATTTCGCTAATAACTTCCGGTAGCTGGCTGTATTCACAAAAGACGACGCTACATGGCAGACTTATGGACATTAAAGAGAATGTAGGTGCCGTTAATATTCATGTTATCAATACCAGCAATGGATACGGAGCAACATCAGATATCAATGGATATTTTACAATATTTTGCAATATCGGCGACAGTTTGCTTATCTCCTCTGTTCAATATGAGAATGTGCTGATACCTGTAAAAAGTACTTTAGACACTTTGCAAATTAATTTAAGACCACACACATACGAATTACCTTTAGTTCAGGTATATCAGTATAAAGATTACGAAGATTTCAAACGAGCATTTATCAAATTACCTTCATCTAAAGTAGCCCCCGAGGAAATCCCTTGGTTTAGCCAATATTTTAATGAATCGAAAAGCGAATATGCCAGTGTAAAATCCTTCAGTCCGATAACCTACCTTTACGATAGATATAGTAAAGCTGCCCTGGAAAAGAAAAGATACAACTACATTCTGGAGGTCGAGAAAATGGATCAAATG
Source organism: Bacteroidetes bacterium HGW-Bacteroidetes-21 (assembly GCA_002840935.1). GTDB lineage: Bacteria > Bacteroidota > Bacteroidia > Bacteroidales > GWA2-32-17. Next base: position 3,226 of record PHDH01000250.1, on the reverse strand, counting down.
ATTACCACAAAATATAATTCACTTATAGTATCGGAGATTACCGGACTAGTTTCAAAAGAAGACATTGCAAAATTCATGGAATACTGCCATCTCAATGATAGTTTTATTGTCCGTGCAAAAAAGTATGAATTATATCTTGCCATTTTAGAATGTTATAATCAGTATTCAGGCAAAAATTAATGTCTGTAAATCCTTACCTACAGCATTATAGATCAGTTTAATAATTTTCTCCACTGTTTTATATTTTAAATCAATAAAACACTTATATTTAAAAGTTTTTTATTAATATTGCGAACCAAATCATATATTTATGAACTTCAAAGGATTGACATTTTTATTTATTCTTTCGTTAATTGTTTTCTCCCCTGTCATTACATCAGCACAAAAGCCTGAGGCCGATAAAATCAGGATGGCACAAGCCTGGATGCGTTATAATGAAGAAGACTACAGAGGTGCTTTAAGGATTTATCGTGAGATGTACAAGATTTCTCCCGAAGATGCGCAGTTAAACTTTAGAATGGGCCAATGCTACATTGAAATTCATGCCATGGATTCGGCATTATCGTATCTGGATAAAGCAATCAAAGCCGACACCACTATTCGGGATGATGCATATTATTTGATTGGGCAAGCCTATCATTATATTGGTGATTTAAATAAAGCTATTGAGTATTTTCTGATATATAAAAGCAGATTAAAACCCAAACAAAATGATCGCGACTTTGTGAATGTTCTATTACAGCAATGCTACACTGCCCGCGACAATATAGAGAACCCTGTCAATGTTAAAATTGCCAATTTAACTAACACCATCAATTCTCCATATGTAGACGCCAACCCTTGTGTCTCAGCAGATGGCAAACGATTGGTTTTCACCTCCCGACGCCCCGAGACCACGGGAGGCAAAATAGATCCATGGACTGAAGATTATTACGATGACATTTATATTTCCACTCTGGATGATAAAACCAAATCTTGGTCGACCGCCCAAAACATTGGAGCCCCTATCAACACTGAATTTCACGATGCAAGTTTGAGTATTTCTTCCGACGGAAATTCAATTTTTGTTTACAAAAATATAGAAAATGTAACGCGCAGTGGTGATATTTATATATCAAATATTAAACCTACGGGCGAATGGTCAGAACCCAAGCCAATAGACACAAAGAACATCAATTCCAGTTATTTTGAAAGTTCTGCCTCCATGACTGCCGATGGCAATACTATTTATTTCGTCAGCGAAAGAAAAGAAGGCTTCGGACAAGCCGATATTTATGTATCAAAAAAAGAAGGCAAAGAATGGGGAAAACCAGCTAATCTAGGCGCAGTTATTAACACTCCTTACGATGAAATTGGTGTTTTCATACATCCTGATGGAAAAACTTTGTTTTTCAGTTCTAATGGACATAAAACCATGGGAGGTTACGACTTATTTATGTCTGTTCTTGAAGAAGGCAAATGGTCGGAACCGATTAATCTGGGATATCCGATTAATACAACGCGCAACGAAGTTCATTTTGTAATGACAGCCGATCGCAAAAACGCTTATATTTCCAGTACCCGCGAAGGTGGCTATGGCGATTACGACATTTACCATGTAGATATGAGCTATTATTTTAGGTCGCATAAGGATATTTCTACCGAACTGGCCAATACACTTTCTGGCCCCCCATTATGTATCCTGAAAGGAACTGTTGTTGATGCTGTTACCAGCGAACCCATCAAAGCCAATGTAATTATTAAAGACTTAAACGATTCAAAAGATAATCTTACACAATCCAACGAAAACGGAGAATATTTCATTACGCTACCTGCAGATCACCGCATCGAAGTTGAAGTAAAAGTAAAAGGTTACAAGCTACTCAACACCAAATTCAAGCTTCCGAAATCAGAGAATGGTGAAACTCCTACCATGATAAAACACCTTTTGTTGAATAAAGAATAAAATGAAAATAAGTATTGCTCTAACGATGTTATGCCGGCATAACATCGTTTTTTTTATCGGACTGTTTTTAGTTTCCACCCTTAGTTTTGGTCAGACCAAAACAGATTCCACAAAAACCATAATCTATCATTTCAGGATGATGGAAGAAATAGCTCCCCCTGTGTGGCGGCAAACTCAAAAAGCTTTTGCTGAAGCCGAAAATATTGGTGCTAAATACATCATACTTCACATGAACACGTATGGTGGACTGGTTGATGCGGCAGATTCGATCCGCACCAAAATCCTTAATTGCAAGATTCCTGTCATTGCTTTTATAGATAATAATGCGGCATCGGCAGGTGCCCTGATAGCCATTGCGTGCGACAGCATTTTTATGAGAACCGGATCTAACATCGGAGCAGCCACTGTTGTAACACAAGACGGCACTCAGGCACCCGATAAATATCAAGCTTATATGCGAGCCACCATGCGTTCTACAGCCGAAGCACATGGGAAAGTTTTTCCGATAAATGAAAGTGATACGATTGAAAGATGGTTCAGAGACCCCCGTATTGCTGAAGCCATGGTAGATGCCTCGATATACATCCCTGGTGTAATAGACTCAGGAAAGGTCATCACATTCACTGCCGCCGAAGCCATTGCAAATCACTACTGCGAAGGAATGGCCGAAAACATTAATGAAGTAATCAGTAAATTAGACCTTGAGCAATATGAAATAATAGAATATAAACCTAGCACTTTAGATAGTATAATTAATTTTCTCATCAGCCCAATCATTCAGGGACTTTTAATAATGCTAATCATAGGTGGAATTTATTTTGAATTGCAGACTCCTGGTATTGGTTTTCCCCTTCTGGCAGCCATTATCGGCGCCCTACTATACTTTGCTCCATTATACCTCGAAGGTCTGGCCGAACATTGGGAAATACTTATTTTCCTAGCCGGCGTTGGACTTCTAGCAGTAGAAATTTTTGCCATCCCCGGTTTTGGTATTACCGGAATTGCCGGCATAATACTGATTTTTACCGGCCTTGTTTTAAGTATGATAGACAATATTGTATTTACTTACGATGGACACGGACTTCCCGAAGTGTCTAAAGCACTTGCTATTGTCGGAAGTTCATCTCTAATATCATTTATACTCTCTATATATCTCGCCCGAAAGCTTATCACATCTCAAGCATTTCCTCATTTTGCATTAAGCTCTGTTCAGGATAAAAATGAAGGTTTTGTAGGAGTAGATGCTAGTCTGACAAAAATCAACGGAAAATCCGGCATAGC
>PHDH01000249.1 GCA_002840935.1 Bacteroidetes bacterium HGW-Bacteroidetes-21 | reverse complement strand
TCCGAATACCTCGTTTATCTGTTCCGGAAGGTGTTCGAAGCACATAAACGAGGTATTCGGAGTCGTTGGTTATTGTATTTCCATTAATGTCTGTAGTTGAAGCATCCGGAGAAAAGCCAGGGTTCATTCCGTTGCTACCTGTTTCAGCATATCTTCCTGCAGGAATGGCCATGGCAGAATCAAGTGTGAAAATCCGGTTCGGTTGAAAAGGGACAAAGTAAATTTGGTAATTAACCAGCGCAGGTTCAGCATAAATAACCAGGTCTGAGGCGTTTCCTGCATCGGCAGAATCGAAAGCCAGAATATTTAAAGGCTGAACGGCAGGTGTAGTGAGCATAATCGGGGGAGACATTTCTGATAAAATGGTGTCGGTAAACACATTGATGTTGGGTAATGAAAGAACAAAAACCCGGTAGGGACTTAAGTTGGCAATTGCGTTTCCGTTGATGTCATTATGTCCGGTACCATAAATTACAGAAACATTGGTGTCGATGGGTGAAATTTCAAGACAATTGGAAGCAGAAACATGGGCAGCCAGTGTGGTATTAAATGAAAGTGCTTGTGCCTCAGGAACAATAAGAATTCGGTACGAACTGAGCAAGGACTCATTGATACAAGGAGCGAAATTTACTCTGAGGTCATCACCACTTTTTGTATTATCAATGTCCTCAGCTAAAACAGAATGTGCAAGTATTGGTTTGTACTGCCCGGTATAGGTTAGGTCTGAAATTGTGTTGGCAATTTGTATGTCTTGAAAAATAATGGTTGACTGGGAAATGTTTGGAAGTAAAACGTAAACACATACGGTGAAGTAGCCATACAAAGTATCGGTTGGAGTAATTTTTCTCACACCTATAAACTGATTTATGTTTATGCCCGACCAGGGAGCGTTTAAGCCTGTACCCGACAAATGTCCCATAGTGATAGATCCTGATTCCCAAAGACTTCGCTTGCTTAAAGTATCGCCATATTCTAATTTGGCTGCTTGTGGATATCCGGCACTGGTGTCGGTGGAAATTTGGAAATGTTCATCGGCCGTCTTGAAGATCAAGTAGTAATTAGGGCCATAAGGAGAAATACTGCCGGAAATTTTAAAAGAAATATCGTTTGTACCGTTTTTGTCAAAATCAAATTGTAAACTGTCGTCAAAGTCTAATATAGGAATATTGATATCCGGATTGAAATCGGTGTATATTACTTGTCCGGATAAATTATTACTAATAAGCTGTATCGTAATAATTATTAAATAGTAACGCAATAATGATTTCATGTTGTTTTTTATTAACAAGACTCAAAGATAACTGAAAAGTTGCATTTATAAAAATTGAATTTTTCTGACAAATATTAATGATTATTTGATGAAATTTCTTTTACTTTGAAATATTGAATTAACCTTTTAAAAATTTAAATATGGCAATAGTAATTACCGGACAGGGCCTGACCATAGAAGCTGTGGTAAAAGTAGCCCGTCACAATGAAAAAGTTGAACTTCATCCCGACGCCATTGCAAGAATTCAGAAATGCCGTGCAATGGTTGAAAAGAAAATTGAAGCACGCGAAATTATGTACGGAATCAACACTGGTATCGGTGAATTTTCCGAAATGGTTTTGAACGATGATCAGGTGCGCGATTTTCAGAAATATCTGGTGTACAATCATGCTGCAGGTATCGGCGATCCTATGAATCTGGAGTATGTCCGCGGTGCAATGGTTGGACGTATTAATGTACATGCTCATGGTAACAGCGGTTGCCGTCTCGAAATAACTCAAACACTGGTAGAATTACTTAATAAGGGTGTTACTCCTTATGTTTGTCAAAAAGGTTCCGTTGGAGCATGTGGCGATTTAGCTCCTATGTCGCAGATCGCTCTTCTTATGATGGGTGAAGGTCGTGCCTATTATCAGGGTGAGTTAATGACAGGGAAAGAAGCTATGAACAAAGCCGGTATTCCTATTCCGGGACTCGAAGCCCGCGACGGTCTGGCTACCATTAATGGGTCCAACGTACTGACTGCAATGTCTGCCATATTCCTTTATGATACCAATAATTTCTTCAAACAGGCAGAAATTGCTTGTACCATGACACTAGAAGCATTAAAAGCCAATTTTGGTCCTTACAATCATAAAATTCACGAAGTACGTGGTTTTTCAGGTGCGATGAGAAGTGCTGCAGCAATTCGTAAAGTGGCTGCTGGTGGCGATCTTATGGAAAAGAGAATCAAAGTAAAAGTTCAGGATGCTTATTCTATGCGTTCAACCCCGCAGGTCATTGGTGCTGCTCATGATGCATTGAAGTATGCCCGCAGTCAGGTCGAAATTGAACTCAACGGAGTGGGCGACAACCCCATTTTCTTCCCTGATGAAAACCTTCAGCTTTCTGGTGCCAACTTTCAGGGAACACCTGTTTCATTGCCCATGGACTTCATAGGTGCTGCCGTTACCATGGTTTGTGTTTTATCCGAAAGAAGAATGAATCGCCTCAATAATCCTGCCCTTAGTGTTGGATTACCTCCTTTCCTTACCCATAATCCTGGTATGTTCTCAGGTCTGATGCTGAGTCAGTACACTGCTGATATGCAGATTGTAGAACAGAGAATTCTTTCCGCTCCAGCATGTGTTCAGAGTATTCCCGCAGCAGCCGATCAGGAAGATTTCGTATCTATGGGTATGAATACAGCCATTAAAAACTGGCAGATCATGGACAATGCTTATGGTATTTTAGGCATAGAATATATGGCTGCTGCTCAGGCACTCGACTTAAGAAAGAAATATGATGAACAGAAATTCGAATTTGGTAAAGGCACACAGGTTGCTTTCGATACGATTCGTAAACATGTAAATTATCTGGATATCGACAGACCATTATTCGATGATCATAATGCAATGAAAGCCTTGGTCAAGAGTTGCGAAATTCTTACCGAAGTCGAAAAAGCTATTGGTAGTTTGGAATAAGATGTAAATATTGCCAACGATTAAAATTGTTGGCAATAAAGAAATTTGCAAAATAGCTGACGGTTTAAAACGTCAGCTATTTTATTTTTAGAGAATTATCTAATTGCATGGGGTTTAAACCCCATGCAATTTTAATATTGGATAAGAGAGGATTCACAAGAGAGTATAACATTATTGCCAACGATTGAAATCGTTGGCAATGTGAATATACTTTAACCGCATGCAATTTTTATTGAAATTTTTTAAACTGTCATTCTTGCAACCTTTGTTTTATTACCTTTGTCTTAATCAAAATAATTCGTATGAAATCATTATCCTTATCTCTGCTAATAATTTTGTTTGGTTTAATGGCTTATTCTCAGCCGGGAACCAATTGTGCCAATCCTTATACTATTAATTCTTTGCCTTTTCTACAGACAGGTTTCACTACAGCCGGGTTTGGTAATGATTATACTTCGGCACAAGCATGTGGTAGTTCTTATATGGGTGGTAATGATTTTGTTTTCCAGTTTATTCCGGCTTCAAATGTTGATATTACAGTAAAACTGACAGGAACTTCTGCTTTTACAGGCGTATTTATTATTGAAGGTTGCCCTGATTCTCCCACAGCCGTTTGCGTTGCAAAAAAAGAAGAGCCAGGAGGAAACCCCATCATTGCAACCGCTTCGTTAACAATGGGCGTAACTTATTACATAATTGTTGATACTTATAATGTGCTTCCTCAATTTGCTTCAACAGTTTTTAATATTGAAGTTAGTGAAGTTCATACTAACGATGCTGCCACCATGATGGTTTTCCAGCCGCGTTCGCGTTGTAGTTTGACAAATATTGAGACCATTATTGGTTTATTCCGGAACAAAGGGACTCAGACTATTGCTTCAAATAGTATGCAGGTGGGATATATTATTAATAATCAGTCTCCCGTTATTGAAACATTTACGGCAGAACTTCTTTCGGGTGGCGAAAACTATCACCATTTTTCACAAGTTGCTGATATGTCGGCTCCAGGCCTTTACAATATTAAAGTTTTTACAATTTTACCCGGCGAGGAGTCTGCTTCAAATGATACAATTAGTTTTCCTGTGTATCAGAATGCTTTTGTGAATACTTTCCCTTATATAAATGATTTCGAAATTTCAGGTAACGGATGGTTTGCTCAGTGGATTTCTCAGACCAAACCCGGTACTAGCTGGGAACAAGGTGTTCCTGCTGCTACAGTTATCAATTCAGCGGCGTCAGGCACACAATGCTGGGCCACTAATCTGACTGGAAACTCAACAGCTCCCGAAGATTCTTATATCCAAAGCCCGTGTTTTAATTTTTCAGCAGTTGCTAATCCTGTCTTAGAACTTGATTTATGGTATCAAACGGGTACTGCCGATATTGCTTATATCGAATATTCTATTGATGATTGCTTTTCGTGGACCCGAGTGGGTAATTATAACACCGGAGTCAATTGGTATAATGTTCCCGGAACTTATTCCCAAACAGGTTGGAACGGTTCCAGTGGCGGATGGTTGCATGCACGTCATACACTCGATGCTTTGGGTGGAGAGCCTAATGTTATCTTTAGAGTCGTGTTTATTGGATCTCCTCAAAATGTGAGTGAGGGTATTGCCATCGATAATTTTAAAATTTCTGAAAGTCCTGTAAATGATTTGTCAGTAATTGAGTTGCTTAACCCAGTTTCCGATTGTGGCCTTACTTTAGATACCGTAACAGTAAAAATTACGAATAAGGGACTCGATGCTCAGACTGGATTTGATGTGGCTTATTCAATTGATGGTGGTTCTAACTGGATAACAGAAACTGTTGCACAAACATTGAATTTTCAGGATACAATTATCTATACTTTCAATGTGCAGGCAGATTTAGCGGCAAATGGCATGTACGATATCATTGTAAAAACCATACTGCCTGGAGATCAGTTTCCTGCAAATGATTCTGTCTCAATTCAAATAATGAACTTCCCCGTTATATCGACTTTCCCTTATGTAAGCGATTATGAGGTAAATAATGGATACTGGATGAGCCAAGGCTTAAATCCTACCTGGGAATGGGGTGTGCCAACAGAAACAACCATGGATCATGCTTTTTCTGGAAATAATGCCTGGATGACAAATCTCAGTGGCTACCATTCGGAACCCGAAGCCAGTACGCTTACTGGTCCTTGTA
>PHDH01000248.1 GCA_002840935.1 Bacteroidetes bacterium HGW-Bacteroidetes-21 | reverse complement strand
TACCCTCTTTATCCAAGGAAATACCTTACTTAAATTATCAATAAGATATTGATCAGTAAGTTTTTTTCTGTTATTGCGATCTTCAATCTTTGACAATGGAAATCCCTCGAGTATTTTAATCACTACTTCATTAGGATTTTCCACTAAAGATGTTCCATAGAGCCGAATCGCATTATCAATCTGCATCCTAACCATTGGAGCTGCACAAATGAAATTCTTTTTCTCAATGAACGTGCAAAATCCATCAATCAAAGAAACCGATCTTTTCAGTACAGATGATACAATTAAGTCAATCGCATAAATATGACCTGAGAATAACTTCAACCCAATATCAAAATGCTGCTGACTAAGACTCCTCAACTCAGACAAATACCAGTCAAGTGAGGTTTTTTCGGGTATTTCATCAAATAGCGGATATTCTGATAACCTTAATTCTAATGGATCATCTACATTGTCTTTAATAAAGTAATCACAGCAGTAACACTTTACCCATTTTATATTATCATCTTTGTTCTCAATAATATTGAAAAATGCCTCTTTATATACTAGGAGCGTTTTTTCACCACAACAAGGACAATTCTTAAGATTATAGTAGTAATTGCTTACTTTTTCAGCTTGAGCGAAACGTTCATATCTTCCAATTGGGTTTTTGTAATTTGATTCAAAATAGCTAAGATTTTTTCTGTCCCAATAATTATTTTTCATAGATGCTCTTCCAAGTTCCTTTAGATGACCAAGTTTAAGGTAATTATTAAAAAAGTTCTTTTGAGGGTCATTGGAACTAAAGTCTTTATAATCAATTTTCAGATTATTAATCTCTTCAATAATATTTATGCCAGTTTTTGTTTTAAAATAGTATGGTTTATATCCTTCAAGTTTTTTACTATCTGCTTCAATTATCTGAAAAACAATCGGAATAATTCTCTGTGAAATTAGATAATCGTATGCAAAAACATTCGGCATATTCTGTCCGTTATGCATAATTCTGTTTCTCCAATCAGTAAGGTACCTTAGAGACTCACTGTTTTCTCTTTCAATTAAAAATTCAAAGTCCTTAAGAATTGTGTTGTATACATCAGAACTTCTATCGTAATGCCTATATGCCTGTTTAAATCGTTTATATGCTTCTGAATACTCAACAGTTTTAACTTCATCAGGTGAAATATTATTATCAAGGAATTTAAATAATTCCTCTTCCTTCTCGATAAATTTTACTGCAAGAAATGGATTTATCCTTTTAAGAATATCTTTAATAAATAATTCTATGAATCTATGAAACGATAGAATAGAAAACACAACATTTTCATAACCAGCAAAGAAGTTAAAAGAAAGGGATTCTGGAGTCCAAGTAGATGGATTTAGAAGAAAGTGGTAAGAAGAGTTTTTATCGTGAAAAGTCAAGAAATAGTGGAAAAAGGCCTCGTCTAATGAAGAATAATAAATTGGGATTTTAACTTGGACGTGCTTTTCTTGTCCGACTTTAATTTCATTTTTCACAAAAAATATATCAAGATCATTCATAATTTGGTATTATTTATAAGCATATAAATGTAAGAAAAACCTAGAAGATATAAAAATATAAAAGACTATATTACATTATCTATATGAATGAGTTGAATAAAATAGTCAAAATACTATAACAATATTCTAAAATGAATTGTAGATTTTGTAGGTTTCCCTAAAATTAGTTCATTTAACAATAGATATTAAACAGTATTTTTATTATTTTTGTTAATATTTAAATCATTACGGATGGCGCTTGAATACAAGGATTATTATTTAAGGACAATAGAAAAAGGTGATAACGGACTCAAGTTGGTTCTTGGTGGGACTGGATTAGGCAAAACCTATGGTATGCGAGAAGCTGTCAAGGAGTATCTTTCGACCAATAAAGAAGAGAAAAAGAAACTTATTAACATTACGAATAGGCATAACCTGATTACTGAACAGGCAAGGCGATTTGACGAAGATGGATTTAAATGCAGTTATTTAAAGAGTAATAGAGATATTATAATAGATATTTTAAGAGAAGGAATTGTTAATGAATTGATTGATAATCTTGAAGGAAATGATTTTTTCAAGTTTGATGAAACTTATAAAAGCAAAGTCAAACGTGGAGCGATGCTTAAAAAAATGGTCGACGGAATTGAAATTAAGCAAGCAATTTTGAAGAGAGAAAAATTTCAGGATAAAAATATAATTAATTCAATTGAAAAAGAAATAGATAAGGATTGTAGTGAGCTTTTTAATTATTTCAAGAACCAATACATCGCTATTGGTAGAAATGACGAACAACTTCATGAAATATTGAAAGCACAATGTTTTTGCTTCAGAAACTATTTGTTATTTGTGAAAGAGAATCTAATAGAAATCGAGAAATTTGAAACAGTTGGAGAACTTCTGGAAAGAGTTACAGTAATATGTGAAAATTTGGATGCAAGTAAAATATTTGAAACAATTCTTGTGTATCACAATCCATTTGGCAGTAAGAAAGAATTTGACTTATACAACCATAAGATAATCTTTAGTAATAATGCTGTATTAGAGATTTTGGATATTCCAGAGAGAGCATTTTATGACGAAGAAGAAATCAAGCAACGAATTGCTGATAGAACAAAGCAAAGGATAAAATCAGAATTTAAATCGAGCTGCTCTGACCGAGTATCTGAACTGTATAACAGCTTTCTTGATGATGAAGTTGAAAATATGAGGATTAGTTATGAAGATTTGAAAATGCAATATGGCAAAGGTGAAAGGGGTTTTTTTAAACAAATCTTCAGTTCGAAAGATGAAAGGCCTTTCATCAAGTTTTTGAATGAGAAAACAAAGATTCAAGTAAAAGGTTTAAAGCAAGACGCTATATTTTCAACATATTCCGGGGTATGGTATGATGAAATACAGCAACAATACTTTGTTGGAAGAACGCATGGATACCAGCATAAGCAAGATAAAGGATCCCAAATGAAAAAAGTGATTATACATTATGGATTATTTGACAACGAATCATTCTTCAAACTATTGAATGTTGACTTTATTCGTTATAAAGAAATCACTGTAAATCCTTATCCTTTTAAATTGATTGAAATGTATGATACGATAATGTCTGAATCACTTTTAAAAGGTAATGCACAAAATGAATAATACATGATAGAAATTAAAATATGAAAAAAGAAGAAATCAAGTATCATAAGGAGGCATTAGTCATTATTGATAATTTCAAAAGGCCTAAGACAGGAAAACTGATTTCGAGAAGTATTATATTTAATGGTAAAGAGACTAAGTTCAAGCCATATAAGAAAGAGTTTCAAATTGTATTCCAGTATGATTTTGCACATATGACTCAAATAGATGTAGGTCAATACCGTAAAGGAATTAATATTCAATTTGAGGAGTCAAAATTCTGTTTGGAAAACACATTCTTTGGAAGTCATTCTCCACCAACTCTAACTGGAAACGTTGATAAAATACACACAAAAGGATATTCTGAGAAAAGGAAGTATTATTACCAGCTAATAATTCCTTTAGAAAAAGAACTAAGGTTTCATTACAATATTGAGCAATCGGTATTTATAACTGATTTAGGGTATCGTTCTAGGAATGGTACAGTAGTATTAATGAATAACGAACAAATTCAGGTTTGTTGTATTAAAAATGAAAAGAAAGAATATTTCCTAACCATCGATTCTCCTATTAAGCAAACATTCACTGAATTTGCCGATAAGGCTAACGCAATAAAAATAGGAATGGGGTATTTATCCGGTTACTATGCTGGCAATCAAGGCTATTATTTTGCTTATACTAACAAGAATAAGAAGAACCCAAAGCAATTCCGTTTTGTTGCATTACGAGACTCAATAAAAAGTATCTATAGTCCAGTTTATTCTAATGCATACGGGTATTTACACGGGAACCCACTATCTAAGAAATATTACCCGTTGTTACGCCCTGTTTCTAAAAAAGAGTTCTCAGTTTTATGTGAAAAGATTTATAAGTCACTTGAATTTTCTTCAATGATAATGCTGATGCTTGAATCAAGTGTTGCCAGTTTATTATTTATGCCAGGTGGATATTCAATAGCATTGGAAACATTGTCTGATATAGTAATTGGGAAAAGAAAACTTAAATTATCTCCTATAAAGGATAAGTCAATAAGTAGAAAAATTCGTAAAGAAATTCTTGAAGTTATTGAAAAGTATAGTACTTATCTTTCCTCCGGGAATATAGAAACTCTTAAAAAGCGTATTGATCAACTAAACCAGATTACGAATATGGCCAGATTAAAGGCTCCATTCGATTTGCTTGGAATAAGATTATTAGATGAAGATTTAAAAATTCTTGAAACCAGAAATGATTTTTTACATGGTCGAGTTCCAGATTTGACATCGTCAGGAGAGAACAGATCAATTGAAAGAATAAATAAAGATCTTTACTATTGTTCTATACGATTATATACCCTATTGAATATGCTTATTTTAAAATGTATTGGATATGACAATCGGGTTGTTAATCTCCCAAAAATACATGAGGTGTTTACAGAAATTTCAGTAGATGAAGAGCCATTTAGGCAAGTATAAATATTGGATTCAAATCGTTTCCATATCGAAATAACTATCGAATAACTATCGGATAAGTATCGGACAACTATCGGGTAGCTATCGGAAAACTATCGAAACTGTATCGAACTCATTTTATGTGCAAAATAAATAATATAGGAAACCCGTTGAAATATCATATGAGCCGTACAAAAAGCACCATAAAGGATCGACAGAGAGAAAAAATGCTGTCTCAGAGCAAGGAACAACTCGTTGATACGGTTTTCCAGCTTCAGGATGAAGTAAAACAGTACGAGGAGACGTTGCTACAAAAAACAGAAGAATTCGAAAAACTCTCAAAAAAATACGAAGAACTGCAAAAAGGCATTACCCCGGTTGTATTGCAAAGCAGGAAACTAAGCTGGGTGGGAAGAATTGTTTATGCCTTAACCACTATTGATCGCCCCATGCAATCCTCAGAAATAGTTGACTTCATAGAAAAATACGATAAAACAGCCTTTAAAAACGCTACAGACAAATCCAAGTACCTTTCCTCCTTTCTTGGAAATGCCCAGAAATTCGAAAGAATACGCCAATACAAACTAAAAGGTATCCGGGGACATTTTTACGCATTGCCCCAATGGTTCGATGAGGATGGCAACCTGAAAAGAGAATACAAGGAAAAAGAACCCATCGTTTAAAGGTTCATAAATGTCAT
>PHDH01000247.1 GCA_002840935.1 Bacteroidetes bacterium HGW-Bacteroidetes-21 | reverse complement strand
TGTAGCAGTTACTCCCAATACCGCTTTGTATTTACTGAAACAGTTTCCTAATCTTCAGATTTTTATTCAGTCGAGTACCCTACGTGCTTTTAAAGATGAAGAATATACCGAAAAAGGCTTAACTGTTGTCGACGATTTGTCGCATTGCGATGTGCTTTTAGGTATCAAAGAAGTTTCTATTCCCACTTTTATCCCCAATAAAACCTATATTTTCTTCTCTCACACTGCTAAAAAGCAAAAACACAACCAAAAACTTCTGCAAGAAGTTGCCAAACTGAACATTACCCTAAAAGATCACGAGTATTTTACAGATAAAAACAATGCCCGTCTAGTCGCTTTCGGCAAATGGGCCGGTATTGTGGGAGCATACAACGCTTTGATAGGCTATGGTCTGCGTACAGGTCAGTACCAACTGAAAAGAGCGCACGAATGTTTCGATATGAAAGAGATGCTGCTTCATACTTCAGAAGTAAAGCTCCCACCCATTAAGATTCTAATAACCGGTGGTGGACGTGTTGCGCATGGTGCCATGGAAACACTGGCAGCTTTGAAGATGAAAGAAGTGAGTCCCGAAGATTTCCTTAACAAAACCTATAACGAGCCTGTAGTCTGTCGCCTCGATCCCTGGCATTACACCCGCCGGAAAGACGGTCAGCCTTTCGACTTCAATCATTTTGTTAATAATCCCGCCGATTACGAAGGCACATTTAAGCCCTACCATTTTGTAACCGATATATATATCCCCTGCCATTTCTGGGATATCGCCTCGCCCAAATTCATTGAAACGGAGGACTACAAAGATCCGGCGTTCCGCATTAAAGTCATTTCCGACGTCAGTTGCGACATGCAGGGTCCTATTGCGTCAACCCTCAGAGCCTCGACCATTGCAGATCCTTTCTACGGGTACGACCCCACAACAGGCAAAGAATGCGAAGCTTTTAACCCCAAGAACATTACAGTAACGTCTATAGATAATCTGCCCGGCGAATTGCCCCGCGATGCGTCGGAAGACTTCAGTATGGCGCTTGCCAGACACATATTTCCTGCCTTTGCAACAGGTGACCCCGATGGAATTATAAAACGGGCTACTATTATTAAAAAAGGTAAACTGACTGAAAAATTCAACTACTTAAGTGACTTTCTCGAAGGGAAGGAATAATGAGAATTGTACGAAAAATAACTGTCCTTGTTTTTTGTATTGTAATCACTTACATCGCACTTCCTTTTCTCATTTCGCCCATTTATGATTTCAGTCCACCTCATACCTTTGAGGGAAAATCCTTTTATAATCCTTATCAGGATATCAATACTCTTCAATTACTCAAAGCAAATTTTCATTATCACTCCAATACCTGGGGTATCATTACCGATGGTCGAAACAGTCAGAATACAGCCCCAAATATTAAGTCAAAATTCAGCTCACACGGCTATAACATGATAAGTATCTCGGATTATATGAGCATTAATCCCGAAAGCCCAGTAAGACTATACGAGCACGGAATGGGCGCGTATAAAGCACATCGTTTGGTTATGGGCAGCAGTAATGTTTTGTGGCTCGACTTTATTCCGCTGCACAATGTACATCACAAGCAATTTATGATCAACTTGCTCAAGTCAGACAGCAACATGATTGCCCTCGCCCACCCGTCATGGAATAACGCATATACTCCCACAGATGTTAAAGTTCTTGGGAATTACGATTGCTTTGAGATTCAAAACTCAAACAAAGAATCACTTGCCTTGTGGGATTCGGCTCTGTCGGCAGGCAAACCCGTATTTCTGATGGCCGACGATGATGGTCACGATATCGATGATCTGGGAGTTACTGCCAGAATTTTTACCTTTTTATTTGCAAAAGACAGCAGCGAATCATCTGTCATTTATGCGCTCAAGAGAGGTCAATCCATGGGTGTAGCCATACCCTGGCAATGGAACCCCGATACAGCACTCAGACATGCTGTACATCGTGAGATTTTAATCCCTGATACCATCAGCTATTCTCAAAACACATATTACGTTCACCTTCCAGATACAGTGAAAGAGATTAAAATCATAGGCAATCAAGGTAGAATCCTGAAACTGGCAAATAACATAAACGAAATTTCTTACCCGGTTTTGCTCAGTGACAGTTATGTAAGAACCGAAATCACTTTGAAAAATGAAGTGGTATTATATCTCAACCCTATTGTTCGTTGTGATGAAAGTTTATCAAAAATCGATTATCCTGAAGTGAATATCTGGAAAACGATTTTTATTCAAATAGCCCTTTGGCCATTGTACATCGTTTCGCTGTTTTTATTTTACCGGGTAATGAAAGCTGGGAAAAAAACTAAAATTACAGATCTAAGCTAAAGCTGTCACTATCTTTCCAGGAAGGAAACTTAGTACGGAAATCAGATAAATTTTCGATAAATATTTCTGACATCACAACTTCGTTATTTTCGCTCTGAGCCTCTGCCATCACATTCCCTTTAAAATCAATAATCATACTGTTGCCTTGATGTACAATTCCATTTCCATCGATGCCTGTTCTATTGACCGCCAGTACATAGCACTGATTCTCTATAGCTCTAGCCATAAGAAGTTTACACCAGACATCCGCACGGGGAGCCGGCCAGTTGGCAACATATATTAACACATCATAATCGTTTCGACAACGACTAAAAACCGGGAAACGCAAATCGTAACAAATCTGTGGCAAAAAACGAAAACCTGAGAATGACATAATGGATTTCTGCTTGCCAGGGGCATAATTAAGATGCTCATTTCCAATACTAAAAAGATGACGTTTATCGTAGGTCTTTAGTTGCCCATCAGGCTGAGCCCAGAAAAAACGATTATAAAACCGCCCCTCTTCAGGCACAATAATACTACCACCAATACAAGCATTATTCTCAACCGCTTTTAATTGAAGCCATTGAATGGTCTCCGCACTGGTTTGTGTCATCCCTACATGAGGAGCCGTACAAAATCCAGTATCAAACATTTCTGGTAAAAGTATCAACTGAATATCCGAATCCAGGTTTTTAAACACTTCGTTCAAATAATGTCTATTCTTTTCAGCATCAAGCCAAGCAATATCATATTGAATTAAAGCGACTTTCATATCATTAATCGGTAGTAAAACCCTTCGGATATTTAGCATTCGCACCTACATACGATTTTTTCAATCGGGTGTGATCTGCTTCCCAATCTTCGGTTATCTCAAATTCACCGTAGACGGTCATTATTTTATGCT
Source organism: Bacteroidetes bacterium HGW-Bacteroidetes-21 (assembly GCA_002840935.1). Taxonomy (GTDB): domain Bacteria; phylum Bacteroidota; class Bacteroidia; order Bacteroidales; family GWA2-32-17. The sequence continues at coordinate 2,076 of PHDH01000247.1, read as the reverse complement.
TATAATCGACTGTACCGTAGAAAACAGGAACTTTAGCCATGTGCGCAATGACCCAGAAACCTTTTTTCCAGCGTTTTGTAGCTCTACGGGTTCCCTCGGGTGTAATCACCAATCGAAATTCCTTTTCGGTCTGTACACATTTTGTAACATAGGAGGGAAACTCGTTCCGGGCACCTCTTTTAACAGGGACAGCACCCATTTTTCGAATAATTGGCCCTACAGGAAAAAAGAAAAACTCACTTTTAATAACAAATTTTACACTCAACCCCAAACTACTCAGCGCAAGCCTTCCCCAAATAAAATCCATAATGCTGGTATGCGGCGCTATAATAATTACACACTTATCTGTTATCGGAACCCGACAATCGACTTTCCATCCCCATAAGGACAAAACAAATTTTGAAAATGACATGACGCAAAATTAATATTTTTATCATGATTTTTGATTTGAGCAGAAAGATGTTGCGGATTTTATATAAACGCTTAATATTTTACACATAACGATTAACACTTATTGAAAATGCACAGAGTTTTTGGTGTATTTAAATTAAGCGTTAAGTATTGAACATTTAGTGTTAAGAGTTTCTATGAACACTTAATGATTAATACTCAATGATTAATACTTAAAAAAATGCGCTATGTTTTAGGCGTATTTCAATTTAGTGTTAAATGTTGAGCATTTAGCGTTTCGCGTTTCTAGAATATCTGCCAATCAACAAATCACCAATCAATAGCTCTTCGGTTATAAATCAGATACCCGATATTAAAAACCAGATAAAATTCACGGGAATGATCACTGAAATAGCAACCTGTCAGTGAAATTGGTCCGAAAGGAGCTTGATAAACCAGGGCTGCCTGAGCGGCTACAGAATAATTGGCAAGCGCTTCTCCATAATATGGTTGTCCGTTACTATCCGACAATATTTTTCTGTAAGGCTGAAAGTAATGACCTTCCATTCGGGCATGAAATCGGTCGCTAAAGCAAACTAAGAAACGTGCGCCGGCTCCAACAAACTGAGGTGCACGGAATTCCTCCAGAAACAAGGTGCCAGCCAACGGAAAAGGTTCATAAGCAGGCGAAGTTACCAGTGAAGAATAATAATTGGACATGAAAGGTCGCTGGGAAAGATGTAAATGAAACAAATAACCTGTCTTAAAATATTTGCTAATGTTAATATAACGTTCGGACAAGAGAGAGAAATCGAAAGCATAGATATCATTTTGTTTTTTGCGGACACCCCCGGACAATGATCCTGGTTGAAAATCCTCTGCAAAATCTGTAAAACGTAATGTCAGACTTGTTTTTTTCCCCCGAGTTGGGAACTGAATAAAATTTGTATTGATATAAAAAAGCCGAAGAAAAGGGCTGAAAAATGTAAATACCGATTTATCAGCAGTATCTGTCATGAGAAAAAACGAAGCATTATAATAATTGTCTGAAATTTTTCCACCTGTCATCCCTAATTCCATTTTCCCAGTATGTCCGGAAGGAAATACTAACATCATCCTTGCAGCCATTTCACGTTGAATAAAATAGGGTGGATGTTCTTCATTATAAAACAAATCGAAACTACTTTTATAAAAATCATATTGATTTGCAAAAACTGAGAAATCAGTATAAAAAGGAGACTCTGTATAAAAACGAGCCCTCACATTAGCCAATAAAGAAGAATAATACCTGCCGAAATACGAATTGGCGTATAAAGACAAGCTATTCCTTCCCAAGACTTTATGTTCAATTCCCAAATGCACCATATTTAGATTTCCCGAAGAAACATTACCTCCGATACGAGCTTTGAATCTTTTTTCCTTTTTGACTTTCAGGTAAAGATTATACATACCGGATGAAGGATTATATTTGGCTCTTGGAAAAATGGATTCGATCTGATCATCTTCAATAATCCGGTAATATGCATTGCGAAAATCGTTCAACCCGACACTATCTTTTCTCTGAAGAATGCTCCTCATGAGAAAAACTGATTGAGTGTAAGTTAGTCCGGTTGTAAAAATATTCTTGGCGTAAAATGGAGGTTGCAAAGCTTTGAACTTTTTACGGGCTGTCTCTCTCTCTTCGAC
>PHDH01000006.1:49477-52937 GCA_002840935.1 Bacteroidetes bacterium HGW-Bacteroidetes-21 | reverse complement strand
AAAAAAACCTTCAATAAATCTTGGATGCGTTGAAGAATGGGGACTTAAGAAAATTGCTTAGGTCGAACTCACGTTATTTACAGTACTTGTGATAAAAATCGACTTTGAAGAAAAACTTCTACTGGCAAAATTTCCGGATTATTCTATTTATCGTGAATCAACCTATCGGTTTATCCCTTATATTTACTGACATGAAAATACTCATACTTTGTACCGGAAATTCATGCCGAAGCCAAATGGCCGAAGGTTTGATCAAGCATTTCATGCCCGACTGTGAAGTCTATTCTGCAGGCGTTCGTCCCGAAAAAGAAGTAAACCCAAATGCTATACAGGTGATGTTGGAAATGGGTATTGATATTTCGAATCACCAACCAAAAAATGTCTCTCTTTTTCTTAACGAAAGTTTTGATTTCGTGATAACTGTCTGCGATCATGCGCATGAAACATGTCCTGTCTTTTCAGGAAAGGTGAAGCGGAGATTGCATATTGGATTTGAAGATCCTGCAGATGCCAGAGGAACAGCAGAAGAAGTTTTGACGGTTTATCGCAGAATCCGAGACGAAATAGCTGTGGCGATTAAAACAATGGCAAGTGAAATGTTCGTGGAAATGACTTAAGGCAGGATAATCAATCCTGTACTTTCTAAATTACTCTTGTTTAGGGCGCGATCGTAGATATAAAATCGGTACATGATGCTGTCGTAGAGCAATTCATTTTGTTCATTGTATATAAAATCAATATCAATATTAATAGTGCATTTCAGGGTTTTATTCTGACCCTGTGGTTCGACATAGGGAACACGATAGGCGGCATCGCCCAGGGTGTCGGAAACAAAAACGCCATTGTGTGATGTGAAAAATTCAAGATAGAGATTATTGTAATACTCCGTGCCGGCATTCCATGGGGCAGTGGTATCGTAGTCGTTGAGACCAATGTCTCCGTTTCCGTCAATTAGGTAAAAGGATAATTTCCCTTTCATAATGGGGTTCCCTAAAAGGTCGGTGGTGTCATTTGTAAGAAAATTGCTGAACGATATAGCCGGAACCTCAGAATAGGTCTGTGGCTTCTTGCACCCTTGCATTATAAGGATGAGAAATAGTACGTATGGCAAATATTTGAACATAATGGAATCCAAAATTACAAAAAATTTAAGTGAAAAGAACAGGAATAGATTACAAAAAATTGAAATAAGATTTATCTTTGCGGGAAAATAAATTGAGTCATGGATATTTTTAATAAATGTACAGCAAACAGAGGTCCTTTAGGACAGTATCAGGATGTAGCACATGGTTATTATGCTTTTCCAAAGCTAGAAGGCGAAATTGCTCCCCGCATGAAATTCAACGGGAGAGAAGTCCTTACATGGAGTCTGAACAATTATCTGGGATTTGCTAATCATCCGGATGTGCGCAAAGCCGATGCTGACGCTTGCCGCGATTGGGGTATGGCTTATCCTATGGGTGCTCGTATGATGTCGGGTCAAACCAAGTATCACGAACAACTCGAAACAGCACTGGCAAATTTTGTTGGTAAACCCGCAGGATATTTGCTCAATTACGGCTATCAGGGAATGATTTCTATAATCGATTCTATGGTCAATCGTAATGATGTGATTGTTTATGATAGCGAGTCACATGCCTGTATAGTTGACGGTTTCCGTTTACATTTGGGCAAGCGCTTTGTTTTCCCCCATAACAATATCGATAATCTGAAAATTCAACTCGAAAGAGCTACCAAAATTACGCAGCAGACCGGAGGCGGAATCCTGGTTATTACCGAAGGCGTTTTTGGCATGGCCGGTGACTTAGGTAAACTCGATAAAATTGCTGAACTTAAAAAACAATTCAGTTTCCGTCTTTTGGTGGATGATGCACATGGTTTAGGTACCATGGGTAAAACAGGTGCCGGAACGCCCGAACATTTTGGCGTACAGGACGAAGTGGATTTACATTTCGGTACTTTTGCCAAATCAATGGCAGGTATTGGTGGTTTTATTGCTTCATCAAAAGAAGTAATTGATTATTTGCATTATACCATGCGTTCTCAGATTTATGCCAAATCATTACCCATGCCTATGGTTCTGGGCGCCATCAAACGTCTGGATATGTTGAAAAATGAACCCCAGCATAAGGCAAAACTTTGGGAAGTTGTACGCGCTCTCCAATCCGGATTAAGAGAAAATGGCTTTAATATGGGAAATACCGAATCGCCCGTAACTCCTGTATTTTTAGAAGGAAGTATTCCCGAAGCTACCAATCTGGTCTTTGACCTGCGCGAGAATTATAATCTTTTCTGTTCTATCGTATTGTATCCGATAGTTCCCAAGGATGTGCTCATGCTTCGCATTATTCCTACAGCCGCTCACTCTTTGGAAGATGTTGATTACACTATTAAAGTATTTAAAGAGGTCAAAGCCAAACTGGCCAATAAAGAATATCCCAGCGATCGCTATCCCGATTTCTCGAAAATGAAAAGAGGGTAAAATATATCTTGAATCAGAAAGGCCGGTCTCGAAAGCAACCGGCCTTTTTTTTAATTATTCCACTCTGTGAAACTCAAATTAATATGATATTTCTATATATAATGAGTCCTGTTTGTCTCCGTATTCAATTATGGAGATTCTAGATTTGTCTTTGCAAGTATCAGATAGTCAAAACTAAAGAAATATTATTTAAAATAACTAAGAAAATAGTTGCATAACTAAGAATTTAGTTGTATATTTGTATAATAATTCAACTAACTATTTAGTTAAGTAATAAAATACGGTTATGAAAACACAGGTCAAAGAGCTAACAAAGGCAGAGGAACAGGTAATGCAGATACTCTGGAAAATGGACAAAGGTTTTGTGAAAGATATTGTCGATCAGTTCGAAGATCCCAAGCCTGCGTATAATACAGTATCTACCATTATCCGCATTCTGGTTAAAAAGGGAGTGGTGTCGTACAATAATTATGGGAGCACTTACGAGTATTTTCCGCTAATATCGCGAGAAGAATATACGAGTTTATATTTGGGGAGTTTTGTCAATAGGTATTTTGGTGATTCTTATAAAAGTCTGGTCTCTTTTTTTGCATCCGACGATAATATCTCGGTTCAGGAGCTCGAAGAAATGAAAAAATTGGTAGAAGTCGAAATCAATAAAAAGAAGAAAAATGGATAATTTATTGTTCTATCTTTTAAAAGTATCTGTTGGCATGATACTTCTGTATGGATTATATCTTATTTTTCTGTACAGGGAAACACACTTTCGCCTGAACAGAGGATATTTATTATTTTCGGTGGTGGCTTCTCTGGTCATTCCTCTTCTGGCAATACCACTTTATTCTGTCAATCCCGGAACCGGATTTGCGGCCGTGTTACAAACCATACAAGTTGGACCAGAAAACGTTTTTGTTGGAGAAAGTGGAATGTCCATAGCTTCTTATCTTACATTATTATATATGGCGGGTATGAGCTTTT
>PHDH01000006.1:0-49438 GCA_002840935.1 Bacteroidetes bacterium HGW-Bacteroidetes-21 | reverse complement strand
AAGGAATGGCTTAAGAGTTGCTTTATGCAAAAAAGCTGTCGCTCCTTTTTCTTTTTTTAATACTATATATATAGCCGAGAATGCGGAAAAAGACGAAGTCATGGACAAAATCATGGTCCACGAAACAGTTCATATTCGCCAAATGCACAGTCTCGATGCTATTTTTGCCGAGATCATCTGTATACTGACATGGTTTAATCCTGTCAGCTGGATGATAAAATCTGCACTCAAAGAAACCCACGAATATTTGGCCGACTCTGAAGTGTCGGAGCAAACTACAGACAAAGCCGGATATTTACAGCTCCTGCTCCTAAATGTTATTGGTGTGCAACCGGGTTTAGCCAATAATTTCAACAAATCATTAACCTTAAAACGATTAAAAATGATGACAAAACCTCGTTCCGGCCGACTTTCAAGAATGAAAGTGTTGCTGGTATTGCCCTTGGTAGTTATGCTGGTCTCCGCTTTCTCTGTGAAATACAGCAATAACAGCCAGAATGTAAAAGACGCCTCTGCTATTGTTCGTATTGAAAAAGCAGATAACCCTGTTGATAAAATGCCTGAATATAAAGGTGGTCAGGAAGCCATGATGAAGTTCCTTGTGGAGAACATAAAGTATCCTGAAGATGCTAAGAATAAAGGGATACAAGGAAAAGTTTTTGTGAACTTTGTAGTCAGCAAAACCGGAAAAATTCAAGATGTTTCTGTAGCTCAATCGGTTAATCCTTTACTTGATGCTGAAGCTGTCCGTGTTATTAGTAGTATGCCCAACTGGACCCCCGGCGAAGACAAAGGCAAAAAAGTAGATGTTCAAATTACCTTGCCCATTAATTTTAAACTGGGAGATAAGTAGCTCAAAGCTTAATGTAAATAAAACCGCCGTTGCCATGTATGTGTAACGGCGGTTTTGTTAAATGTTAAATTAGAATAAACAGTACATCATAGCATATGCCAAAGCGCCACCAAATATCACGATTGTAAGTGATATAATGATTGTGAATTTTAAACTGTCTCTACGCGATTCTTTTCTGAGTTGTTCTCTAAAAAGGAGCAATTCTTCGGCACTTAGATTTTTGTTTTTTAATTTATAGCGATAAATTCTGGTAGGTTTTAACGAATTCAGATAGTAATTACGTCTTTTTTCGGATAATGCTTTTCTTAGGCTCGTATTGTACTTGAACCTTGAAATCATATCCATTACTGAACCTTCAAATCCCATATCTTGTGTTATTTTTTTCTAACCCAGGTGGAAGTTCTTCCTAACATCGAAACGCCCATGTACCCGCGAAGCTCAAGTATATCCTGACTTTTTAGCTTTAAATAACCACTGTAAGTATTGCCCGATTCGGGATCATATAAATTACCGTCTTTCCACATGTTTTTTCCATCAAAAGTAAAGTTTTTCATGAAAACCAGTCCTTTAATTTCTTTTCCCCGTTGGGATAAATCTGGATTTTTATTGTCGATTAGAGGTTTTCCGTCTTTGTTTAGAGGGTTCTTAATCCAAATAATTTTACCAAAGTATTGCCCGTTTTGTTCGTAAATTTCAACAACTGATTTGCCCTCTTCTGTTATCCATTTTCCGGTGCAGTCGGAAGCTTTTGTTTGCCCGTCGACAATGAATGGTAATAAAAAAAGAAAAAGTATTCCAAATCTTTTCATATGAGTTATTTGAAGTGATATTCTTTAAACGTTTTTTCAAATTCGTTGGTTGCAAATTCTGGATTTATAATGATATCTGCAAAAGAATATTTTTCGTACAAACCCTTTTCATCAGATATTTCCATTTTTACCGGAAGGGATGTTTTTTCTTCAATCCAAAGTATCATTTCTTTGGCGTAATCGTTGGGGAGTTTTAATAAAGTACCTGCTGGTATTTTTGTCTGAAACGACTTAATGGAGGTATTTAATTCAAGAATTTTATATTCTGATATTTTAAGCTTTGCTGCCAGTGTTAAAGGTGTTTCTATCTGTATGGTTTTGTAATCGTACAGTTTATAATTCTTATTGTCGAATTTGATTTTATGACAGTTTTTGTTGCCAATTTTTTCTTTTGCGATATAGCTGATAGCTGTGTTGAGTTCGGTTGCATATTTCTTTAGGAGTCCTGATAAAATTACTGTAAAATATTCGAATCCGGCTTCGTAAATACTATGGTGTTGTTTGTCCCTGACCAGCGGAGAGTGGATATCCAATTCGAGTGTTGTCCATGGAAAACCGCCGGGATTAACCCAGAGTTTGCCTTTGGAGTTTCTATTCAGTAAGACTTCCACACCGGCATCGGGAAAGGTCCTGTAATAATAAATTTCCAGGGGATTGTGTCGGCGTTTTATTTTAAAACGAACTGTTACGTATTGGTCATCAATTCGTTCTACCGACTCCATATTCATTTTTAGTGTCGAAATTTCAGAGATCACCTTAATCATGTCGCGAGCTATGGTCAGAGCCTGAGGCTGATCCTGAGGACAATATCCGGAAGCAAACACTAAGAATGTTAATGCGATGATCAACAATGGCTTCATTGTTCCAGTTTTTTTAAGAATTTTTCCACGTTAATAATAAATCGTTTATGAATACCACTTCCAATTTCACCTACAGTATCATTTGCATTGACTTCGAAAGTCAGTTCGTTGCCATTGATTTGGGTTAAAACAGCATGGTATGCGACATCCAGTCCTATACGGGTCGCTTTAATATGACTTACCTGCACATAAGTACCCACCGTCTGCATTCCTTCGGGTAGATAGGGGCTGACGCTTTCCATGCAGGTCTTTTCCATGGCTGCAATCATGGCGGGTGTTGCAAGTACTTCTACCATGCCACTTCCGTAATGGCGGGCAGTTTTTTCTGCCGTCACTGTTTCGGTGTACGAACCACGAATTCCTGTACTAAGCGTTGTCTCCATCGAAGTTGAGATGTATTGTTTGTTTCAGTAATGGATCTACTGATTTTCCTACCGGGCAATTATCAACAGCTAACTGCAATATCTTTTTTTCCTTATCTGTATATTGATTCGGAAAATGGAAGTCAATAATAATTTCTACTATCCTTCTTGGATTTGTCCCCATTACCTTTGTCACTTCGGCAGTAGCGCCTTCCATTTTAATTCCATAGTTGCGGGCAGAAATTCCCATGATCGTAAACATGCACGAAGCTAAAGAGGTTGCTGCCAAATCGGTAGGTGAAAAAAATTCACCTTTCCCCTCATTATCTATTGGAGCGTCTGTAATAATTTTATTGCCAGAGGCAAGATGGACAGCTTCAGTTCTTAATTCGCCCAAATAAGTTACTTTGGATGTCTTCATATGCTAATTAATTATTTAATAAATCATGGATAAGAACAATATTTCAAGTTTAAGCCAATAATTCCTTGCGACTTGAATCCAGTCTGATAAAGATAAACAATAAAATAGTAAATGCCCAAAGAGAGGATCCTCCATAACTGAAAAATGGCAGGGGAATACCTATCACGGGAACGATGCCTAATGTCATCCCCACGTTAATACTGACATGGAAAAATAAGATGGAAGCAACACAATACCCATACACCCGGCTAAATACACTTCGCTGTCTTTCGGCCAAAAAGATAAGCCGTAATAGCAACGCCAGAAACAAAGTAATGACAACTGTACTGCCCACAAAACCCCATTCTTCGCCTACGGTACAGAAAATAAAATCGGTACTTTGTTCGGGCACAAAGTTATACTTTGTCTGTGTGCCGTTAAGATATCCTTTTCCCCAGAATCCGCCCGATCCAATAGCAATTTTCGATTGATTGACATTATATCCGGCTCCCAGGGGATCGGATGAAACGCCCAAGAGTTCATTAATTCTGTTTTGCTGATGATCACCTAAGACATTATAAAAAACATAATCTATGGTAAAAGTAAAAGCCACGGTGACGAAGAGAAAAATAATAATCATCGTTGTGTTTTTCACCCGCTTGGTAATAACGATTATGATTTGTATTATAGTCGCAAAGGCTAAAGCAATCAAATATACATAGTAAAATGAGTAGGGCTTTTGGATGAACATATTTACAAGATAGACTATGCCTAATGATCCGATGAAAATGGAAAGACCAATAACAAAGGGTTTCCACTTCATATTGAGTAGGTAGTACATAACATAGGCTAATGTGGTAAGAAAGATTACCAGCGATATTTTATCCGCAATGAGTGCTGCAAAAAAGAGTATCAGTGAGACAAAGCCAATGACAAGAACCCAGGGAGATAGTCCTTCTCTGAATAGTACAAGAAAGAATGCCACATAAACTACTGCCGAGCCAGTGTCATTCTGCAAAAGAATGATAGCCGCAGGGAAAAATAATATAAGGCCGATAAAGAAAAGGTTTTTGGGCTGGTGGATTTTAAAATTGGTTACATTAATATATTTTGCTAGTGCCAAAGCAGCAGTGAATTTAACAAATTCGCTGGGCTGAAGTCCAAACGACCCTATTTCAATCCAGGCTTTTGCCGCATTTACTGTCTTTCCGACAAAGAGAACACTAACAAGGAGCAAAACGCTCACTCCATAAAAGATATAAGCAAAAAAGGTATAAAAATTACTATCAATAATCATGATTACCAGGCCTATAAATATGGCGGCAAGTATCCAAACAAATTGTTTTCCATATCGTTGTGTGAAGTCGAAAATACTGCTGTGATTCTCGTCATAAACAACAGCATATATGTTAAGCCAGCCCATAAGCACCAGTGCCAGGTATATAATGACGGTAAACCAGTCAATACTTTCCCATATGTTAATTCTGCGCGTCATTGGCTTTCTTGGGTTCGGGTTTTAAAAGGTTAGCATTCATCATTCTTAATTCAAGATCGGGTCGTTTGATGGTGTCTGTGAGATATTTTTCCATGCACAAAGAAGCGATAGGCCCTGCATAGGTGGCTCCAAAACCGCCATTTTCGACAATTACGGCAATGGCAATTTTGGGATTATTTTTTGGGGCAAAACTGAGAAAAATAGAGTGGTCTTTACCTGGGTTTTGTGCAGTTCCAGTTTTGGCACATACAATAATCGAATCTAATTGTGCAATTCTGGCAGTTCCACCTGTTACTGCGAGCTCCATTCCTTCTACCATATACTCGTAATTCTCTTTGCTAATTTTCGTATATTGTTTTTGACGGTATTTTTCTGGGATTTCGGGTAGTCCTTTTATTTCACGGATAATATGCGGAATATAATACCAGCCACGATTGGCAATGGTTGCTCCATAATTAGCAAGTTGAAGGGGTGTAATGCCAATTTCACCTTGTCCAATCGATAGAGAAATAATGGTGAGGGATTTCCATCTGTTTTTGCCAAAATATTTGTCGTAGTATTCTGGTGTTGGAATATTTCCCGATAATTCATGAGGTTGGTCACTTCCCAGTTTTCGGCCAAATCCCATACTCAACATATACTCTCGCCATACATTAAAGCCTTCTAAGGTGCTGTTGTATTTAGGATTATCAATAATTCGGCGAAAAACATTGCAAAAATAGGCATTACATGAGTTTTGTACCGCATGTACCAGATCAAGTGGGGAGGAATGTGAATGGCATCCCACCTTAATGCCTCCAAAATGATATCCACCAGCACAAGGAAAGGCGGATGAGGGTTGTATTACTCCCTCCTGTAACCCAATCATTCCATTGGCCATTTTAAAAGTACTGCCAGGAGGGTATTTCGACATAATGGCCCTGTTAAATAATGGTTTTCCGCTGGCAAAAAGAAGTTTGTGATAATTCTTCGCACGGACACGCCCCACCAGCAAATTGGGGTCGTAGGTTGGACTGTTAACTATCATCAGAATCTCTCCCGTTGATGGGTCTATGGCGACGATACTCCCGATTTTATTTTTCATCAGATTTTCGCCATATTCCTGTAATTCGAGATCTATTCCCAATACTAGATCATTACCCAGTGTAGGCGTTGTATCTAAAACCCCACCGGCAAAATGACCTACAATGCGGTTATGTACGTCAACGGTGTAAATACTTACCCCTTTCTGTCCTCTCAGATAATCTTCGTAAGCAGCTTCAACCCCGCTGATGCCAATATAATCGCCCATTTGATAGTAGGGCTTTTCACTTATGATTTTATCGTCTACCTCTCCTACATATCCCAGTAAATGTGCGGCAACGGGTTTGGGGTAACGACGTAAAGTGCGCGATTGAAAGAAAAAACCGGGATATCTGAAAATCTTTTCCTGCATAATGGCATAAGTCTCGGCTGAAACCTGACTGATAAGAACCGATNTAACCTGAATAGTCTTTGGCTTTTTGATAGATTTTTGTAAAATCAGCCACTTCTACATTCAGCATCTGACAAAACTCTGTGGTGTCGAATTCGTTAACCTGCCGAGGGATTACCATCAGGTCAAACGCAGCTTCGTTCTGAACCATCAGGATTCCATTACGGTCGTATATAACTCCCCTGGGCGGATATTTAACGACTCTTCGTTGCGAATTGTTTTCAGCCGAAAATTTATAAGAGTCATCAATTACCTGAATGTAGAAAAGCCGGACAATATAGATTATCCAGAAGAGAATAAAAATTCCACCTACAAGATATCGCCGGTTGATATTTGGGTTATACATATTCAGTTATTGGGCTTCTGAATAAGGAACTGGATAAGTATGATGAGTATCATGCTGAATATCCAACTGACAAAGACTCTGAAAAGAGTCTCGAAAAAACTAGAAAAACTGAAAACTTCGAGGTAAAAAAGAAAAATATGGTGAATTAATACCATAAAACCAGTGTACCTTAGATACCACATTACTCCCTGTTCTTTGATCTCGGGTTTTGTTCCAGAATCATATCCTTCACGAGGTGCAATGAGTCGAAGTACCGAAGGTCTGAAATAGGTCATAGTTAAAGTAGCCGCTGTATGCAATCCGGGTGTGTTGCTGAAAAAATCGACCGAAATTCCTAGTAGAAATGCAATTACCAGACTCACCCAGACAGTAAACTCGAAAGGCAGCATGATAATTACGAAAATGTAAATAAAAGGATTGATGTAACCCCACAGATAAATGTTATTTAAAATCAGTACCTGTGTAAGTAACAAAATGACTGAATACAGCAGTACTATGGGAAGATATTTAACCATTGTCCGACTTCTCCTCCAGCTTTGTCTGTTCTTCTTTAAGACGATTTTCAATAATCATAACACTTGTAACTTTCAGGTAATCGGGAGAAAGTCTTACTTTTATTTCCAGAAAATAATCATCTGTTCCTCTGGAAACTGATTCAACAATGCCAATGACAAGACCCGCAGGAAATATAGTCGATAATCCACTGGTCTCAATAATATCACCGGTCTTTACAGGAACATGAAAGGGAATTTCATTCAGACTGGCTGTTTTATAATCGCCTCCATCCCAGGAAATAGTTCCGAAAAAGTTTTTCTTTCTGATGCGGGCGCTAATATGGGAGTTGATATTGATAATGGGAATAACCGTTGAAAAGTGCTTTGACACATCTTTAACAATCCCAATGACACCATCTGGGGCAATGACGCCCATTTCGGGTTTGATGCCTGAGAGGTAACCTTTGTTAATAGTCAGAAAATTCTTTTGCCTGGTGACAGTTTTATTCACTATAACTGCATCCATGTATTTGAACTGAATCAAACTGCTTTTTGACTTTTTAAAATTGGCATCACAAACATATTGGTTGCTGATGAGTCGATTCATTAAAATTCTGTTTTCTCTTGCAAGCAATTCATTTTCGTGCTTTAAACTAAAATATTTTCTTACGTTGAAAAAGGCTTCGTATACGTTGCCTGTAACATAAGATGATGATTTAATCCAAGAGGTGCGCTGATACTCGTTAAAGTTCAGCAACATCATAAACGAAATAATAAAAAGGATAAGATAAAGCAGTGTAAAATGATAACGAATGATCAGATTCAACAGATTTCTCATACATCCTGACTGTTAGGCAGAATTAGCGTCTGAGGAAACTGAATTTGTCAATGTTTTTCAGGGCGATTCCGGCTCCTCTTGCAACAGCATGTAATGGGTCATTGGCGACTTTTACAGGCATATTGTGCTTGTTGGATAAACGTTTATCAAGACCTCTGAGCAATGCGCCTCCGCCAGCCAGATAAATCCCGTTATTGTATACATCGGCATATAATTCAGGAGGAGTTTCTTCTAACACTTGCAGAACTGCAGCTTCGATACGGTTGATGGATTTTTCCAGACAGTGGGCAATTTCCTGATATGATACAGGAACTTCAACCGGTAATGCCGTCATTTGGTGAGGACCTTTGACCAAAAAATCGGGGGGTGGATTGTCGATGTCGGGTAAAGCAGCACCTACATTAATTTTAATTTCCTCGGCCGTTCTTTCTCCGATACGGATATTATGTTGATTCCTCATGTATTCCTGAATGTCTGCTGTGAATTCATCACCAGCAATACGGATGGATTTGTTGCAAACGATACCTGCAAGAGAAATTACTGCGATTTCGGTCGTACCTCCTCCGATATCAACAACCATATTTCCTTCGGGCGCTTCAACATCGAGGCCAATACCCAGAGCTGCTGCCATTGGTTCGTAAATCAAATATACGTCTCTGGCACCGGCATGTTCTGATGAGTCGCGTACAGCCCTGACCTCAACCTCGGTACTTCCGGATGGAATGGACACTACCATACGTAATGCGGGGGTGAATAGTCTGTTTTTAGGACTAATCATTTTGATGAATCCGCGGATCATCATTTCGGCAGCATGGAAGTCGGCTATTACACCATCTTGCAAAGGGCGAACTGTTTTAATGTGTTCATGCGTTTTTCCGTGCATCTGGCGGGCTTTTTCGCCAATAGCGACCAGTTTTTTTGTCTCTTTGTCAATCGCCACGATAGAAGGTTCGTCGACCACAATTTTGTTGTTGTAAATTATGATAGTGTTGGCCGTTCCGAGGTCAATCGCTAATTCTTGTGTGAAAAATGAAAATAATCCCATAGGTGAAAAAATATTTTAATGTCTGAAATGTCTGTACCCTGTTAATATCATTGATAAACCATTGTTATTGCAATAGTTAATTGATTCATTGTCTTTTACTGATCCGCCAGGCTGAACTACGGCAGTAATTCCTTCGTAATGTGCAATTTCGACACAATCGGGAAAGGGGAAAAAAGCATCACTGGCCATGACAGCTCCCCGTAAGTCAAATCCAAAAGCTTTTGCCTTTTGTATGGCCTGTTTCAGTGCATCTACGCGGGAAGTCTGACCGCCAATGCCAGCCAGCAACTGTTTGTCTTTTACCAGAACGATGGCGTTAGATTTGGTATGTTTTACCGCAATATTGGCAAACATCAAATCTTCCATTTCCTGAGTGGTCGGCTTCTTGTCCGTCACAAAATGGATTTCTTCGGGCTGGAGTTTGTGCGCGTCGGGATCCTGAGCCAGCATGCCATTGAGGGCTGTGCGGTACATCATTTTTTTCTCGGGATAATGGTCGAGTCGAAGTATGATGCGGTTTTTCTTTTGTGCGAATATTTCAAGCGCCTTTTCCGAATATTCGGGGGCGATAATGACTTCGAAGAATAATGAGTGAATTTCCTGTGCCAGACTTTCGTCCACAGGACGGTTGATGGCAATGACTCCTCCAAAGGCGGATACAGGGTCGCCTGCCAATGCGGCTTTCCAAGCGTCCGAAAGATTTTCCCTGACTGCCATTCCACAGGCATTATTATGTTTGATGATAGCCACCACCGGTTTTTCAAATTCTTTGGTCAGTTCTATGGCAGCATCAATGTCGAGAATGTTATTGTATGAGATTTCCTTGCCGCTAAGTTGAGTGAAAATCTCTTTCATATTTCCCAAAAAATAGCCTTTCTGGTGAGGATTTTCACCGTAACGAAGGACCTCTTTTTCTTCTGTAGCTGGCAAAAAAGTAGTACTGCCAAACCAGGAAGCTATAGAAGTATCGTAAGAGGAACTTACTTCGAAGGCTTTCAGGGCAAAATCTTTTCTTTCTTCCAATGACGTAGCTCCCTGATTTGCTCCCAGAATCTCACAGAGACTATGATATTGTTTGCGGCTACTAATAATACAAACGTCTTTAAAGTTTTTGGCCGCAGCGCGTATCAGAGAAATTCCCCCGATGTCTATCTTTTCAATTATTTCTTCGTCAGCAGCCTTCGATTTTACCGTTTCCGAAAAAGGATAAAGGTCTACAACCACCAGATCAAAAAACGGAAAATCGTAACTCAGCGCTTGTTTTATATCGCCATCGTCGTCTCTTCTGGCAAGTATGCCTCCAAAAACTTTTGGATGCAATGTTTTAACCCTGCCGCCAAGTACAGAAGGATATCCTGTTAAAGATTCTACGGTACGGCATTCGTGACCAGCTTTACAAATATAGTCGTAAGTACCCCCGGTGGAATACAAAATAACTTCGTTCTTCTTAAGTATATCAAGCAATTCGTCAAGCCCATCCTTATAGTAAACAGAAATCAGTGCTGCTCTTATCTTCTTTAAATCACTCACTTTCAGGAAATTTATTTTAACTTTCAAAATTAATCATTAATATCATAATTCTGAAAAAAAGATATGAGACAATTTTGAACATATAAACACCCCACAAAATCATCTCCTACGACAAGTTTCGTTTCGTATTTTTTAAATACTTTTGTCAGATATAATAAATCGTTATGTCGACAAAAAAACAAAATCTCTCAGCCCTTGATACCGAGAAAGTTCCTTCGGGAAAAGGCAAAAAGGTAGCTATTGTAGTCTCCGAATGGAATAATGATATCACTTTCGCCCTGCGTGATGGCGCAGTACAGACCTTAAAAAAACATGGTGTTGCTGTGAAAGATATTTTTGTAGAATTGGTTCCCGGTAGCGTAGAATTGACTTTTGCGGCAAAAATGGTCTGCGAAAACTACGAACCCGATGCAGTCATTACGCTGGGCTGCGTAGTTCAGGGCGAAACACCTCATTTTGATTACGTCTGTCAAAGTGTGACCTATGGAATTACAGAGCTCAATCTTTCCTACGAAGTTCCGTTTATTTTTGGAGTTCTGACTGTCAATACACAGCAACAGGCTATCGATAGAGCGGGTGGAAAGCATGGGAATAAAGGAGTAGAGTGCGCTGTGGCTGCACTTAAGATGATGGCTTTAGTGGATAAAGTGGATCAGGGTTAAGTCCGTCTTTTAGTTTTTATTTTCTTATTTCCCAAAATACTCTGCCACCCACTGGTCGCTATTCATGGCTTTGAATAGTTCTATAAGGTTGTTTCCGTATGAAAAATCAGATAATTTCGAGATGCCAAAAGCATTTAACATAGTTAATTGTTCGGGTGACGGTGAATATCTGTTTCGCGACCAGCCTTCGCTTATGCTTTCCGATTTATAGGGATTCTCAGAATATCTCAGTTTCCATAGATTGTCAAATACTTCGGGGCCATCAATACCGGCATCTTTTAACAAATTTGTCTCTTCGGGATTGGCCATACTATACTCAAGTCCTATCATTTGTCGTATAAAACTACGACGACTCAGGTAAGTTACTTGTCTATCTCCGGCTTCATTTAAACTGATAATGGCAAAGGTAATCAGGTCTTCGGGGCTCGCTTGAAGGCTTACGGCAAAATAATGTTTGGATGGCGCAACGTAAGTGTTTTGGGAGTATCCGGCAGAAATGGATCCGATAAGGACCAAAAGAAAAAGCAAGTTTTTCATAAAAACTATTTTGTTTTGTCACATACGCAGCGAAAACCAAGCCAAAAAGTGGGTTTGTTATAAGTGAAGTCTGTTTTAATATTGAATTCTTCTGCTTTATTCGTAAAACTACACCCCTTGGCAATGCCCTGCATCGAAGTCATTTCCGACACATTGCCTGCCATGTCACAAAGACCCGAGGCATCCGACTTCATGCTGCAAACAGCCTGACCATAATTTCCCTGAGAAGAAAAAACAGATTTTGCTGTGCCGTCCAAAGCGGCTAATTTTTCCCATTCTGCCGGCGAAGGAAGTCTATAGGTCACAACGACAGGAATAATGACTTTTGAATAGTCGATTTGCGTTGTATACTGTATTTTATTCTTTTTCCGGTAATAATTTTCATTTACCCTGTCACTTCTCCATTGGCAATAGCTTACTGCTTGCGCATAGGAGATACATACCACCGGACAATTGTTGTATTTTGGTTGAGCATAGTATTCATTAAATGAAAGACCGGGATATTTCCAGTAAGATGAGTCAGGAAGCGAATTGAGATATTGCTCTGAGGTATCTCCATTGACTCTTTTTTCCCAATACACATATTCGCGCCAGTCGATATTTCTGACTTCCGTAATATCGGAATAAAACCCTTCACTTATCATCTTTGTTCCCGGAGGATTATCGCCCTTTCCTCCAAGAGTTACTGCGAGTAGTATGGAGATTATTTGCAGGTAAATCATATTTTTTTCTACAAAGTTAAGCGCTTTGAAGTGAAAAAAAAATAATGTAGGTTTGTATTGCTTTTTTTTATGAATCTGAACCTCTTTATAGCTCAACGTCTGCTAAGACACCAAGATACCGGAAAACAGTTTTCCCGGCCGGTAGTGAAAATTGCACTGATTGGTATTGCCCTGGGTCTTTCGGTGATGATTATTTCGATGTCGGTTGTTTCTGGCTTTAAAAGGGAAATAAGAAGTAAAATATTTGGTTTTGGGTCACATATTCAGATTGTTAATTACGATAATAATTATTCCTACGAAACCGAACCAATACTCGTAAATTCCGTTGATACCAGTTTAATTTCAAAAATTGACGGGGTTACACATATCCAGTCGTTTTCCACTAAAGCAGGTATTATTAAAGCAAAAAATGAAGCGCAGGGAATTGTACTTAAGGGAATTGATAAAAACTTCGACTGGTCCTTTTTCAACGAAACGATGGTTGAAGGAAAATCTTTTTCTTTACTGGATTCTGTCAAATCCGACGAAATAGTGATTTCTCGTGTTATTGCTGATTTGTTGAATGTTAAAGCTGGCGATAAATTAGTGCTATATTTTATTGAACAACCTCCGCGTATGCGAAAGTTTACCATCAGCGGGATTTATGAAACGCATATGGAAGAGTTTGATAAAATGTTTGCATTGTGCGATATGCGACATATACAGAAACTTAATAACTGGGAAGATAATCTGATTAGTGGCTATGAAGTGACTATAGATGATTTTTCAAAGATAGAAGATATCGTTATACAGATTGGAAATGTGACCAGTTCTTATATTGGTGTTGATGGATCGAGGCTAAAAACACAGACCATCATGGAAAAATACCCCTATATTTTCGATTGGATAGGGCTTTTTAATACGAATTTGTGGGTGATTTTTATTCTTATGACACTAGTTTCTGGTTTTAATATGATTTCCAGTCTCCTGGTAATTATTCTGGAAAGAACCAATATGATTGGTATTTTTAAGGCGCTCGGATATTCCAACATCAGTATCCGGAAAATATTCTTGTATCAGGCTGCTTTCCTTATTCGCAATGGAATGTTTTGGGGAAATGTTGTGGGCATAGGATTGGTGTTGTTGCAGCAATTTATTCATTTCATCCGCCTCGATAAAGCTTCTTATTATATTGAATATGTTCCGGTGCAACTGGATTTGTTTTATCTCTTGTTGTTAAATCTTGGTTTTATGGTCGTTATTCTGATTATGTTGACTTTACCTTCGTTTATTATTTCACGAATCAGTCCGGTAAAAGCCATTCGTTTTAATTAATTTGCCTATGTTTAAGATTGTTTCATTATTCGTAATATTTTTTGCCGTTTTTATATTTATTGGATGTAACGGACCTTCATCGGAAGCCAAAGAGGGTAGTTCCGATACTCTTACTAGCGAATTGTCCAATATAGCAGATTCTGTCCAACCTGCCTTTACAGATAGTTTGGTTTGGGAAATTGAGCAATTACTTCAAGATAGTTCAATGATGTATGCTTCAAATAGTATAGTGATCTCTCTCGATTCGGTCGAAAATGTCATTTATTCACATAATCCCCGGATGAGTCTCATTCCTGCCTCGGTGACCAAATTAATTACTACGGCAACGGCTTTTGAAAAGGCTGGTGGTCGGACAAACAGAACATTGATTCAATATTCAGGTCAGATTGTCGACGGACATATTCTTAAAGGCAATATTATCATTAAAGGGGGCGGAGATCCTACTTTAGGTAGAAATCAGAGCAAAGAATATCTCAATCGCTTTGGACAAGTCATTAAGCGCATGGGCATAGATTCTATTACCGGAAAAGTAATTGCAGATGCCGATGTTTTTGATGATGAAATGGTGTCGCCGGGCTGGCTGGTTGGAGAAGCCATGAGTTATTATGCCGGGGTAACACCCGGACTTATGGTGAATGAAAATTTATTTACGCTTTCCTTTAATGTCAAGAAAAAGGGACTTATTAATGCCACGCCCGACAATATGAAGCCTTTTGTTCATGGCGTGAAATTTCATAACATGACCAAAAGTTTTGGTGGAGCTGAAGCCGAAATATATTTCATTGGGATGCCTTATAATAACACGATAGAGATCAGAGGTTATGTGCCAGAGTCCATGACCAGCCTCAAAATGGCAGGTATATTGCCTGATCCGCCTTTGGCAGTTGCCACTGAATTTGCTAAATGGTTGAGACAAAACGGGGTTAGAATTAATGATACAGCGACTACAACGCGTGCCATTATGTTATCGGGAAATAGTTTTAAACTTCCAGATTCACTGCTAAACCGTAAGACAATAGATAGTTTGCCTTCTAGAACTGCGGGTTCTCTTGTGGGTGAAACCAATAAATACAGCAATAATCTCTTTGCCGAAACAATACTTAAACTTATAGGTCAGGGTTATAAAGGAACAGCTACCAGAGTCGCAGGTATTGCTGGCATTTATGCCTACCTCTCTGGCAAAAAAATTGACACGCGGGGCCTTTACCTTTTTGATGGATCTGGAATAAGTCGCGCCAACGCTATTCCGTCTCAGTTATTGGTCGAGATGCTTTCGTATATCAAAAATAAAAGTGGCTATTACAAAGAATATCGTAATACCCTTTCTGAAGCTGGCGAAGATGGCACCCTTGCGAGACTTTGCAAGAATACTCATGCGCAAAAACATATTTTTGCAAAAAGTGGAACCATGACCCGAGTTGTAAATTATGCAGGTTATGCTGAGACGCTCAATGGCCATACCATAATTTTCAGTCTTATAAATAACAATTTTTCTTGTTCGATTCCTGAAATGAAATCCAAACTCGAAAAGGTGATGATACGCATGGTCGAGTGGACCCCCGATACAACAAAGACGATACAATAAAAAAAGAATATTATTGGTGGATGCTAATGGGCATCGAACCAGTTTTTTCCTGTGCCTATTTCAACGGTCAGTGGAACATCTAATGGAGTCGTGTTTTCCATTTCTCTTCGTATGATTTCTGTAGCCTTTTCCAGTTCATTCTGAGGAATGTCGAAGTTTAATTCATCGTGAACCTGCAGTAACATTTTCGATTTCAGCCCCTGATCATGAAAGGCCTGATATATTTTTGCCATGGCAATTTTTATGACATCTGCTGCTGTACCTTGTATGGGCGCATTAATGGCATTCCGTTCGGCCATACCCCGAACATTCCCATTACGCGAATTAATGTCGGGGAGCTTACGTTTGCGACCGCTGAGGGTGTATACTTCTCCTTTTTCGCGAGCGGTGCGGATACATTCGTCCATATACTTTTTGACGCCGGGAAATGTCTCGAAATAACTGTCAATGATTTGTTTGGCTTCGCTGCGGGGAATGGCCATGCGTTCCGATAAGCCGAAAGCGGAAATGCCATAAATGATGCCGAAATTGGCTGTCTTGGCACGCGAACGCTGTTCTTTGGTGACTTCCTCTGGCGTTATTTTATAGACCTTGGCTGCAGTAGTTTTGTGAATATCTTCGTGATTACTGAAGGCTTCAATCATCACTGGATCCTGACTAAAATGAGCCATCAACCGGAGTTCTATTTGCGAGTAATCGGCCGAGAGAAATATGTGACTGTCGTCACTCGCCAGAAATGCTTTACGCACTTCCCGGCCTCTGGCTTCGCGAATAGGAATATTTTGCAGATTGGGATTTGTGCTGCTCAACCTTCCGGTGGAAGTGACCGCTTGATTAAACGAAGTATGTATCCTTCGGGTGCGGGGATTTACCTGTTCTTGCAAAGAATCTGTGTAGGTGCTGACCAGTTTTTGTAATGAACGGTAGTCGAGAATTTTATCTATGATAGGGTGCTTTCCGGCAAGTTTCTGCAATGTTTCTTCGCTGGTCGAAAACTGCTTGGTCTTGGTCAGACTGGGATCACTGACGATTTTAAGTTTGACAAAAAGGACATCGCCTAATTGCTTGGGCGAATTCATGTTAAACTGCATGCCCGAAAGTTCGAAAATCTCTTTTTCAATTTGTCGTTGCTCTTCCTTGAAACGATGCGACATGTCTTTCAATGCTTTAATATCGGGTCTCACTCCATGAAATTCCATGTCGGTTAAAACCGGTACCAGCGGCATTTCAATGTCGTAAAAAACGGAATGTAAGCCTTCTTTTTCAATCTCCTTTTCAAGAATGTTTTTTAGTTTCAGACAGACATCGGCGTCTTCGCAGGCATAGTCTTTTAGCCTGTCGGGATCAGCTAACCTCATGCTGAGCTGTGATCTTCCTTTTTTGCCTATCAGTTCTTCGATGGGGATGGGAAGGTAATTAAGGTAGACTCTGGCCAAATGATCCAGATTATGTGGTTGCTCGGGATCCAGCACATAATGAGCCAGCATGGTGTCGAACAAATTACCCTGTACTTCAATATCGTAATTTCGCAGCATGAGCATGTCGAACTTAATGTTCTGGCCTATTTTTGCAATGACAGGATTTTCAAATACCGGCTTAAACAGTTGGGTAAGTTTTGATGCTTCTTCTTTGTTTTGAGGAACCGGGACATAAAAGGCCTCTCCTTCTTTAACGGCAAATGACATCCCTACCAATTCCGATTGCATGGGATCCAACCCCGTGGTTTCTGTATCAAAACAGAATTCTCCCGATGAAATGAGTAAAGAAATAAGGTGGTTTACTTCTTCGGGTTTCTGTGTCAGATGGTATGTCTTTTCAATATCTTTAATGGTAAGATAATTATGTGCCGGATTATTGACGGGAATTTCCTGATTGAATAAGTCGTGCTTGGTATTGTCAGGTTGTATGATTTCCGGTTCGCCAGAATTATCAGAAATGGCCTTCCCCATGGTATTCAAAATGCGATTGGTGATCGATCGGAACTCCAGTTCATCAAATATTTCGGTGAGTTTGGCGGTGTCGGGCTGCCGTAATATAGAGGCTTCAATCGAGAAATCCATAGGAACAGCCGTTTCTATGGTGACCAGTTTACGGGCCAGCAAAACTCTTTCTTTGTTTTCCTCCAGACTTGTTTTCTGTCGGGCTGTCAATTTGTTAATATTGTGATAGAGGTTTTCCAGATTTCCGTATTGAGAAATGAGTTGCTTGGCTGTTTTTTCGCCAATTCCCGGAGCTCCCGGCACATTGTCGCTGGCATCGCCCCATAAAGCAAGCACATCGACGACTTGTTTAGGTTCGTTGATCTGAAAAATCTTTTTTACTTCTTCAACGCCTATTATTTCAACGTCACCACCACTGCGGGCTGGCTTATAAATAAAAATATTTTCCCCGACGAGCTGACAATAATCCTTGTCGGGAGTCATCATGTATGTTTTTAATCCCTGGGAACCAGTTCTGAAAGCCAGTGTCCCAATAACATCATCTGCTTCAAATCCAGGAATTTCAACTACGGCAATATTCAGTGCATCGAGTATTTTTTTTAATATAGGAACAGATTTACGGATATCTTCGGGCGTTTCTTCGCGATTGGCTTTGTAAGCGTCGTACATCTCGTTGCGGAAAGTAGGTCCTGGGGGATCAAAAACTACCGCCAGATGCGTTGGTTTTTCTTTATACAGAACGTCAGCCAATGTATTAACGAATCCAAAAATGGCCGAGGTGTTCATTCCTTTGGAAGTGATGCGTGGGTTGCGAATAAATGCGTAGTAAGAACGATATATCAGGGCATAAGCATCGAAAAAAAAGATTTTATTTTCCATATATTATGAGGTTAAAACCCGTTGAGTTTCATGGTGACAGTAGGGATGAGAAGTAGGAAGCCCAGTATAATTAAAAAAAGCATAAAGGGCCAGATAAATTTAAGCCATTTTTGGTAGGGTATCTTGGCCATGCTTAATACACCTAAAAGTACGCCCGAAGTTGGTGTTATCATGTTGGTAAAGCCATCGCCGAACTGAAATGCCATGACTGTTGCTTGTCGTGAAATGCCAATGAGATCAGAAAACTGCGACATAATGGGCATGGTGAGTGCAGCTTTGGCACTACCGCTGGGAATAATGACATTGATGAAAGTTTGTATGGTATACATAATACCTACCGAAGCAACATTTCCCATGTCGCGCATCGAATGAGAAACGGAATTCAGAATAGAATCAATAACTTTTCCTTCTTGCAAAACAACAATAATTCCACCAGCTAGCCCGACTATTAATGCTGCAGAAAGAATATCCTTCGATCCCTCCAGAAAATGTTTTACAATCTGGTTTGGACCATAACCATATGCCCATCCCGAAAAAACACCCATGGCTAAAAATAAACCGGCAATTTCCATAATATACCACTGGAAAGCCATTACCCCTGCTACCAGCATAAAAATGGTGAGCATTAACAGGCTGAGAATAAAATAATGTACAGAGCGAAACAAAGAAATAAAAGCAAAAACGATAAAAATGCCTGTAATGACAGGTAATACCGGGAAAATGGCCGATTTGTCTCCGGCAGTTATTTCGGATAATGGTAAACGAATAGCCCAATAGATCAGTATTGCAGAGACAATGCCAAAGACCATCCACATCCTTTTATTTCTGATTTTTTGAATTTCGTCCCCATCTTTACTTATGGCAGCTGTTCTCCAATGTTCATCCTCCTTGTATACGGGAGATTTTTTGGGATTTCGCTTTACTTTATTGGCATACCAAAGAATAAAGACTATACCTGAAAGTGTAATGATTATCCAACAGAAAAAACGGTATTCCAAACCCGAAAAAGGTGGTACTTGCGAAATGCCCTGAGCAATTCCAATGGTGAATGGATTTAACATGGCGCCAGCAAAACCCACATGAGCCGCCAGATAGCAAAGTGCTACGCCGGTAATAGAATCGTATCCAAGGGAAATAGCAAAAGGAACAAAAATGATGACAAAAGCAATGGTCTCTTCACTCATGCCAAAGATGGCTCCAAAAAGACTGAACATGAGGATGATAATCGTAAAAATAACGTTATGAAGTCCGACTTTTCGGAAAAACGAGAATTTTTCCAGTCGACTGGAATATTTGACAAAGGAATGTATTCCTCTGTCAATAGAACGGGTTTGATTGAGTATCCAGAAAGCACCTCCGAGTATCAGAATAAAGGCAATGATACCAGACTGTTTCTCAAACCCTTTAAACATGGCCGTAAAAATCTGCCACGATTGTGGATTGCTTTCGGTAATATGGAATGACCCCGGTTCAATGACCTGCCTTTCGGTACCGTTTACATCTATGGTCTGGCGGTTGAATTCGCCGCCGGGAATAACCCAGGTAAGCAAAGCAGAAACGATGATAATCGAAAAAACAATAACGTAAGTGTGTGGAAACTTTTTCAGCATTCGTTGAAATTTATAATTTTACGAAAATACAAATATTTATTGAGTTTGTTTTTTCTCAAAAAAGTTTTGAATTTTTTGAATTGAGGTTGTCTCAAAAATCGAGATTTGCTGAAAATCATCTTTGCTCCTCCCTGAAGGGTGAGCTGATTTTCAGCAATGTTTGATTTTTTTAAATTGCCCCGTAGGTCGTATGTTTGCTAAATAAAATAAGTTTCAGATTTTTTTGTAAGTTTATAGTTCGCAGCCATAAACAAATTAAAATCTGAAACTTATGAGAATACAAAGTAACAAAATTAATTTAACAGGTCAAAACATTTATGTCGGTTTTGATGTCCATAAAAATGATTGGAAAGTGACAATTATGACGGAAAGCATTACTCATAAGACCTTTTCACAGCCACCTAGTCCTGATATTCTTCATGCCTATTTGGCAAAGAATTTTCCAGATTGCACTTATCATTCTGTATATGAAGCAGGATTTTGTGGGTACTGGATACATAATCGACTAATAGAACTGGGTCTTAATTCTATTGTAGTAAACCCCGCAGATATACCAACTACTGGTAAAGAACGAGATCAAAAAACGGATAAACGAGATAGTATTAAATTGGCAAGATCTTTACGAGCACAAGAATTAACCCCGATCTACGTGCCAAGCTTAAAATCTATAGAGGATCGCTCTTTGGTTAGATACAGAAGCATACTTGTAAAGGATTTAACCCGATGCAAAAATCGAATAAAATCATTTTTACACTTTCATGGAATTCATGTGCCCGATACGTTTAAAAACTCGCACTGGTCAAATAAATTTATTATTTGGCTACAGAATATAGAAATGAAAGAGCAAACAGGTAAAATGACTTTGGACAACATGCTGGAAGCCGCACTTAAATTAAGAGAAACACTGTTAAAAGTAACCAAACAAGTTCAGACATTATCTAAAACACCTTCATACAAGACCTCTGTAGAACTACTTCGCAGTATTTCTGGTATAGGCATTATAACGGCAATGATATTGTTAACTGAATTCGAAAATATTCAAAGATTTAGCAATACTGATCAATTGTGTGGATTTGTTGGTCTTGTACCTTCTACAAAATCTTCAGGCGATAAAGATGGAACCGGCAATTTAACTTCAAGAGGACATTCCTTTTTAAGAAGTACTCTTATTGAAAGTGCTTGGATTGCAGCCAGGGTAGATCCATCCTTATCTCTATGCTACAGCAAGTATTGCAGACGAATGAAACCAAATGAGGCTATTATAAGAATTGCAAAAAAACTTGTTTCCAGAATTAACTTTGTACTTAAAAACAATTGTAAATATGACTATACTAAAAACTTGCAACATACAAAACCATAAATACAATCGTCTAAGTGAGTCTGATACTGGCCCTTGCGGCTTTAGTCTTGACTAAAGTCCGTTTCCTGTAGGATTCAGCTCTCTTACTGTAAAAATTAAAAGTGACATTGCAGCTCAATATGAGTCTGTTTATAGAAGGTTGTTTTTATGGTTTACGTTCTTAAAAAATAATAGCAGATGAGTTTTTTAGCCATATAGGCAATGAATGAAAAAACTCCCAACACGGGAGTTTCATTCAAAGCCATATATCATATTGCTGGTGAGTTGCTCTCCAGCAGAGCTCACGTCCTCTTCTGATATACTTTACAAAGGTAAAAAAATCTGAAAATAAATTTGGAAAGCAACATAGAAGGGACAGAACAGTCCAGAAAGTTTTGTCCCTATGGGACAATGCAATATTGTATTTATATTTTTATAAATATTATGCCCCTTCAAAAAAATCTGAAACTTATTTTATTTAGCAAACATACGACCTACAGGACAGTTGAATTGTTTTACTGTTTTTTATAAATATTTGATCCCTCTGGGATCGATAATTACCGTTATGATTTAATCAAAAAATTCTCAGTCCAAAATCCTCAACTCACTTCGCGTCGTCCTGTCCAGCCAGCCATTGAAGTTGAAGAAGCGCAAAATGCTAGGAATACTTTGTAAAACAGGTTTTGTAGTAGCGAATTCTTCGGGCAGTGCTCCTTTGTAGGTAATGTAAATGTATTTCGAACCGCTTGCTGTTGCGGGCAATGAATCGACTTTTTCAAAAGTCATCGTTTTGTTTGTGTAGAAATTGTTAGGTAGTCCAAAGGGAGATGCAGGGTTTTCTCCCGAATAATAGACAGTGTTTGATTTTGCAGGATTTTTCTGAATTTCTTCCAGCGCTTTCACCGAAAATTCTGCCGGGGAATAGGCAAGGATAATCAGCATGAAAAAGTTCAACGTCAAGGCTAAAGTTATCAACGGATTCAACACAAATCTTTTCAGGGTGAAGTATTGCCGTGTTTCCTGAAACATGTAAAAAAGCACAAAAGGAATGACCGGGAAAACCGGAATCAGAAAGCGCAATTCCTTGTGTCCGGTAAACATATGAGCCACCAAAAATGGTAGCCAAAGCCAGTTGAAAAGGTGTCTGGGATTCTTAAAGAGAAAATAAAACAGTGACAATAAAACAATAGATCCCGGCACAATGGCTGACTTCTCAGCAAAACGACCGAAATAATACCACCATGGCGAAGTCCCGAAAGTCTCGTTGGCCTGCCCGCTGAAAATATTAAAGTCGAGGTAGTTGATGAAAGGGAATGCCCATTCGTTGTACAGCCATTTGTCGGCCAGTATTCCTGCGAATAATGCTGGAATCAGCCCTGCAGTTAGCAGTAGGACGTTTTTCAGCTGAGCTTTGTTCATCAGAAGCAGCCACAGGAAAAGTCCGGCGATCAGTATTATAGCCTGATATCTGAAATGAAACGACAATCCCAAAGCAAAGCCGGAAACAATTAGTGTCAGTGGCTTTGGCTTATTTTTTCTTCCTACAAAAGGCAGAACTCCGGCAAAGAAAAACAATGCCGACCAGGTCTCTGACGAAAACCGGCAGGCCACAAAAGGAATAAACCAGAGAAACAGACCCAGGGCCGGAAGTAACCACGTGTATTTTCGGGTAGGATATTCCCACAATAATTTAACCGTTAGAAATATGAACAATACAAAAAACAGTAACGAGGTAATCATCCTTAACAATGCTGTTTGCAAAAACGGGTCGCTGATGCCGATGGCTTTGGTAGCGTTCAGGAAATTAGCGGCAATCCATGGTTGTAGGCCCGGTCTTAATTGCGCCTGATATTCCCATGCCAGATCGCTTTGCTGAATAACCTGTTGTTTGTACAATGCAAATTCCAAAATCTGGTAATGTTCGTCGGCCTGATAATATCCAACGCTTAGCCAGGCAGTGGTAATCCAGAGAACGAGTCCAAGGAGGATTAGGTAGAAATATGTTTTCAAGAATTTTTTCATACCGGCAATGTTAACTTATCCTACTCCAGTCCACAACCTGAGTTTGCAAATTTTTGAGATGCCCATGCAGAATTCTGTTTTCTGGTTTTTTTAGTTCGGGGTCTTCGGATAAGATTTTTACAGCGGAATCTCTGGCCAGATCGAGAATTTTTCCGTCATGAGTCAGGCTGGCTATGCGGAGACTAATAGGATCGCCGCTTTGCTGAGTTCCGTCGAGGTCGCCATGCCCGCGAAGTTTCATGTCGAGTTCAGATAGCTCAAACCCGTCGGTGGTGCTCACCATGGCTTTAAGGCGGGTATGCGCGTCGTTAGAAAGTTTGTCGCCCGAGACCAAAAAGCAGTACGACTGATCGCCACCACGTCCAACACGACCTCTCAGCTGATGCAATTGAGAAAGACCAAAGCGTTCGGCACTTTCAATAATCATCACGGTGGCGTTGGGAACATCTACGCCCACTTCGATTACTGTCGTAGCAATGAGAATATGACTTTGCTTATTTACAAAATAGCGCATGGATATTTCTTTTTCCTCATTTTTCATCTGTCCATGGACTACTGTGATGGCGTATTGTGGAGGCGCAAAAACTCTGGAGTAGCTGTGATAGCCGTCTTCCAGATCTTTGTATTTCAGGCTTTCAGATTCTTTTATCAGGGGAAAAACAACATAGGCTTGTCTGCCGGCGTCGAGTTGTTGCTTAAGGCGTGCGAACAAAGTCAATCGGTCGTGGTCGTTGAAATGAGCAGTTTGTATGGGTTTTCTGCCGGGAGGTAATTCGTCAATCACAGAAACATCCAGATCGCCATAAAGCGTGAGTGCCAGTGTGCGGGGAATGGGTGTCGCCGTCATGACCAAAATATGAGGTGGGGTAGCGCTTTTTGTCCAGAGTTTTGACCGTTGTGCCACACCAAAGCGATGCTGTTCGTCGATGACCACCAGTCCCAGTTTATGAAACTTTACCGTATCTTCAATCAGGGCGTGGGTTCCAATTAAGATGTGGAGTGACCCGTTTTCAAGTTCTTCGTGAATTATTTTACGGTCTTTCTTTTTGGTCGAACCGGTAAGAATTCCTACTTTAACAGGCAGTCCAGAAAGTAGATTTGAAATGTTTTTAAAATGTTGCTGTGCAAGGATTTCTGTAGGAACCATTATGGCAGCCTGAGCTCCGTTGTCGGCAGCCATGAGCATGGAGAAAATGGCTACCATGGTTTTTCCACTACCCACATCGCCCTGAAGTAGTCTGTTCATTTGTCGTCCGCGGGTTACATCGCTGCGAATTTCTCCAAGAACGCGAATTTGAGCTTTAGTGAGGTTAAAAGGAAGGTTGCTGAAAAGCTGCACAACACGGTCGTCTTTTTCTTTGGGAAAAAGAAAGCCCGACACAGAACGTTCGCGTATCTTTTTGTCGTAGTTTAGTTTTAACTGTATGCCAAAAAGTTCTTCAAATTTGAGTCTGTAATTTGCTTTAGCTAGCAAATTTTCGTTTTCGGGAAAATGAATCTGGAAAATTGCCTGACGAAGAGGGATGAGTCGCAATGGATCTATAATGGAGGGTGGAAGCGTTTCGCTGATGGAGGAATTGTATTTCGCCCAGGCCGTTTCAATTAGTTTAAGTATGGTTTTCGACGAGATATGTTCGTCCTTGATTTTTTCCGTTAAACTGTATTGTGGTTGAAGCGCCGAAGTAAGACCGGCTTCGTAAATTCGTGCTTCTTCAATCTCGGGGTGGGCAATGTTTATCTTGTCGAAAAAACGATTAGGCTTACCAAAAACAACATATTCGACATTCTTTCTCAGCTTTTCCAGTATCCATTTTGCGCCACGGAACCAGATAATTTCAACCGTTCCAGATTCGTCGGAAAAAACGCCGGTAAGTCGCTTATTGTGCCCAATACCTGTCTCAGAAAAATGGATAAAATGTCCCCGGATCTGAATGTAAGGTAACTCGCCGTGTAATGAGGCTATTTTATAAAATTTGGTGCGGTCGATATGCTTATAAGGGAAATAATACAGCAGGTCTTCCACCGTCTCAATATGCAATTCCTTCTGAAACAAAACTGCCCTTTTGGGGCCTACTCCTGGAAGGAATTGTATGTTGTCTTTAATATTGGGCAATTTAATTTTTATAAAGAATGAACAAGTGTTGAAGTTGTAAAATTAGAAATAAAACGATAGAAATAGTATCATAAATAAGTGCAGAGAATGTATGTCTTCTCGTTTTTTTTTGATTTGAACCTGTTTTTCAAAGAAAAGCCATTAAATTTGCTCAAAAATCCAACATGGGCTGCATAGAGATAGAAGGAATGGAGTTTTATGCTTATCACGGCCATTTTGCTGAAGAGCAGGTGGTTGGTAATCGTTTTGTAGTAAATGTAGCCATTGAAACGGATACCGAAAAAGCAGGTGTATCCGACGACTTAAAGGATGCTTTGGACTACCAGCAGGTATACCAGATAATTAATCACGAAATGCAACAAAAATCTTTTCTTTTGGAGCATCTGGCTCACCGCATCGAGAATAAAATACTGGAAAGTTTTCCAAATATTACAGGATTGAAACTGAATGTAGGCAAAATCAATCCACCCGTTGGAGGCAAGGTTCAAAAAGTGAGTGTAACTTTAACCTATCCGAGGGTATGAAAAAGAAAACCTTATATAATTTTCTTTTTTCTTTTTTTGTTTTATTGCTGTTTATTCCCTTTGTTGTATACCATTTTGGTTCTAAAGAGCAAATGCCTCTCAAAGGAGCTTATGTGCCGGTAGAGAAGCCTGAAATTACATTTGAAGGTTTTTTTAACGAGTCATTTCAAGCTGACTATGAAGAATACTGGAATGAAAATTTTTGGCTTCGACCTGTATTGGTTAGATTTTTTAATCAATTTCAGTTTTCATTGTATCGTAAATCTTCGGTGCCTTACGTTAAGGTTGGGAAAGCCGATTATCTCTATGAAACAAACTATATTGATTCTTATTTTGGTTATGACTTTATTGGGGAGGCGAGGTGGACTAACAGGGTGAAAACCATACAGATTGTCAAGGATTCTTTGAAGAAATTCAACTGTGACCTGTTAATCGTATTGGCAACGGGTAAAGGCTTTTTTTATCCGGAATATATTCCCGACTATTATAAACCTTCAGGGAATCCAACTAATTACGAGGTTTTAAGCAAGAAACTGTCTCAAACCGATGTTCCATATATTGATTTTAATAAATGGTTTCTTGAGAACAAGAAAAGCTCTGAGTATGTGTTATATCCCAAAACAGGAATCCATTGGAGTTATTATGGGATGACTAAAGTAGCTGATTCTTTGATTAATTATATTGAAAAATTGCGAAATATCAATATGGCCAAAATGGTTATTGATACTATAGAATTAAAAAGCGAAACAGAACATAGTGATGCTGATGTTGAAGACGCTATGAATCTGTTATGTGATATCTCAAAACCTCAGATGGCATATCCTCGTTTTCATTTTGAATCCCAAGGAAAAGTAAAGCCCCGGGTAATCGTTATTAGTGATAGTTTTTATTGGGATATGTTTAGTGCGGGTTTTTCTACACAGGTCTTTAATGATGGAAAATTCTGGTATTATTACAACGAAGTATACCCCGATCATTGGAATTCTCCTGCCTTAGTTAAAGACAGAAATCTTTTTGAAGAAATTAAAAAGACAGATGTCGTCATTGTTTTATGCAATGATCAGAATTTAAAAGACATTGGCTGGGGTTTTTTTAAAGAAGCAAGCAAGATGTTTTTGCACTTTGAAACATGGAAAAGAGATAAGAGAGTTGCTGAGATAGAGCAACAAATGAGAGAAAATAAAGATTGGTTCAACCTGTTACTTAAAAAGTCGTTTAGCACAGGAATTCGTTTTGATAGTATTATGCGCAAAGATGCCATCTACATGTACGAACTGGAAAAGTAACCTCCATCAAACAAACGAAGCCTAAGACCTGTCAAACGCCATCAAACAATCGAAGACTAAGACCTGTCAAACTCCATCCACAAACGAAGACTAAGACTTGTCAACCTCCATCAAACAAACGAAGCCTAAGGCCTGTCAAACTTCATCAACAAAAAAAACTAAGACTTGTGCAACTCCATCCAACAAACAGAGACTAAGACTTGTGCAACTCCATCAAACAATCGAAGACTAACACTTGTGCAACTTCATCCAACAAACGAAGCCTAAGGCCTGTCAAACTTCATCAACAAAAAAACTAAGACTTGTGCAACTCCATCCAACAAACCTAAAACCTCTCTCCTCCCGGATACTTCAGGACTTCCTTAGCTTTTTCGGGGCTATACGTAAAATACACCATAGTACCTTCGCTGCATAAAACGTCGTCACTGTTATAGATTTCTGTATGGATGAAAGCCAAGTTGCGTTTTGTCTCTGTGAGTTTTCCTTTAATAGTGATTTTCCCTTTGTCTAATAGAACAGGCTTGAGCAATTTAACATTGATTTGAGTTGTAAATCCGGCCGTATTCATTTTCGCAAAAACTACCCAGCTGGCGATTTCGTCCATCAGGGTCGACTGAATTCCTCCATGTAGCACATTGGGAAAGCCTTCGAAGTCGCGAATGGGTTGCCAGTGACTTATAATAAAATCACCTTCTTCGTGAAATTCCAGATTCAAGCCATTCAGATTTCTGTGTGAGCAGCCAAAACAGTAATGTTCCGGAAGTTCGGCGTAGGGATTTTTTAATTTTCTCATGAAGTAAAAAGTCGTCTTGAATTATGCTTAATAACAGTTCACGTAAAAATAGGTAAAAGTCATTAATTTCTAATTAGTATTTATATAATTTTGCTGCAAATAATAATGGCAATATGAAAAAAATTCTGATTCTTGGCGCCGGATTATCCGCCTCAACAATGATTAAATATCTGCTCGATAAAAGTCAGTCGAATAACTGGACTATTACACTTGCGGATGCGGATGTTGAAACTGCAAACCGTAAAGTAAACGGGAATCCTGCTGGTAAAGTAGTAAAATTTGATATCCACAATGCAGCCTTACTCAAAGAGTTGGTGGTGGCACATGATATTGTTGTCTCTATGTTGCCTGCAATGTTTCACCCGATTGTAGCTAAAGAATGTCTTGCTTATAAAAAACACATGTTTACAGCTTCGTATGTGTCGCCCGAAATGAAAGCTATGGAACCTGAAATTAAAGCGGCAGGTTTGTTTTTTATGAATGAATGTGGTGTAGATCCGGGCATCGATCATATGTCGGCCATGAAAGTTATTGATGAAATTAAACACCTGGGAGGAAAACTCGAAAGTTTCGAATCCAATACCGGTGGTCTTGTTGCGCCTCAATCGGATAATAATCCATGGAATTATAAATTTACCTGGAACGCTAGAAACGTTGTTTTGGCTGGGCAAGCCGGCTCGAAATTTTTGCAAAACGGCACCTATAAGTATATTCCCTATCAGCAATTATTTAAACGCACATACACGGCAACTGTATTGGATTATGGTGAATTTGATGTGTATGCCAACCGAGATTCTCTTTCGTACAGGGAAGTATATGGCTTAAATGATATTAAAACATTGTTCCGTGGCACTATGCGTAGAAAAGGCTATTGCGAAGCATGGAATCTCTTTGTACAATTGGGAATGACGGATGATACCTATGTGCTGGAAAACTCTCACAAATTTACGAAACGTACTTTCCTTGAATCCTATTTGCCCGATGTAAAGGGACAGTCGACTGAGGATACCTTCTGTCAGTATCTGGGCATCAAACGCGAATCCGACATGTTTAAGAAAATGGAGTGGCTTGGAATGTTTTCGAATGAAGCATTGACTAAAGAAAATGCAAGTCCCGCTCAGCTTTTACAGTCTATCCTTGAACCTAAATTGAAACTCGATAAAGAGGATTTGGACATGATTGTTATGCAACATCGTTTTCTGTACGAACTCAACGGAAAGAAATATGAAAAACTTTCATCATTAGTTTGTATTGGCAAAGATAACGTGGATACTGCCATGTCAATTACTGTGGGTATGCCACTGGCCATTGCCATTGAACTTTTTGTGCAGGGTAAAGTATCAGGCAGTGGAGTAAAAGTGCCTGTGACACCTGATCTGTACCTCCCAATTCTTAATGGCCTTGAACCTTTTGGAGTGAAGTTTATTGAAGAAGAGAAGGCGATCTGATTCTTTTATTAGGTAAAACAGATTTTTGATTATTTTGTCAAAAATCCTTTTTGCATCTAGATTGTTTTTTGTTTTCTCATTGCATATTGATGATCCTTATATTTGTTATGAATGAGAAGGCATTTTTCATGTACTCTTATTCGACCAAAAAGGTTGCTTTAAGATATTAAACTTAATCTGTTGATTATTTTTCATCGGCTCTTGTCGAAAGGGGTGAAAAATGCACTTATTTAGTAAAATAATTTAATCCTATGGCTAAAGAAAAAAAGATTTTTATTATCGACACCAATGTCATTTTGCATGACTATCGTTGTATGTATAAGTTCGAAGAAAATGATGTGGTAATCCCCATTGTTGTTCTTGAAGAACTTGACCATCTTAAAAAAGGAAGTGATCTTATCAGCTTTAATGCACGTGAGTTTACACGCGAACTGAATGATATTGCCGGTCGTAATCTTTTCACCAAAGGTGTTTCTTTAGGCAAGGGCAGAGGAAAATTGTTTGTCGAAACCGGAAAAGAGTATTCCGATCGTTTAAGCAGTTCTTTTCCCGAAAGAACTCCCGACCATCGTATTCTTGCAATCACAGAATATATCACCGAGAATAACAAAGGTCGTCAGGTCGTACTAATTAGCAAGGATATTAATCTGCGAATGAAAGCCAAATCCCTGGGCCTTGATGCACAGGATTTTGAAAACGATAAAGTGCGTAATCTGGACGAATTGAATCGTGCCGTTCAGACTGTAGATGGATATGATACAAAGCTGATTACCAGATTGTACGAAGAGCAGGGAGTGCCTGTGAAAGAATTTAAATTTTCGACTCCTCCTAACCCTAACGAATGCTTTATTCTTAAAAACACAAAAGTAAGTGCATTGGCTCGCTACGATTCCTTTTCCGGAAACATTGTGCGGGTCGAGAAACTTCGCGCTTATGGCATTGAACCCAGAAATGCCGAGCAAACATTTTCTTTGGATGTGCTAATGAATCCTCAAATACAATTGGTGGCATTGACAGGAAGAGCAGGTACAGGAAAAACCCTGCTGGCCTTGGCTGCTGCCTTACATCAACGTAAACAATTTCAGCAAATTTTACTGGCACGACCTATAGTGCCTTTGGCTAACCGCGACTTGGGTTTTCTCCCGGGCGACGTGAAAGAAAAGATTTCTCCCTATATGCAGCCTTTATTCGATAATCTGGCGGTGATTAAATATAAATTCAAACCAAATTCATCAGAATATCAGAAAATTGATGAGCTGCAAAAAGAAGAACAACTTGTGATTACTCCTTTGGCATATATTCGTGGTCGTAGTTTGTCGAATGTTTTCTTTATTATCGACGAAGCTCAAAACCTTACACCCCATGAAGTAAAAACAATTATCACCCGCGCTGGGGAAGGAACTAAAATGATATTCACAGGAGATATTGACCAAATCGATTCACCTTACCTTGACGCAAAATCTAATGGTTTAACTTATCTGACAGATAAAATGAAAGGACAAGAGATATTTGCCCATGTAAACTTGGTAAAAGGAGAAAGAAGCTTCTTGGCAGATTTGGCCAGTAGTCTTTTATAAATGTTATTATTCTGTTGACGAATACTGCTTTTTAGCAGATATAAATTTTTACGTTTATTTAATAATACTGACTGTTAGATAGATATGTTCCATTGCGAAGAATGTCTTTCTAATGTTAAATTTCATGGCATTTATTTTTTTATTTGTCAAATAATCGTATTTTTACTTCAATAATTAGAAACCCTTTAGGTAAAATTACGTCTAAATGTGTAGAAGTTTAAATAATGAATAAGTTTTTACTACTCTTTGTTTGTTTTGTATTTCCCCTATTTCTTTTAGGGCAAAGTTCGTCCAATTATGCTTTTTCTACAGCCTCTGATGCCAGTCTCACAGATATGAGCTCTGGCACCAGTCTTTTGGTTGCGCCCAATACCGATGGATTGAATACAGGTATTTTTTCAGGAACAAACCCTATCGGTTTTACTTTTTATTTTATGTCTATGCCTTACGAAGAGTTTGTGGCGACAGAAGACGGAGTTCTTAGATTAGGACCCTCTTTAGCCTCAATTAACAGAACACCGGAAGTTGACGTAAATGAACCTCGTTTAGTTCCATTTTCGTGTGATATGGCAACGGGATCCAATGGTAAAGTTCATTATAAGGTCATTGGCTCAGCTCCCAATCGTGTCTGTGTTGTTGAATGGCTAAATTGTTATGGAACATTCCCTACAGCTATGCCTGTATTGGGAAACTTGACATTTCAAATAAGATTATACGAAACCACTGGGTTAATTGAATATGTTTATGGATATATGAACATGCAACGTAGAAGAGATAATAGTGATTTGGGAGGCATTGGTTTCTGTAATACCAATGCAAATAATGGTCTTTTATATAAAACAGTAGGTTTTGCAAATACATCAGTTGGAACAACTATTCCTGCAACTTATTTGTGCCGAACAGCTATTGTAGCTACTGGTGAAGTTGCCGGATTATCTTCTTCTACCAATGGAGCAAGAAGGATTTATTCTTTTACTCCTTATGTTGCGCCTTCTGCTCCGACAAATCTCACTTATTCGGGGATTACTCAAAGTAGCGTTACATTGCATTGGGTTGACAATTCATCTAACGAAACACATTTTCATATTTACAGGTCGGATGATGGAGGTGCTACATATGAATTGGCGATGATACTGCCATCAGGATCAACTACCTCCGGACCCATCAGTGGGTTGCCTGATAAAACTTATTATTGGAGAATTCTGGCAGTAAACGAAGGTGGTTGTAGTAGTGCTTTGGAAGGCTTTTGTACAACATTGCCTTCAGGGACAGTCTATTCAACTGCAGCTGGCGGGTTGTGGAGTCAAACATCTACATGGGTTGGAGGAGTTCTGCCAAATGTTAATGATGATGTCTATATTCAAAATGGCGCCACCGTAACTATTGATATTACTACAGCTGTTTGTAATAATCTGTCAATTGGAGATAATACTACAACAGGACATTTACAATTTATAGGTGCCGGAACCAACGCTACACTCACTTGTGATGGTGATATTTGGGTGCGAGCGGGTTCTACTTTTGATATTGTTTCAGGTGCTTCGGGTGGTACACGCAAACTGATTCTGGGACAGCGTTATTACTCTAATAGTAATCTTATCGTTGATGGTGTTTTTGACATGGATATTGGAGGGTTTAGTATTGCCGATGTTGAGTTTCGTGGAGTGGTAGATGGAATGATATCGGGAACCGGGGCAACATGCAGTTTTTATTCAATTACCGTAAATAAGGGAACAACGCAGGAAAAATGTATAGAAGCTACGCGGGTAATTACAATGAATGTTCCATCGGGTAATGGAAATAGATTAACATTAACGAATGGCACATTTAAATTGTCCAGTGCTTCTACACTAACTCCTTGGTATGGTGCACAGACTATTTGTGGGGCAACCGGCAGGGTTTGGGTCAATCATAGTTCCGGGTCAATTCAGTGTGTTGGAACTGCTACGACTACGGGTGCAG
This sequence comes from Bacteroidetes bacterium HGW-Bacteroidetes-21, assembly GCA_002840935.1. Lineage (GTDB taxonomy): Bacteria > Bacteroidota > Bacteroidia > Bacteroidales > GWA2-32-17. The sequence continues at coordinate 16,619 of PHDH01000006.1, read as the reverse complement.
GAAATGCAACTATTAATGGTACGGTTCAGGTGAGCGCAGGTACTTTTGCCTACGGTGGCGGAGCAAATACTTGTACCGTAAATGGAACGCTTCAGGTGGATGGCCCAGATGGTATCGTTAATATATTTGGCAAACTATATTTCGCAGGTAGTGGGTATTGCAATATTTTTGCAGGAAACGTGAATGTCGATCCACAGGCTGGCGCTAATTTAGCCGCAGGTACCGTAGTAGAGTTTCCTTCACTTACGACAGTGCTTTTTTCAGGTGGGGTATTAACTATTGTCGATCCGAACGCTAATGCGGGTTCTAACGAGTTTTATATTCAGAGCTCTGAACAAAATAAGTTTTTTACAGGTGCTACAATTCGATTTGGCAACGGGGTATCGAGTACTACCGGAAATGCCAACGGTTTTACTATTGCTGTTCCAGGGCAATATGGTATGGATTTCGGAAATGTTATTGTTGATAATCCTGCAGGATCTAATAGAAATGTAAGAATGACAGTTACTTCGGCTGGTACTCCTACAGTAGAGAATCTAAATATTAATGCAGGTACGTTTAATTTAAATGGGATTGCTATAAATGTCATTGGAAATGATGGAGTTGTCAATAATGGTACGCTTCTGGCAACAACGGCCAATAGTCGTATTAATTTTGCAGGTACATCCCTACAGGAATATGCCGGATCTGGTACATTGAATACAACTAATCTTACGACGCAAATCAACAATTCTACGGGTATTACTTTGAATTCACCTTATTCCACTATGGCGCTGATTCTTTCCAGTGGTTTGCTGAATACAACAAGTACAAATCTTATTACGGTTTCCGGCACTGCAACTGCAAATATCTCTGGTGCTTCAGCTACAAGTTATGTGAATGGGCCATTGGCAAGAAACATTATTAACGGAGCAAATACCTGGGTTTTCCCTGTAGGAAAATCGGGTTACACTTTCTTTGAAATAATAAATCCGTCAACTTCAGGGACCGTAATGATTCAAGCAGAAGTCTTTGATGCTGACTGTGGAGGGAGCATTGTGAATCCCCCGGGTTATGAATTAAACACCGGAAGATATTGGGATATTCAACAAAGTGGTGGGGCTAATTTTAATTCTGCTACATTCAGAATTAATGAGACCAATCCTACAACCAATATGATTATAGCCCAATGTGCTACAGTAGATGGAACTTATGTCAGTGTATACGGATCTCAGGCCGCTAACTCAATTACCAGCGCTTCAGCAACTCCGGGTTTGGGCTACTTCTGCTCTGCTGCTCCTGGTTTTCTTTCAGGGATCTATTATGTGGGTTCAACGGAGCCATTTACTTCACTTACAAATAATGATGCGCAAGGCTTTTTCAAGGCTGTAAATGCAACTGGATTGAAGGGAGATGTAACGTTAATTGTGACATCTGATTTGAATGAATCAGGCTCTGTGTCTCTAAATGAATGGGCTGAAACCAATGGAAGTGGTTTTAAAATAACCGTGAATCCTGATGGTACAATTTTACGAACTATCTCAGGCTCTGCTTCCAGTGGACAACCTCTTATTTCTTTCAATGGCGCAGATCGATTTAAAATTGATGGAATTAATAATTATTTATTATTTAGAAATACGAGAGGTACTGCAAGTCAGACTGGACCCACCATTCAATTCAATAGTTCCTCAATTGGATGTAAAATATCTCGTTCAATTATTGAAAGTAATGCTACAACAACTACCACTGGTGTCGTCTTTTTTGGTTCAACCGGATCGAATTATGCCGATACCATCAGTCAGTGTCTTGTCCGAAATGCTACCGGAGGAAGTATGGGCTCTCCTTCCAATGCAATATATTCTAATGTGGCTTCTAATTATGAACTTGTAATAAGTGAAAACGAAATATGTAATTGGAATAATTATGGCGTTTATTTTGGAAACTCAGGTGTAAATATGATGGTTGATGGGAATCATTTTTACAATGATCAAACACCATCCTCTGCAAAAACATCAGTATACATTATTGGGAATTCTGGAAATGGGCATGTGGTGACAAATAATTTTATTGGAGGACAATGTCCTAATTGTAGTGGCGCTCCTTGGATTAACGGCGGGAATAATACTTTCAGAGGAATATCAGTTAGTTCTGGAGCTGGGACAGCAAATTCAATTCAGGGGAATATCATACAGAATATTCAGTTGACAGGGACGGGTAACGTCTATTTCTATGGAATCGAAATTGCTGCTGGTCCAGCTAATGTAGGAACTATCACTGGAAATACCGTTGGTCATGTTTCTAATGTAAATAGTATTATTTCATCAGGACAACAGGTTCTGGTAGGAATTTATAGTAATTCGACTTCTTCTGTCAGTATATGGAACAATATTGTTGCTAATATTACTTCTGCCGCATCTACTGTTTCTACAAACCAGATATTACGTGGTATTCATCACAATAATACAGGTACTGCAAATATTTCTGCAAATCAAGTTTATAATTTGACATCAAATTCATCAAGGACTGATATAAATGCCATGGCATTACAAGGAATATACTATAGTGGGGCATCGGTAGGAAGTTGTTTTATTACAGAAAATGTTGTCTATAATCTTTCTTTAAGTAATTCAGGAGCAGTTCAAACAAATGTGGCAGGAATTTCTGTAAATAATGTATCAAATCCTATAATTAACAGGAATAAAATTTGGGGTCTTTCTAATGCTTCAACACGAACAGTTCCTGCAACACCACCAACAGCAAGTGGTCTTACAGTGTACAGACCCGCTGCTACTTCTGTTGCAGAAATTCGTAATAACATGATTTCTTTAGGTGACGGTTTGACCACAAATACGGAGTTTAATGGAATTTGGCTTCAGTCCTCCACAAACGCATATACTGCCAATTGTAATTACAATAGCATTAGTATTACAGGGACTGTTGGTGCTGGAGCTCTCAATTCTTTTGCTATTCTGCGAGGTGACAATACTACAACAACACAAAGTGTAAGTTTAACGATGAGAAATAATATTTTTTCCAATGCGCGTACAGGTGGTACAGGTGGACATTATGCTATTGGAAATCAGGGAACTCTCCCAGCAACGAATTGGACGGCAGCATCTACGGATTATAATTTTTATGTAAGTAATACCTCTGCAAATGTTGCTTTATGGAATGCCGCTAACTGGGACATTGCTACTTTACGTTCTGGAACAGGTGGCGATGCTTCAAGTCTTTCTGCTGTCAGTACATCAGGATCTTCTGATTACGCAAATGTTAATGTCTCTAACTTGTTCATAGATGTCGCAAATGGCGATCTGCATATTAAAACAAATTTAACTGAAGCTTGGTTTGTGAATGGCAAAGGGATACAGCATACATTAAACAACGATATCGATAACAATCCAAGAAGTACGACCATCGTAGCAGGTAGCGTTGATATCGGAGCCGATGAATTTTCTCCTACATCAACTCCAATACCTGCAGGGCAAACAGGCACTATTTCAAACGGAAATACTACGACCTATACATTTGCCAATAGAACTTTGGGAGCTATCACTTGGAATGGATCTAACTTTCCTACATCTGTTTCAATGAAATATTATACGCAAACAAATCCCGATCTTGCCGATGGATTTGGAGTTCCTTACCCTAATCTGTTGGGAAGCCAATATTCAAATTGTGTTTGGGAAATTACGCCAACTGGAGGAAATATATCAGGTTATACATACGATTTGTTATTGTATTATGATGATGCTTTTATTGGCACATTGACCGATTTAACAGCATCCGAAATAGCCAAAAATCCTTATCGTTATCCCAATGCTTCTTCTTCATTAATAGACGATTATGGTGTTTACCCTTCAGTCTATACCGTAGGGGCTAAGAGCTTCCTGATAGAAGATGTGATAGACTTTAGTAAGTTTATTTTGTATCAGGGTCCTGCTATTCCACTTCCGGTTAATTTAGTTTCTTTTAATGCCACTTGTAGTGGAAATGATGTTGTAGTAAGTTGGGTGACACTCACAGAGTTTAATAACGATTTGTTTACCCTTGAAAAAAGCTATGATGGCTTTGTCTTTTATCCTGTCACTGTTATCGAAGGTGCCGGAAATTCTAATCGGGAATTGCATTATTCCTTTACTGACGATGGTGCAGTTAGTGAATCAAAACGCTCTTATTACCGATTAGAACAAACCGATTTTGATGGAACTTCCACTTTGTCAGAAGTTATCGCAGTTGAATGTAAGCCAGCCAATAACGGAGCTATTGAGTTTGGCTTTTCTCCGGGTCAGGTTGTAATTTCTTTCAAAGGGCTGGAACAGAAAAAATACAGTTTACAAATTTTCGATAATCTGGGTCGACTCATGTATCAGTCTAAAGCTTTACTCGAAATGCAGAACGTGGAAGTGCCTGTTAATATCTCCAATTTCAAGCCAGGTGTTTATAATTTTGTTGTCATTGCCGGAGATGTTTCTGAATCCAAACAAGTAATGATTGTTGGGCAGTAACCAAATTCACACTTAAAAAACCCACTTGTTAGAAAGCGAATCAAACGTAATTTCTTTGATTGGATTTTCAACAGTCGTTATTAATGTTTTTGTTCTTTCATCAAACAAATTCATTTTCTCTAATGCGTCGGGAGTTAGTGCAGAAGTCTTTTTCTGATACTCGCTTATAGGAAGAACTTTATAGGTTTTCTTGCCACTGCTGTCGGTTTGAATATATACCCAATGCAAAATATAACCTGTGTTAATGACTTTATAATGACGTTCCTCTTTTATTAGTTTAACCATAACAGACATTCCTCCATCGGTATTTATCTGTCGTTGATTACTAACAAAATTACCGAGCGACCAAACAACAATTGCAGTATCTTTATCCGAAATATAGGTCTGTGCGGGCTGTATCACATGCGGGTGAGAGCCAATGATGAGTTTCATGCCCAATCTCATGCAGAATTCTGCTATCATTTTTTGTTCTTCATTGGGAGCTGTTTGGTATTCAATGCCCCAGTGGAAAAATGGAATGACAATGTCGGCACCGGAAATAATGGCTGTGTGATAGTCGCGGCGTATTGCCGAAGTGTCAATACGGTTGACTATGGTTGGTTTGGGCGTGAGAATTCCGTTGGTGCCATAAGTATAATTCAGCAAAGCAATTTTCAAACCTTTGACTTCAATATATAGCGGGTTGAAAAGCTTTTGATCCAGACTGTCGTAAAAAGTGCCTGTGCGTTGTAATCCCAGACTGTCAATAATTTTCAGTGTGCGCTCTATCCCTTTTCTCCCTTTGTCGCACGAGTGGTTGTTCGATGTTGCTAGTATGTCGATGCCGGCTTTTTGCAATCCTGTTACCAGTTCGTCGGGGGCTGTAAATTGTGGATATCCTGAATAAGGTTTTCCAGCTAATGTCGTTTCTAAATTGATGATGGCTATGTCGGCCATGTTGAAAAGCGGACTGATATAGGCAAAAGTGGAGTCGTAATTATAACATTGGCAGGAAGTATCCCATGCGGCATTGATCTGTGGCATGTGCTGCATTACATCTCCAGAAAATAGCAACAGAACTTCTGTGCTATCTTTCTGCAGACTGTCTTGAGGCGTAGACTCAGCGTTTTCGGAGGGATCTGTGCTTACCCATAGACTGAAGTAAAGTAAAATAAGGGGGATGATTAAAAACTTCATGTTTTTTGAAAATGGACTGCAAAAATACGATTTTTAAGGAAACCTTAATAAAATTGTTTTTTGCTGAGTTTAAAATATTTCAAAGATATTTTAGGCGTTGTTATCAAAAATCATTTATTTTGTAAATAATGATTAAAAAAAATCTATTATGAAAAATGTATTCAGGTTATTACTAATTCTTGTGTTGATTTTTGGGATTAATGCCACTGTGAGTGCTCAGTTGCCCTATTCTTCAAAAGCAAAAAAGTATCATAAAGCAGGTCTTAAAGCTTTTAATAAAAAGAACTTTGTAAAAGCCGATTCAATGTTCTCGTTGTCTGCTTCTATAGAGGATAATAAATCTAATTACACTTATCTTGCAATGACCAAATTAGCGTTGGGTGATAGTTGTGGGTATTGTAAGGCTCTTTATGATGCAATAATAGGAAATGACAAGAAATCTATAGAATTGTATGGTTCAAAGTGCACAGATACGACAACTATAATGTATGATTGCATAAAAAGTGATACCATCTATTTCTGCAAAGCAGTTAAAAACGTTTGTGAGGTTGATTATGAATATTTCTTTTATAAGAAAAATTTAATTTCTAATAAAACAGTCTCATTTAATATTAATGAAACAAATTATACGAAAAATGAACTTTTTGATTCAAAGTTTCGCATGGATGAAGTTCCATTAGAGTGTGTATTTTCTACATGCGAAATAATGCCTGAATTTCCCGGGGGCGAATATGAAATGATGAAATTTATTTGCCAAACCCTTCGATATCCCCAAAGCTGTAAAGAGAACAATATTAGCGGAAAGATTTTCGTCAACTTTGTCGTAAACGAACAAGGTAAAGTAATAAAAGTAAAAGTGGTAAAAGGTGCTCACCCGTTACTTGATAAAGAAGCAAAAAGAGTTGTTTTGATGTTGCCCGATTTTAAGCCAGGAATGCAAGATGGGAAGCCTGTAAAGGTTCAATTCACTATTCCTATTAATTTTCAACTGTTTACAATTGCTTATTAATATGACAAAATTGATGTGAACGAAATTTAAAATTTGAAATTATGATTATCAAACTAATAAAAACAGAGTCGGATTATCGCAAAGCACTCAAACGCCTCGACGAAATTTTTGATGCGAAAATTGGGACTCCCGAAAGTGACGAAGCAGATGTGCTGGGTCTGTTGGTAGACGAATACGAAAAAAAACACTACCACATTGATGCACCCGATCCCATTGAAGCTATTAAAATCAGAATGCAGGAAATGCACTTAAAGCAGGTCGACCTGGTTAATGAAATTGGTGGAAAAAGCCGTGTTTCTGAAGTCCTTCACCGCAAACGTAAACTTACAGTCGACATGATTCGCAAATTAACCATCAGATTAAACCTCTCAGCCGAACTTTTGATTAACGACTACCAACTTAGTAATAGATAATGGCAGGACTGTAAATTCCCATACTCATCGTAGTCCCGATGCTTCGGGAGTAAAACGATGCTATATATTCCCCTCAGATTTTAAATTATTTAAAGCTATTTTAGTTGTTGTTATTAAAAATCAACTATTTTTGTAGAAGTCATATAATATTGTTTTATGTATAAAGTATTTAGGTTATTTATAATATTTGTGTTGATTTTTGGGAATATGGCAATTGTGAATGCCCAAAAGAAAAAGAAAACAAAAGAGTTTGAAGTTGTTGATAATATCGCTCTTAGTATTCCGGATTCATTAACCAGTTCTGTCTCTGATATTGCAGGTTATTTTAATGGGAATTTTAGTTCTGAAAAGGACAAATACAGGGCGATTTTTATCTGGGTTGCTACCAATGTAAAATATGATGTAGTAAATATGTTTGCTGCAAATTTTTACGAAAACACAGACGATGTTATCAAAAAAGTTCTGTCGACCAAAAAAGGGGTATGCCTTCATTATGCTGAGTTGTTTAATGCCATTGCTAATAAGGCGGGTCTAAAATCATATGTTGTTTCTGGTTTTACAAAACAGGTGAATTATGTTGATTATATTGCCCATGTTTGGTGTGTAGTAAAGGCAGATAGCCTTTGGTCTTTTTGCGATCCTACCTGGGGTTCAGGTTATGTCGAAAGCAAGCGTTTTGTTCCAAAAATTGATAATTCATACTTTAATGCCAAACCTGAGTTTATGATTCAGTCGCATATGCCTTTCGATCCTATGTGGCAGTTCCTAAACAGACCGCTTCCTTATCAGGAATTTTGTGCAACAGTTGTACTTACACATTCCGAACGGCTTTATTTCAATTATTTAGATACCTTGAAAGCATATGAATCACAAAATGCATTGGATAGAGCAACCTCATTGACTGCTCGTATGGAAAAAGGAGGCGAAGTTAATAGTCTGGTTTTCGATCGTCTGAATCATAATAAACGGGAAGTAGAATATCTGAGGAACAAAATTGCTTCTGAAAAATACAATAGCTTATCTAATATGTATAACGAATCTATTAATAATTATAATTTGTACATTGATTACAAAAATAAACAGTTTATCCCTGAAAAACCAGATTCAGAGATTAAGCAAATGATTGATAATATCGATTCTACATTAAATGTTATGGTTAATGAATTAAATGTAATAAAAAGTCCTGATCAAAACTTTGCCACATCTGTTTCTCAACTGATACAGTCAGCTCAACGAATGCAGTCTAAGGTAAGTGAACAAAGAGATTTTCTTGATAAATATATAAATACTCCAAAGAAAAATAGAAAAGCACTTTTTTACAAGAAAAGTAATTGAAACCCATACTCATTGTAGTCCCGATGCTTCGGGAGTAAATACGATGCTATATATTCCCTACACCCCTTTCTTTTACCTATACAAAACCCCAAAATATTCTTTATGTTTTGGCAAATTGTTCTACATTTGGTTTGTAAAACTTTCCTTATTAGAAATTATATGAAAAGATTATGTATACTCTCCATTCTGGTCATTATTATGAAAGCTTCGATAGCGCAGTTTGGTCTTACCACGATTAATTTCGAAGATACGAGTACACTAATTTATTTATCTATTGATGCTACCACGAACTCTAATAATATTTGGCAAATTGGAAGGCCCAACAAAGCACTTTTTAGCAGCTCTTATTCGCTCTCCAATGCGATAATTACAGATACTGTGAATTATTATCCTATAAATGATACTTCTTCTTTCACAATTTATCATTTGGCCAACAATGGGTTTACATTTCCACATACCGCCAGATTACATTTTTCTTATAAAGTTGACACTGATACCTTGAACGATTTTGGAATGATTGAATTCTCTCCTGACAATGGAATGAACTGGATAAATTTATTACACGATTCGGTTAATTTTCCTGGAGGAAATTATGATATGATATTTACTGGTAAAACAAATAACTGGCAATCTTTCGAAATGAATCTTGGTTTATATGGTGCAATATACAACATTCAAAATGAGGATACTGTATTATACCGATTTACATTTGTAAGTGATAACGTTCAAACAAACAAAGAAGGCTGGATAATTGACGATATAATTATTGATGACTATGCAGAAAATATCGGAGAAAAGGTCATAAATAACTGTATTTTGCAGGTATTTCCGAATCCTACATGGAATACAATCAAATTTAAAATCGACAATAAATTTATTCCATGCCAGATTTTTATTTATGATATTACAGGCAAATTAGTACTCTGTTGTATGCAAACAGACGAAAACGCGGAAATTAATATTTCGGCATTAGAAGCCGGCACATATCAGTATAAAGTAAAAAATAATGACAATTACATCGGGTCAGGAAAATTTATTATTGCAGGAAAATAATCCCATACCCTCATACTCATCGTAGTTTGTAACTGCGATGCTATTTCTTACTCTCCGCAAGAGATCGTCGCGTCCTGATTAATCGGGAGCTTTTGCTTTTTCTATACTTAGACAAAGAGCTGCTTTCTCGCTACCGATGTCTCGGTAGACGGGAAGGTGCGATAATGTGATAACCTTCATCCTAGGTTGCTTTATTTCGTATATGATGTTTAGAAATTTTCTGCGTTAATCTGCGAAATCTGTGGCAAAAAGACATGCGCCATTCAGAATTCACGACCTTTTTAGTGAATCTTAGCGCCTTAGTGGTAAAAATTCTCACTCATTCACCGAAAAATACTTTGCCTCCGGATGGGCAAAATAATACCCGCAAACGGATGCTCCCGGATACATGCTCCAGTTATCTGTTAGTGTTATTCCGGTGTGCTGGGTAGCGTTTAATAAGCGAAAGATCTTTTCTTTTTCCTCATGCACAGGACAGGCCGGATAGCCCGGTGCAGGTCGTATGCCCTGATATTTACCCTGAAGTATTTCTTCTATCGTCAGATTCTCGTCGCTGGCATATCCCCAGAATTTCTTGCGGGTTTTTAAATGCAATAATTCTGCAAAAGCTTCGGCTAGCCTGTCGGCCAGAATTTTTAGCAGAGTGGCAGAGTAATCGTCATTTTCCGCTTTGAAGTGGTTTTCCCATTTTTCTATGCCTATGCCGGCAGTTACGGCAAATAAACCAATATAATCGGTCACGCGGCTCTCGGTGGGGGCGATGAAATCGGCCAGACACAAGTTCTTCTGACCTTCTTCTTTATACCGTTGATTTCTTAAAAAATGAAGTGTCTCCGTTTTTCCCTCGTGGGTGGTAATTGTTACATCCTCATTGTTTGAGGAAGCTTCGAAGAATCCCAGAATAGCGTTTGCCGATACCATCTTTTCTGTAACCATGCGCTGTAGCATAACCTGAGCATCATCGTACAGTTTTTTTGCTTCGGGACCTTTCACCGGATCATTGAAAATGGCGGGATATTTTCCGTTGATACGCCATTGATGAAAAAAGAAAGTCCAGTCGATATAGGGAATCAGTTTTTCCAACGGGAAGTCGTTGATGGGTTTACCTTCGGTAAAAGCAGGGGGAAGTATTTTTGCTTTTTCTTTTTTCCAAACGAAACGGTTTTCACGGGCTTGTTCCAGACTGATGTTGGTTTTTCCTTGCTGTTTAGAGGCAAAATCCTCCGCCATTTGCTGGTATTCGGCGCGGATATTTTTGGTATAAGCTACGCTTCGGTCGGGGTTCAGTAATTCCGAAACAATTTGAACGCCCAGCGAAGCATCTTTTACATGAACTACAGCACCCTGGTATTCGGGGCTGATTTTTACCGCTGTATGGATTTTGGAGGTAGTAGCTCCTCCTATAAGCAAGGGAATGGAAAGTCCATGCTTTTGAAGAGAAGAGGCTACAGCCGCCATCTCGTCCAGCGAGGGGGTGATGAGACCGCTCAAGCCAATAATATCTGCTTTTTGGCTGATGGCTTCTTCCACAATTTTTTCGGTGGGAACCATAATGCCCAGATCAATAATTTCGTAGTTGTTGCAGGAAAGGACCACGCTTGCAATGTTTTTGCCAATGTCGTGTACGTCGCCTTTGACGGTTGCCAACAGGATTTTTCCGGCTTTTGTTTGACCGCCTTTTTCTTTGTTTTGCTCTTCAATCACCGGTTGCAAAATGGCTACCGCTTTTTTCATGACCCGGGCCGATTTCATGACCTGAGGCAGAAACATACGCCCCGATCCGAAAAGTTCTCCCACTTTATTCATGCCCGTCATCAGCGGACCTTCAATGATGGTTAGTGCTTGCGGAAAGATGTTCAATGCTTCACGAATATCTGCCTCAATATAATCGGGGATACCTTTGATGAGCGAATGGGTGAGTCTTTCTTCTAGTGGGAGTTCACGCCATGCTTCGGTGTGTGTCTGTTCTCCGGCTTCATCTTTCAATGTTTCTGCAAAGGTAAGCAAACGTTCGGTGGCGTCTTTACGGCGATTGAGAATAATATCCTCGCACAATTGACGCAAGCCGGGTTCAATATCGTCGTATACAGGCAATGCACCGGCGTTTACGATGCCCATATCCAAGCCTGCGTTGATGGCGTGATAGAGAAAAACGGTATGCATGGCTTCACGCACTTTGTTGTTGCCGCGGAAAGCAAAAGAGAGATTGCTGATTCCACCGCTGGTTTTGGCATGGGGCAGATTTTCTTTGATCCATGTCACTGCTTTTATAAAGTCGACAGCAAAATTGTTGTGCTCTGGGAGTCCTGTCCCAATGGTCAGTATGTTGCAATCGAAAACGATGTCTTCGGGCGGAAAACCCATTTTTTCGGTCAGCAGTTTATACGCTCTTTCGCAGACCCTGATTTTTGATTCGAAATCGGTGGCCTGTCCTTCTTCATCAAATGCCATGATCACCGTTGCAGCGCCCAGCTTACGGATGATATTTGCTCTGCGCAGGAATTCTTTCTCGCCTTCTTTTAGACTGATAGAGTTTACAATGGGCTTACCCTGAATATTTTGCAGTCCTTTTTCTATGACGGTCCATTTGGAGGAGTCTATCATTACCGGAACGCGCGTAATATCGGGGTCCGAAGAAATCAAACGGAGAAATATTTCCATCTCTTTCTCAGCTACCAGCATGCCGTCGTCGAGGTTAATGTCGATGATCTGTGCTCCGCTTTCTATTTGCTGACGGGCAACTGACAGTGCTTCTTCATAATTTTTCTCGCGGATGAGCCGGGCGAATTTCTTGGACCCAGCCACATTGGTGCGTTCGCCAATATTAACGAAGTTAGTGGCTTTTTCTATGGTGAGTGATTCCAACCCGCTGAGTCGTGTTACATGCTCGGGTTTGTTTAAAGTTCTTGGTGTAACGCCTACAACGAGTTCAGCCATCAGACGAATGTGTTCGGGGCCAGTACCGCAGCAACCGCCAACGATATTGACTATTTTTTCGTCTATAAATTCTTTAATGATTTCGGCCATTAGCGAAGGCGCTTCGTCGTAATCTCCAAACTGATTGGGAAGTCCGGCGTTGGGGTAGACCGAAATATAGACGGATGATTTTTGGGCAAGCTCCTGCAGAAATGGTTTTATCTGTCTTGCGCCCAGGGCACAGTTGAGACCGATAGACAGCATGGGAAAATGGCTTACCGAAGTCAGAAAAGCTTCGGGTGTTTGTCCCGAGAGCGTGCGGCCACTGGCGTCGGTAATGGTAACGGAAATCATGACCGGCAGTTCGCAGCCTTTGTCAGCAAAGACTTCGGAAATGGCATACAGACAGGCTTTGGCATTGAGTGTGTCGAAAATAGTCTCCACCAACAGTAGATCGCAGCCCCCGTCGATTAAACCTTTGACCTGTTCGGCATAGGCCCTGACGAGTTCGAAATACGAAACGGCTCGAAACCCGGGATTGTTCACATCGGGCGAGATGGAGGCCGTTTTGTTCGTCGGACCAATACTGCCGGCGACAAAGCGGGGTTTATCTGTAGTGCTGAATTTCTCAGCAGCCGCCTTGGCAATTTTCGCTGCTTGAACATTGATTTCGTACACCAGATGCTCTATCTGGTAATCGGCCAGAGAAATACGTTGGGCATTAAAAGTGTTGGTCTCTATGATGTCGGCACCAGCTTCGAGATATTTCTCGTGAATTTCCTGAATAATTGCTGGTTGTGTAAGTGACAATAAATCGTTATTGCCTTTGAGCGACAGGGGGTGATTTCCAAACCGTACGCCACGATAATCTTCTTCGCGGAGTTTGTGTTGCTGTATCATGGTTCCCATGGCTCCGTCGAGAACGAGAATTCGGTTTTCTAAAATATTGTTTATTAAGTGTCTCATAGTTAGGTTATATGAGATAGGACAAAATCTGTATCATACAAGTTATGTCTTATCAATTATATTTTCTTTAATCCAGGCAATAAACAAGGGGTCGGATATTTTGTAGCCCTTGCGGTCATTCTCATGAATTACTTTTTTCCAAATATATAGCAAATAAGGTATCATACAAAATATGTCCTATTCTAATTTGCCTGTGAATGCAAGAAAAACGTTGAGTTTGGGGAGAATTTTGACTATCTTCTTTAGTTGAGAAAGTCGTATGGTTCCAACGACATAATTGGTGGATGGTCCTGTGTACTTTTCCGAAATATTTTCGAAGTCAAAGAGACTGAAATCCACCAGATTCTCATAGCGCAAATAGATTTCCAGCAAGACATCATCGGTATATTCCAAGGGTTTGAAATAGCGGTTTTTCTTGTATTCATAGCGGTAGTTATGCATACGGGCGGTAATGTCCGATAGTACAGCCGAACCGGTGGGATATGCTCCAGCCCCTTTTCCGAACATAAACTGTTTGTCGTAACATTCGCCTTCGATCACCACTCCGTTATATTCGTATTCTACATTAAAAATATATTCGTCGGGACGGACCAGACGGGGCAGAACAAAAAGGGTGAACTGATCTTTGTCAAGTTTGATGATTTGGCCAATGAGTTTAATCTTTAGCCCCTTTTCTTTGGCGTAGCGAATATCGCTGACAGAAATCTGCGAAATGCCGTAGTGCAGGACCTTCTCGGGATGGACATAGGCTCCCAGACTATGCATTGCAAGAATAACGAGTTTGAACATGGCATCAAAACCATCGACGTCGAAAGTGGGGTCGCTTTCAGCAAAGCCTAAGTCCTGTGCTTGTTTTAAAGCTTCGGGGTAGGACATGTCGTCGTTAAAAAGGCGGGTGAGAATGTAGTTCGACGAGCCATTTAAAATGCCGGTGATTGACTTCAATAGGTCATTGTCGTAATATTCTTCGAGATTGCGAATCACGGGGATGCTGCCACAGGCCGACGCGTCGTAAAGCAAAGCTACATGGTGCTCTTCCTGAAGCCGAATGAGTTCGTCCAGATGATAGGCTATCATACGCTTATTGCCCGATACCACGCTTTTGCCTTTCTGCAGGGCTTTTTTGACTATAGCATAGGCTGCCTCGGCATCATCTATAAGTTCAACCACGAGATTTATTTCCGGATCATCCAGAATATCATCGGGATTAAATGTGAAATGCTCGGGCGAAAGACTTCTTTCCTTTTGAGGATTGCGTATGCATATTTTTTTGATGGTGGCATCTACGGTTTTGCCTTTTTCAAGAACGTGAAAAAGTCCGCCACCTACGGTTCCGAAACCGAATAATCCTATATTTAATTTACTGTTCATGATTACGTTTGATAAAAGTTTGATAAGAGTTTTGAAAGTAATTCCGATTCGATGAGAAATCCATCATGGCCAAAATCGGAAGCAATGGTTTTTAAAATAGCACCGGGAATCAGGGAGGCCATATATGCCTGTTCTTCCGGTGGAAAAAGGATGTCGCTGGTAATGCTTATGACCAGTGTTTTTGCTTTGATGGTCTTCAGTACTTCGGCAAAACCGGCTCGTTTGCGGGCGATATTGTGCGAATCAAGGACTTTAGTTAGCAGAAAATAGGTGTAGGCATCGAAACGTTTGACGAGTTTTTCGCCTTGATAACGCTGATAAGAGGAGGCTTTAAAGTTGGTAACGACTTCTTCGTTGCTTTCTGCCTGTGTCAGGTTATAGGCTTTGCCATTTCGGTAACTCAGAAGGGCAATGGTACGTGCAGCCTTGAGTCCGTTGGTTCCGCCTCCGGGAATGTCTTGCTCAAAAGTCGGATCGGCTGCTATTGACATTCGTTGCGACTCGTTGAGCGCAATGGCCCATGGATTGGTCTTCACACTACAAGCTATAAGTACCGTGTGGGTAAACAGCGATGGATTTATAATACTCCATTCCAAAGCCTGAAAACCGCCAATAGAACCGCCTATGATCGTGTGTATTTTCTCAATGCCCAGATGCTGACGAATAAGGTCAAGTCCTTTTACCATATCCCGGACTGTAATGTCGGGAAAAGATCGATACCATGGTATTCCTGTCTCTGGGTTGATAGACATGGGACCCGTACTGCCGTAGCACGAGCCCAGATAATTGACACATACGATGAAGTAATGGGTAGGATCGTAAAACTTACCTTCACCCACCATGCTGTCCCACCAGTCGGCGGCATCCGAGTTGGCGGTGTATGCGTGACAAATCCAGATAATATTGTTCTTTTCCGGATTAAATTCGCCATAAGTGTGATATGCAAATTCAGGATTAATGATCGTACTCCCGAGTTCGGTGAGGAATTTGCCTTGGTATTTAAAACTGTGTTTCATGTCTGGAATGTTTAATATGCAAATATGGTGATTTATTTTTCCAGCTATTTGTTGTAGATCGAATCTGCCAGATCTGTTTCCTTCTTTACAATCTGTGGAAATTCTTTATGACTCGATTTTTCGAAAGCTTGCTCAAAGTCGTGCAGAATATCGCTTATGTGCTCCAGACCAACGGAGACTCGCAGTAAACTGGGTGTTACTCCGGCTCGCCTTTGCTCCGCTTCGCTCAGTTGCTGGTGTGTTGTGGCAGCAGGTTGTATGATCAGCGTACGTACGTCTCCCACATTGGCCAGGTGACTGACGAGTTTCAGTGAATCGACAAATCTTGAAGCCCTGTCTTTATTGCCTTTCAGCGAAAAAGTGAGAACACCGCCAAAACCATTTTTCAGGTATTTCGAGGCAGTGGCATGGCAGGGATCGTCGGGCAGACCGGGGTAAGAAGCATTTTCCACGTCGGGATGTTGTTTCAGCCATTGTGCCAATATCAGTGTGTTTTCGGCATGGCGGGCAGCACGCAGAGACAAAGTCTCCATACCTTGTAACAGCTGAAACGAATTAAAGGGGCTGATGGCCGGACCATAATCACGCAGTCCTTCTACCCGGGCACGGACAATAAAAGCGGTTTGACCAAAGGTCTCCCAAAACTTCAATCCGTGGTAGCCTTCAGACGGCTCTGTGAACTGTGGAAACTTGCCGTTACCCCAATCGAAATTGCCTCCGTCGACTATAATGCCGCCCATACTGGTCCCGTGACCGCCTATCCATTTGGTGGCAGAAGAAACGACGATATTGGCGCCATGTTCAATGGGTTTGCAGAAGTATCCTCCTGCGCCAAAAGTATTGTCGACGATCAAGGGGATTTTGTACGTCTGACTCA
>PHDH01000246.1 GCA_002840935.1 Bacteroidetes bacterium HGW-Bacteroidetes-21 | reverse complement strand
GTGTTGACTTATATTTTATCAGGTATGTTGGCCTTGATGAAATTATGTTGAATGGATTGCCAATAAACGATAAACGTATTTATCTTTTTGCAAGTGGAAGTATTGTTAAGCCACCTAAAGGCAAGCCAGGTTTATATACCGATGTAGTACAGCAGTTTTTACAAGATTCATCTGTAAATAGGATTTCATTTGAAGTTGATAATCTTTCTTTTTCATTTCCAAATGGACATGTTGGGTTGCGAAATATTAATCTTTATGAGCAATCTGGCAAGCTTGTTGGAATAATGGGATCGAGTGGGGCAGGAAAGACTACTTTATTGAATGTGCTATGTGGCTTGGAGAAACCTTCTCAGGGTGAGGTCTTAATAAATGATATTAACCTTCACAACGATTCCAGTAAATTAAAGGGAATTATTGGATATGTACCTCAGGACGATCTCCTAATTGAAGAATTGACAGTGTATGAGAACTTATATTATAATGCTAAGCTTGTTTTCAAGGAACACACACAAGCTCAAATTAATAAATGTGTTGTTGGCGTTTTAAACAGTTTAGGATTAAATCATATTCGTAATTTAAAAGTTGGGAGTCCATTAAATAAAAAAATTAGCGGGGGGCAGAGAAAAAGATTAAATATTGGTTTGGAACTTATTCGAGAACCTGCTGTTTTATTTATGGATGAGCCAACTTCTGGTCTATCTTCGAGGGATTCTGAAAATGTAATGGAATTATTAAGTGAGTTGACTGTAAGAGGTAAATTAATTTTTACTGTAATACACCAACCTTCTTCCAACATTTTTAAAATGTTCGATAGTATAATTATTATTGACGTAGGTGGTTATCCTGTTTATTACGGAAATCCAGTGGAATCTGTAATGTATTTCAAACGTCATGATAATCAGATCAATAGCGATATTGGTGAATGTTCTTTTTGTGGGAATGTAAACCCGGAGAGTATTTTTAATATACTCGAAGCAAAGATCCTCGATGATTATGGGAGATATACAGATACACGCAAAGTTACATCCGAAGAATGGAACATACAATACGAAAACTATAGAAGTAACAAGAGTTTTGACAATACAAAGTATGCTGATTTACCCGAGACACATAAAATGCCAACTTGGTTTCAACAGCTTAGAACATATTTTATTCGCGATTTCTTCTCAAAACTAGCCAACAAACAATATTTAATAATTAGTTTGCTCGAAGCTCCATTGATAGGATTTCTTCTAGCCTTTATTCTTCGATATATTAACGACCCCACTTCAGATATTTACGTTTTTAGAGATAATGATAATATAATGCCGTATATGTTTATGTGTACCATTGTGGCGGCATTTCTTGGTCTAATGGTTAGCGCGGAGGAGATTTTTAAAGATAGGAAAATACTTAAACGAGAAAGGTTTTTAAATCTAAGTCGAAGTAGTTATTTGTTTTCGAAGATTGGAATCTTGTTTCTTCTTTCTGCAATTCAATCTTTGCTTTTTGTATTCTTGGGTAATTATATACTTGAAATTAAAGGGATGTATTTTGAGTATTGGTGTGTATTTTTCTCAATGGCTGCTTTTTCGAATATTCTTGGGTTAAATATTTCGTCTGCCTTTGATTCAGCTGTGACAATCTATATATTAATTCCTTTTTTGATTATTCCCCAAATGGTATTGTCTGGAGCAATGTTTAGCTTCGATAAAATTAATAAAATATTTGGTGGAGGGATGGAAAATGTTCCGATCTTAGCCGAGTTTATGCCATCTCGATGGGCTTTTGAAGCACTTGTCGTAAATCAGTTTGTGAATAATAAGTACGAGCAAATATTTTATAATTATGAAAAACAAGAAAGTTCAATTAATTATCATAATGTTTATTTATTACCTGAAGTAAAAGGAATAATTGATACCTATAGGTCTGAGAAAACCATCTCAAATGACGATCTTGAGTTATTATACAATGAGCTATCGGTAGAAGTTTCTCTTGTTCCTTCTGTTCCTTTTCAAAGTGTCGAGTTAATCAAACCAGAAAGCTTCACATTGGAAGTTGCGGATAGCGCTACTGATTATATTGAAAGATTACAGGAATATTTTAAGGATCAGTTTATTATAGTTAATGAAGAAAAGGATCGTATTCTAACTGAAATGCAAAGCACTGAAGAAAAAACAGCTCAATATCAACAGTTTTATGATGCATATTACAATAAACATTTGGCTGCATTTACTAAAAACACTTATTTGAGTAATCAATTAGTCCGAATTGGAAACCATTTTGTACAGAAGATTGATCCAATATATCTTGATCCTCAACATCCTTCTTTTTTAAATTTCAGAACTCATTTCCTTGCTCCTCAGAAATCAATATTCGGGTATAATATTTCTACTTTTTGGTTTAATATTCTTATACTATGGTTTTTTGCCATAATGATGTACTTTACGTTGTATTTTGAACTTATTAAAAGAGTTTTTACTTTTTCTACATTTGTTAAAATGCGGTTGAGTAATTATTTTTCCAAAAAAAAAGATAAGATTTCTAAAATTGATAATTAATAAACTGAATTATGAAAAAACAAATTTTTAACTTGTTCTGCTTTATTCTTTTACTTTTTTCGGTGAGTTGTGATAATTCTTCAAAAAGTAATGCAACCGACTTATTGAATGATTCTATTGCTGAAAAGAATGAAAAAGTAGATGATGAATTGATTGGACAGCTTATTACAGTAGTTCCTAATCCGTTGCAATTGTCAGAACTATTGCAGAAATCGGGTGTTGTATATAATTCCGATTTGCTGGTACCCTCATCTAATATTAGTAAATTCAATACGAATCTTAAGAAGGCGATTAATTTGGGAACATATGGCTCAGACCTTGTGCATATGAATATATACGAACGCACCGTTTCAACATTAACCTACTTAAAAAATGTAAACGATTTGGCTAATGATTTAAAAATTGGTCAGTTTATCAATTTTGAGACTCTGAATCGTCTTTCTGAAAACAAGAAGAATATTGATTCGATTTTGTACATTACTAATTCAAGTTTCGATAAAATGACACATTATTTAGTGGATGAGAAACGTAGTAATATTGCCGTATTAATTGCTTATGGAACCTGGATTGAAAACTTATATCTTGCAACGAACATTGATGCAATAGATAACATACAAATGATTTATAATAGGGTAGGTGAGCAAAAAGTAGTTCTTGATAATATCCTTATTTTATTGGGAGCTTTTAAAGAGGAACCAAAATTTGCAGAATTATTACAAGATGCCGAGCTATTAAAAATTGAGTTTGACAAAGTTAAAGTAACCTATAATTATGTAGAACCGACCATGACAGAGATAGATGGTAAAATGGTTATTGTTGATAATAGTACTAGCTCAATATCAATTGATGAGCCAATTTTTAAAGGAATTGGAAAAGTTGTTGCTATGATCCGAAATAAAATTACAAATTAATTACTACCACATAAACTTTTAGTACTATGAAATATTTTCTAACTATCGGTTTTGTCTTTGCTATGATATTGGTATCTGATATCACAAAAGGACAATGTGACGACCAGCTTATTGAAATATGCTACCCTGAAATTGGTGATTTTAAATTTTTGAAAAGCTATCAGGTTCGTTTTAAAAAGAGCAAAAAAGATGCTCCCCTAATGGGAAAAAATGTATTGGTGCTAACCGAAAATACAAATTATCGGATTGTTGTTTGTAATGCATCTGATTATGATGGAAAGTTAATTTTCAAACTATTCCAATCTTCAACAAGTACTATGGTTGGATGTACACTTGATCCCTCTACAAATAAAATTCATAATGGTTTTGAATTTAAATGTAAATCTTCTGGTATATACTATTTGAATTATTATTTTCAGGATGGTAGAGAGGGGTGCTCTGTTATAATGTGTGCTGAGAAACCTACTAGATAATTTTTCAAATTATGTTGTTTTAATCATTTCTACGAAACAACATTTTGCATATTTATAAATATATGGTATAGGATTAATGTACTATACAGATTATCTTATTATTCTATTGAAATCTATTTATTAACATATTATTTTTACAAATTAGAATGCCCATTGATTAAATATTCGTTATTGTTGTAAAGATGGGCCTGGAAAGAAACAGAATATTCATTTAAAACAAATGAAAACTATGAATCTTAAGCAATTTAAACTCATCCTTACATTTTTGTTTACAGGTTATGTAAATGTTTTGATTTCACAGAAATGCGTGAATACATTAGCTGGGCATAATGGTGGGGTCTTATCTGTTTGTTATTCTTCCGATGGAACTCAGATATTGTCTTCAGGAGAAGATAAAACAGCCAAAATATGGAATGTGGCAGATGGAAATGTAGTAATGACTTTTTCAGGTCATTATTTTGTTGTTAGTTCAGCAATTTTTGCAATTGATGGAAAAAGTGTAATAACTGCAAGTTATGATCAATCTATAAAAATTTGGTCTTTAAAAACAGGTAAAGAAATTGCTGCTTTAAAAGGTCACTCGCTTAAGATTAATGATGTTAAAGCTTTACCCGATGCAAAAACTATAATATCAGCAAGTAGTGATAATACTTTGGGTTTCTGGAGTGCAAAGGGTGGCTCTGCGGATAAATTTGTTATTGGCCACTCAGGCGCTGTAATGGCTATTGATATCAATTCTGATGGGAACAAAATTGTAACAGCGAGTTCTGATATGTCACTACGAATTTGGAACGTTTTAACCCGAGAGACTGAGTTGACATTAAAAGGACATAATAAACCTGTGAATTGTGTATCCTTCTCTCCTGATGGGAAATTTATTGCATCTGGAAGTTCAGATAAATCGATTATTATTTGGGATGCTGTTAAGGGGCGTGAAATGAAAATTTTAAATAATCACACGGCAAATGTGAATACTGTAAAGTACTCGCCCGATGGAAAATATATAGTCTCTGGTGGTGATGATAATACTGTTAGAGTTTGGGATACCAAAAATTTTCATGAAATAATTTGTTTAACAGGACACAAACTTGGAGTTACTTCTGCTTGTTTTTCTCCGGATATGAAATTTGTTGTGTCTGGTAGTCGTGATGGGAAAGTTAAGATTTGGAGTATCGAAACAGGTAAAAAACTTTCAGCGTTTAAAAGTGAAACAGGACAAGTTTTATCCGTTTCATTTTCACCTGATGGAAAAAGAATATTATCTTCTGACGAAGAAGGAAATTTAAAAATCTGGAATGTAGATTCTGCGAACGAGATAATATCAGCCAAAGTGCATAATGATTTTATTTACTCGTCAAATTATTCCAATGACGGGAAAAAAATTGTGTCGAATTCTTTGGATAGTACCATTAAGTGTTTTGATGGAGAAACATTGAAAGAGTTGAAAGTAATTCGTTTAAACT
>PHDH01000005.1 GCA_002840935.1 Bacteroidetes bacterium HGW-Bacteroidetes-21 | reverse complement strand
ACTTGCAAATCTAACCAAATAAAGTTACGAGCAAATATCTGTTAATAAGTGTGTTGTAGTGTTTTTAAGGGCCGACTACTTAATTATTAGGGTATTTCCCATTTCAACTTCTTTGCTTTCTTTATTTGTCAGCAAATCCCTTTTCCTAGCTTCCCTTAATGCTGCTTTATAATGTTCCTTATTATATAAGAAAGGTTTCAAAAGAATTTCAAAAACGTCTTCATCGGGCTGCGATCTTACCAGGTTTTTGAATGATGGCATGGAAAAGATTTTATTTTATCGTGCAAAAATACACAGAATAACAGCGCTTTAAATAAATCATAAAAATATTTTTAATAAAACTGTAACATTTTTTAACCTCAGGCCGTCCTATGTTCAGAAATTTAAAACAAAAGAATATGAAAACAATGTATGTTACATTCGCCATCCTACTGACCGCGCTCATCGCAAATGCTCAGTACGACACAACCAAACTTGATTTTGGTAAAAGTAAAATTCTCATTTTAACTGACAAAACGACAGGTACAACAGACACCGTGGTATTAAATAATACCGATCCTGAAAATGGAGAAAATGAAGACAATGATGATTGTGATGAAAAGAAATTTAATTCGCATTGGGGTGGTATTGGAATCGGATTGAATGGATACCTTAATAATGCCAACGAATTTAAACCATTGACTGTCGATAATTATTTAGATTTGAATCAGGGGAAATCGTGGTCAGTTTCATTAAATCTTATTGAGACAAATATCCCAATATTTAAAAAGTATGTAGGTCTTGCCACAGGTTTGGGGTTGGAATTCGACAATTATCGTTTAGCAAACAATGTAATTCTCATAAACGATTCAGCAAAATTGTATTCCTATACCGATACAATGACTAATTATAAGAAAAATAAATTAGCTGTTACATGGCTTACTGTTCCATTAGTTCTTGAATTCAATGTGCCTACACATGATAAAAGTATTAATTTGGGTGTTGGTCTGCTGGGAGCTGTTAGAATTGGCAGCCATACCAAGTTGGTTAGCGAATACAAAGACAATGATATAAAGGAAAAATCTCGTGGCGATTATCATATGAACTGGTTCAGATACGGACTTACTGGTCAGATTGGTTATGGATCAGTGGGTGTTTATGTAAACTATTCCTTATCCAGTTTATTTAAGACCAACGAAGGCCCCGAGCTTTATCCCTGGAGTGCCGGAATACACCTGGCTTTTTAAAGCACCTGATATATAATTACATTCCCGAAACGCACTTCTTATTGAGGTGCGTTTTTGCTTTTTTCGGGTACTACTTGCAAATAGGCTTCCTGATCACCGTATTCCATAAATGTATCGTGGTGAGGTGGGGCATGAAAATCTTTTTCGGCTTTGTGCTTAATACCACACCAGTATTTTTCTGTTTCACCGGCAATTACTACTGCATAATGAAGAAATCCGTTCATATAGCCACAGTACATGCAGTTAACCTTCTCGGTAAAACTCAGATATTTTAGTTTCTGCCGGTCGATTTTTATATATGAACGTCGCTTTACATAAGGCAGTCCATATATTGGGAAACAGCTGCGATGATAGATTTCGACCCAGAGATCCAGCAAAACGACGGGTATAACAATGCTATAGATAATGGGTGCGCCTAAAAAATGCCTGACAACACGTTTTGGATGCTTCCTGAATTCCATAAATAAAACAATTGAATTTTTAACGTAAGAGAGTAATATTTCCTTTTTTCTCTAGAACTTTCTCACTGTATGTCTGAACCTTTACATAATAGGTATAGGTGTCTGCATTCTGCTTTTTCCCGTTAAAAGTACCATCCCAACCTTCATAAATATCGTCCGAGAAATATATTCTTTCTCCCCAGCGGTTATAAATACTGTATTCCAAAAGTTTCATGATCCCCCATCCGCGTACAAAAACACGATCGTTGGATCCGTCTCCATTAGGGGTGAAAACAGTAGGCAGATCTACCGAGTATTCTTCTTTGACAGTAATATATACGTTGCCAGTGATCTCGAAACAGCCCAAACTATCTTGAAGTAAAACCTGATATGCTGTTGATTCCATGGGTCGGGCAATAGGATATTGACAACCTGTGCATGTTAGGCCATAAGAAGGCGACCATGAAATAACAGTTCCATTCTGGTCGGTTAATGCAAACATATTTACCGTTTCGCCAATAATTATTGTTGTATCGTTATTATATGACAACTCGGGTATTTGTTGAATATGTACCCACATGGAGTCCGAATTATAGCATCCCCGGCTGTCGTATATTATTGCGTGATACTGAATGTCGCTGGTAGGCTGAGCAATAGGATTGTAACTATTTGGATCATCTAAAGAAACATTAGGTGCCCAGATAATGATATTGCCGCCATAAGCATGTAATTGCGCCTCATCGCCCAGGCAAATCATGGTATCATTACTTAGTACCAGGGGCGGTGTTCCCCAAACAGTAATATTCTGACTCAAAGTATCTACGCAGCCCAAATCATTTTCAATAGCCAATGTAATGGTGAATGTCTGGTCTATAGAATTTGGATTTTCGTAAATAATATTAGCCGGTGTATTTCCGGTATATATCTGTCCGTTCCCTAAATCCCATGAAGAAGATGTGAATCCAATGGATGTGTTGGGAAAGGTAAGCGTAAATGGAGAGCAATTTTCAATGTCTGGTAACATAGTTACAGCATCTACAATTTCAAATCCTGCAATTACTTCTTGTACTTTCACTGTATCTGCCAATGCAGGTAAGCAGCAAGTAGGGTCGGAGCAATAAATAAGTGAGATATAAAATTCTCCGTCGGGCGGAACATAGGTATAACTGTGACTTGTTGAGAAATCGCCCGAACCAGCGCCATCGCCAAAATTCCAGTTCACCGACTGTATATTAAGAGAATCGGTCAGATTAAAACTCACTTCATCGCTTTTACATATTAAAGTATCACTGACAGCAATATTGGCAAAAGGTCCGCCAACATGTATCTCTACAGAATCTTTATCAGAACAGTTTTCTGATGTTGTTATCTGATATGTAAGCCAGTAATCGCCTGGCATTGAATAAGTGTGAGAAGGTGTATGACTGGAAGAGACAAAACCATCACCAAAGTCCCATTCATATACAGGATTAAACCCTGAAGGACTTTCGTTTGTCAATATTGGTCGGAAAGGATAACAATTTGTGTCTGTTTGAGATATTTGAAATTGTGCAATAGCAACTTGAATCTCTACAAAGTTATTCTGAATAATGGTGTCTGTGCATCCAAGGTTGTCTGTTGCAATCAGTGAAACGGTATATAATCCGGGTTGCGAGTATGTTACTTGTGGTTCGAAAAGCGTTGACCCGGTTCCGTTTCCAAAATCCCATTCGTAGGTAAGTTGTGTTCCAGTAGACCAGTTGAATAATTGAACGGGAGTTCCTAAACAAACAATGGGGTCGAGTGCATGAACATTTGCATTTACACTTTGAACATGTATGTATTGTGGTTTTGTAAGTGAGTTAACACATCCTATTGAATCGACTACCGTTAATACAATAGTAAAGTTGCCCGCATTAGCAAATGTGTGATGAACGGTATCTTCAACTACAGTCGCAGTCCCATCAGTAAAGTTCCAGGAACAACTAAAAATACCCATATTTGAAGTAGATTGACTGATTAATTCGACACCAAATGGCGCACAACCTATTAATGTGTCTGCAACAAAGTCGACAATTGGGCGGGAGACTGTAATCTCTGCAGTGGCAGTATCCGCACAACCGTAGATGTCTTGTGCAATAAGTTGTATGGGCAAAACGCCGGTTGTGTTACAGGCTCCTGTATTAAAATTGATATAAAGATCTGTTGGTGAGGTGCTGTTTATTAATCCATTTCCAGTCCATTGTCTCCATTCATCATCCACAGAAGGAGTAGAAGAAAATGTTACGTTTGCTCCATAACAAATGGTGTCTGTAACAGGCGTCATTTCAGCGTAAATATCTGTTATCAGAATATTTATAGAATCTTTAAAAATACACCCATTAGAGTTGTTATAAGCATAAACTTTAACCCAATATCCTCCAGTTGTGCTATATTCGTGTAATAAGGTGCTGTCGGTTGAGTTTAAAAATTCCGTCCCGTCACCTAAATACCATTCCCAGTATTCGGCATCTGCCAAATTAACACGTAAATGTCTGAAATAAGTACTGTCGCAGGACATGGTTGAATTAATAGAGTATATAACAGGGCCTTTTACGTATAATATACTGTCAATTGTAAGTGTGTCGCGGCAACCATTATAGTTTGTGATTAAAGTAATATCAGTCCAACCTGTATCTTGATCAAAGACCCATTCAGGTTCAAATTGATCGTCGCCAAAATCCCATATCCAATCGTCTATTAAGCTGTTGTCTACAGTAAGGTTTGTAAAATAAACGGTATCCTGAGCGCAGGTTGTATCGGTAGAGATGGTAAAGTCAAGTTGTTGATGCTCTCCTACTTCTAAGTCCAGGATAAAATCATCCGTGCAGCCGGCGCTATTTACAACGGTAAGTGAAACAGTATATTCTCCTACCTGAGTATAAGTATGTACGGGATTTTGCGATGTTGAACCAGCAGTTCCATCTCCAAAGTCCCAAGTCCAAGAGGTGATGGGCTCGTGAGAATAACTATTGTCGGTGAAATTGATATCTATCGGAATACATCCTCCAAGTACATCTGGAGAAAAGTCGGCATTTATAGCATCAATTAAAACCTGACCAGAGACTGTATCTCTGCATCCGCTAGTGCTTGTTACAATTAAGGTGTAACTATATGTTCCATTTGAAGTGTATGGTAAAGTTGCTCCTGGCGTAGTAACAGTAACAAATGTTCCACCTGAGACTTCAAGTATCCAATTATAGTCAGTTATTGTAGTGCTTCCAGTGTAAGAATATTGAAATGTTGTCGGTATTTCACAACTATAAGCTGAAGCTGGATTAACGGCAACCGTTGCGTTAACGTCCTGTACAATAATTTGCTGCGTGATAGTATCAGCACAACTTGTACCATAGCCAGCAATTAAAGTAACATTATAGGTTCCGGGCGTAGAATAAATCATCCAGGGGTTGGTTTGAGTACTGGTAGCTCCGGTGCCAAAGGTCCAGTATGCCAATGCATTTCCAGAAGTATTGGTAAACTGAAAAGTTTGATTTGCACAGGCGGTTAAACCTCCATTGTTAGTTGTAAAAGAAGCGTTGACGCCAGTAATGTCAACCATGCCGTTGATTACAGTATCGGCAGCACAGCCATAGGCGTCAGTTACCGTTACACCAACATTATAAACGCCAAGTTGGGTATAAGTGTTGGCTGGATTTTGTGAAGTGGACGAATTCCCATCGCCGAAATCCCATGTATATTGCATTGGACTTACTCCTGAGGAGTTATTTGTAAACTGAACATTCAATGGGACGACACAATCGTTAGAAGGAGCTGCTGTTGCTTGAATAATAGGTTTGTTAGAGGCTCTGACAACGGGGTCTATTAAAACATTGGCAGTACAACCATTTGTGTCGGTTACCTGTAGAAGTACGCCGAAAATTCCTGAGGTTGTATAAGTGTACTGTGGATTTTGCTGATTTGAAAAGTCACCGTTACCGAATTCCCAACTCCATGTTTCAATGGGGGCATAACCTAAGGTTGAATTGTCTGAAAAGCTAACTGTTAGTGGAACACAGCCTTCTGTAGTACCCGTGAAGGAAAATAATGCGGTGGGCTTAGCAAATACGAGTATTGTCTGGCTTTGTGTGTCGGTACTTGTTCCATTACTTACGGTAAGTGTTACATTGTAAGTGCCCGAAGTAAGATAATTTATTGCCCAGGGATCTTCTAATGTAGATGTCTGACCGTTTCCGAAATTCCATGTATAATTTAATGTTCCTGTGCCAGTGCTATTGTTTGTAAATGTCACCATGAGAGGGACGCAACCCGAACTGACATTGACAGTGAAGTTTGCATCTACCTGTGCTTTTCCCAACAATGGAAGGCATAATATAAATATCAATAATAATCTCATGAAGGGATATTTAATAAGCTATAAAAATACAATATTAAAATGATTCGGAGCAAATATTTTTACTCCGAATCACTTCGTATAAAGTATAAATAATAAAAATGATGCTTTTTAATGAACGATGCCCTGATATTGCTCGGGTGTCATCAGATCATTGAGTTCGGAAGGATTGGTGAGGCGGATTTTAATCAGCCAGCCATTTCCGTAAGAATCTTTATTGATCGTTTCTGGTGCTGTTTCAATCAAATTATTTGCTTCCAGAACTTCGCCGGAAACGGGCATGTATGAATCAGAAACAGTTTTAACAGCTTCGATACTGCAGAAAGCTTCCCCTTTGTCAAGGGTTTCGCCAATGGCCTTAAATTCAACGAAAACAACGTCTCCCAATTCGCCCTGGGCAAATTCTGTGATGCCTACATAAGCAACATCACCTTCAACTCTGATCCATTCGTGATCTTTGGTGTACTTTAAATTAGCTGGAATATTCATGATATCAATTTTTAGTAGCCCAAAAATAGCGGAAAAAACCTTTTCAGCAAATGATTTTTAATAGAATTGCAATTTAAAGTTACAAACCGGATAATCTTTTTATCTCATTAAGTTTATTCAGAGCTTCCAAAGGGGTCAGATTATTGATATCGGAGTTTTTAATTTCATCGCGGATTTGCTTTAATACAGGATCGTCGAGCTGGAACATGGTAAGTTGATATCCTTCTTTTTGAGTTTTCATCTCTTTTACGGGTCGTACGGGATTTTTTTTATCGTTTGGCTTTTCAAGTTGCGAAAGTATTTCGTTGGCTCTTTTCAGGATGGTTTTGGGCATACCAGCCATTTCTGCTACATGTATTCCAAAACTATGCTCAGTACCTCCTGCCTGAAGTTTACGAAGGAAAATGACGCGATTTCCGGATTCCTTTACAGTGACATGAAAATTTTTGATTCGGGGAAATGTGCCAGCCATTTCGTTCAACTCGTGGTAATGTGTTGCAAAAAGGGTTTTGGCTTTGTTGTGTGGATTTTCATGCAAAAATTCTGTGATAGACCATGCAATGGAAATGCCGTCGTAGGTGCTTGTTCCTCGCCCAATCTCATCCAGTAAAACCAGACTGCGGGAAGACAAATTATTAAGGATACTGGCCGTTTCGATCATTTCGACCATAAAAGTGGATTCGCCTTGAGAAATATTGTCAGAAGCACCTACTCGGGTAAATATTTTATCTACATAACCTATATGGGCTGAAGAGGCTGGAACAAAACAGCCCATTTGAGCCATCAGACAGATTAACGCGGTTTGCCTTAGTAAAGCTGATTTTCCCGCCATATTGGGACCCGTAACGATGATTATCTGTTGTTGCTCATTGTCGAGATAAATATCGTTGGGCACATATTTCTCATCGCCGGGGAGTTGCGTCTCGATAACCGGATGTCGTCCATCGCGAATATCAATGGCGTATCCGTCGTTAATCTGTGGCCGGACATAATTGTTTTTTAACGAGATAATGGCAAAACTTACCAGAGAATCGAGTCGGGCAATGTGCAGCGAATTATTTTGAAACGTGGGTATATACTCGCTCAAACCACTTACCAGATTGGCGAATAATGTCGATTCAAGACTTAGAATTTTATCCTCGGCTGAAAGAATTTTCTCTTCATATTCTTTCAGTTCGGGGGTAATATATCTTTCGGCACTGACCAGCGTCTGTTTTCTTATCCAGTCGGTGGGTACTTTGTCTTTGTGTGTGTTCCGGACTTCTATGTAATAGCCAAAAACGTTATTGTAATTGATTTTTAGTGAAGTGATGCCAGTGTTTTCAATTTCACGCTGTTGGATAGAGACCAGAAAGTCTTTGCCTCCACGTGAAATGGCTCGGATTTCGTCCAGTTCGGGTGAAAATCCTTGGGCAATGACATCTCCCTTGCCAATCTGTACGGGTGGTTCGGGATTAATTTCACGAAGGATACGTTCGCATATCAGTACGCATTCGTTCAGTTGTTCCGCAATTTCGTTCAGTGATTCATTGTTGTTTTGGGAACAAAAAGCTTTGATTTTTCCAATGGCTTGCAATGAGCGTCGGAGCTGTACAACTTCTCTGGGGTTGACGCGCAGTGTGGCGATTTTTGCAGCCAGTCTTTCCAGGTCTCCAACTTCTTTCAGCAGGTCGGTAATTTCTTTTGTTTTTTCGGGTTGACTAAAGAAAAACTCAACAATATTTAACCGGTGGTTGATGGCCGAAATGTCTTTTAATGGCATGGCAATCCATCTTTTAAGCATACGCGATCCCATGGGCGTATGGGTGTTGTCGACAACGCCACAGAGGGAAGAACCACCTTCAGAAAAAGTTCCGAAAAGCTCCAGATTTCGTATCGTAAATTTATCGAGCCATACGTAATTGTCATGATCAATTCGTGAAGCAGAAACGATATGTTTGAGTTTGTCGTGATGGGTTTGTTCGAGATAATAAAAGACAGCCCCTGCAGCAATTATTCCGGCTTGCATGGTATCGATGCCAAATCCTCGAAGAGAGGCCGTTCCAAAATGCTTCAGAATTTTGTCTTTTGCATTTTCGGGCGAAAACATCCATTCGTCGAGTTTATAAAGATAAAAACGATTGCCTAATAAAGCTGTAACCTTTTCATGCTGCGATCTTTCGTACAAAATTTCTTTGGGTGACAGGTTTTGTATGAGCTTTTCGGTTTGTTCCAGACTGCCTTCGGAGACATAAAATTCTCCGGTTGAAATGTCAAGAAAAGTAGCTGCTGCAATTTTTCCGAGTAGATAAATGCAACATAAGTAATTGTTTTCTTTGACGTTTAATACATTGTCGTTGGTGGTGACACCTGGAGTAACCAACTCGGTGACACCTCTTTTGACAATTTTTTTTGTCATTTTGGGATCTTCCAGTTGATCACAAATGGCGACCCGTTCGCCAGCACGAACCAGTTTTGGTCCTGCCAGTTCTAACTCAGAGGCCGAGCCATTATGTCTTTTTGTAAGAGTAATGCCAAGTATGCCGGCTGTTTTAATGGCGTCGGAACCAAAAGTTTCGTAAAAGTCACCTACTCTAAAAAGGAGAATGGCATCAGGAAACTTTGTCTTGATGGTGTTATACTGTTGCATCAACGGGGTTGATTCTTCTCCTTTTTCCTTTGCCACGCAATTATTTTTATGCAAAAATAAAATCAATTACAGGTTTTGCCATATTTTGTTGATAACTTATCAAGATAAATTTATGTCTGCCTTTCATTTGCAAATCATCTGAAATTATTCTTGAAAGGGATAGTGCAACTTTGGAGTAAAGTGTCCGGTCTTTAATCTTGATCAATTTCCTGTAATGGCTTTCAACGAGATATAACCTCCAAACTTATTAAAGTCATTTGGCGTATATCCGTCAATATCAATACCCGAAAGATATAAATAGTTGACTCCCAATGAAAGCCAAACAAAGGAGAATAACCGGACGTCTGCCGAAATAGAGGGGCTAAGTACAATAATTCTGTTAAATTTTTCGGTTATAGCATAGCCTTTACTGTCGTTTGAGGCAATAGAAATACCTCCCCAACCGATACATGTTTGAAAAACGGGTCTGACTCGCTTTCCAGGGTAGGGACTATACCCTGTAATTATTCCTCCATTGCCCATACCCAACATTTTTCCATCGTATGATCCTTTTACAACATAAGTCTGACCTGTTTTTCTCATGCCGTATCCTCCGATGATGAATCTTTCGTTTATCAGAACAGCGCCCATGCCTCCCATGTAAATGGTTGGACCTTCAACAATATATGTGGGAATGAGAAAAAATGAAGCAAAGCCTGTGTATAAAGAACTGGTATCAGAATCTGGAAAATCAAAATCCTGACTATACGAATTAACGTATGAAAAAACGACTAAAATGGCGAATAGTGATTTTCTGAAACACATAAGCATCAAAAGTACCCAATCATTACGAATGAAAATATTTTTTGTTTCACTTTTTTAATGATATTTATTATGCTGTAAGAATCATGAAATCAGCAATAAAAGAAATGCTTTGAATATTTAATTATTATTACTATACTTGTGTGGCAACTTTTTTCCTGTTTACAAGTCTTAAAATTAAACTGATAAAGTATGAACTTGTCAAAATATTTTGGTCTGGTAGTTATCCTGATATTTATCGGGAAAATGTCTTATTCACAGCTTATAATTACAACAGGTCAGACTGCCCAACAATATGTTCAAAATGTACTCCTGGGTGGTGGGATAACAGTATCAAATATAACTTTTATCGGTCAATCAGGAACGACCGGTGCTGGTCAGATTGGTCAGTTTACCAATGGAAATACTACCAATCTGGGACTTACGAGTGGTATTGTACTATCAACAGGAGATGTAACTAATCTGGATGGTGCTGTAACAGCCTTTGCTAGTACTGACATGGCGGGTGGGGGAGATGCTACCCTTACGGGTTTAGCTGGGGCATCTACTTATGATGCTGCAGTGCTTGAATTTGATTTTTTCCCTTTAGATAATACGGTTACTTTTCAATATGTGTTTGGTTCCGAAGAGTATCCCGAATATGTAAATGCCGGGTATAATGATGTATTTGGATTTTTTATTACAGGGCCTAATCCGTTGGGTGGAAATTATACAAATACAAATGTCGCATTAATTCCATCTACAACAATTCCAGTGGCAATTGACAATGTTCATTCGGGCTCGCATCCTGCTTATTACGTAGACAATCAGAATATTGGGGGGACGACCATTGTCCTTGACGGATTTACAACGGTATTGACAGCTACTACGAATCTTGTTCCTTGCCAGCAGTATCACATTAAAATTGCGATTGCTGATGCTGGGGATGGTGTGTTTGATTCAGCAGTTTTTTTACAAGCCAACTCTTTTTCTTCTGATGCGATAGATTTGATGGTTAGTTATACCAGTGGATCAACCGCGGCTGAAAACTGTTCGCAAGGGATACTTACTGCAACTATTGGGAATCCGCCTGCCAGCAATTATATTGTTAATTATACCGTATCTGGAACGGCAACCAACGCCGATTTTACTGCCAATATACCAACTTCAATTACAATTCCGGCTGGTTCAACTTCTGCCTCTATTAATCTTAATCCTATTTTGGATGGTCTTACTGAAGGTACAGAATATGTTGTTTTTGCTTTACCCAATCCATGCGGAACCGGATTTGTTTATGATACTTTGTGGGTAGGAGATAATTCAACAATGTCTGTGAATGCCGGAGCAGATCAGGTGATTTGTAGCGGATCTCAGCCTGTTAGTTTAACTGCCACGCCCAATGGGGGAGCACCCGCATATGCGTATAACTGGAGTAACGGTGCAGGACCAACACAAACTGTTTCAGTTTCTCCTGGTGTAGGGACAACAAATTATTTAATAACGGTTACGGATGCCTGTGGTCAGACAGCTACCGATCAGGTGAGTATCACTGTCAATTCCATACCCACATCCACTTTTACTGTAACGTCACCCATTTGTCCGAATGCGCCTTCGACGATAACTTACACTGGGACTAATGCAGGTTCTGCTACTCCCACTTGGAATTTCGCCGGAGCTACCGTCTTAAGCGGTTCGGGTATGGGGCCTTATCAGATTACTTGGGCAACTTCTGGTGATTACAATGTAACCTTATCACTTGCCGAAAATGGATGTACTTCTACAACTACCACACAGACTATAACTGTTTTAGGACCTACAGATCCAGCTTGCTGTGGAACCTGGACCTTAAATTCGGGGGCCGACAACAGTGTTTGCTCTCTCATGTATCAATTGAGTGCAACTACCAATGCTCCGGTCGGACAGTGGACATCTATTCCTGCCACAGCCACTTTTTCTAATGCAACTATGGCTACTTCAACAGTTACTGTTCCTGCTCCAGGTGGAACCTTTCAGTTTATTTATACTGTCGGGCCAGTGGGCTGCCAGGTGCGTGATACTGTCGTCGTTACTTTCACACAACAACCCGTTGCAGATGCAGGGCAGGGAGGAAGTGTTTGTTCACATCAGTTTCAGTTGAATGCCGCTGCAAGTGTCGGAACCGGAACATGGACATCCAATCCAACAGGACCAACTTTTGCTAATAGCCATGGGGCTTCGACACAGGTTACTGTGACTGCAGACGGACAGTATACCTTTACGTGGACAGAAGATAATGGGAATGGATGTTCTTCTCAGGATCAGGTTATCGTGAATTTTCATCAGCAACCTTCAGCTAATGCAGGTCCTGATGATGCTGAGTGTTTGCTTAATTATAGTTTAAATGCTATTCCTTCTGTTGGGACGGGTACCTGGACTTCAAACGGACCCGGTACGGCTTTGTTTTCAGCTCCAAATAGTGCGACAAGTGATGTGACTGTTAACCTGACGGGTCAGTATTACTTTGTATGGACAGAAAATAATGGAGGTTGTATTTCTAAAGATTCTGCCTTGATTCAACTGACACAAACCCCAACATCAACTTTTACAACGACGCCTATTAATTGTTTTGAAGAAACAACTACAGTTACATATACAGGAACAGGAAGCAGTTTATCCACTTTTAACTGGAGCTTTGGTGGAGGAAATCCCAGTCCCGGATTTGGGTATGGTCCTCATATTGTAGGTTTTACTACGCCCGGAACCTTTGATCTTTCTTTGTCAGTAAGTTTAAATGGCTGTATGTCTGGCATTACGACGCAAACAGTGAACATGCCCACTCAATTGTTGAGTACTATAAGTCATGATGATATCATCTGTTATGGCGCAAGCACCGGAAACATCAGTGTGACTGCAACAGGAGGAACTCCTTTTGGCGGTAATAATTATATGTTTTTGTGGTCGAATGGTATTATGGGTGCCAATAATTTTAACGTCCCAGGGGGAGCTTATACAGTTACTATTACTGATGCCAATGGTTGTACAATGACCAATGGAGGAACTATTAATGAACCGCAGCCTTTCCTTGCGATTACTTCACCTGACAAAACAATCTGTTTGGGAGAGACTGTCTTTTTGACGCTTTATGGCATCGGTGGAACACCCCCATACCATTATTATTGGAATGGAAATCCGTCCAATTCCGTTTTAGGTGTCACTCCTACTATAGAAACAGTTTATACCGGAATGATTATGGATGCGAATAATTGTTCGAGTAATATTGACACAACGATTATTCATATCGCTCCACCCGTAATTGTAACATTACTTCAGAATACGGATTCTGTTTGCCCCGGGGACCCTGTTAATCTTACTGTTTCAATTACTGGGGGTATTGGTCCACCTTATATTTTGTTCAATCAGGATGGAATGGTTTTTTCTCCTCCAGTTCATTTAAACCCCGAAGAAACAATGGTTTATACCGTAACAGCTATTGATGCCTGTGGAACAAGAGATACGGGTTCGGTAACCATACATGTATTGGATGCGCCACCTGCTATGTTTTTAGCTGATACTACCGAAGGGTGTGAGCCATTTACAGTGAATTTTCTAGAAACAAACCCCGATCTTGGACAAACCTATTTATGGGATTTTGGAGATAATTCAAATATTAGTCTGGCAAAAAACCCTATTCATACATTTCATGAGTCTGGCACATTTGATATTACGCTTACTGTAACTTCTGCAGAAGGTTGCAAAAGAACAGAGACAAATTTCGACTTTATTACGGTTAATCCACGACCTCAGTCACTCTTTACTTGGGATCCGCAATTTGCTACTATTTTCAAGCCTTTTGTACAGTTTACCAGCCGTAGTTCAGGTGCTGTTCAACATTACTGGTTCTTTGGCGATAATGATTCTTCCAGCGTTATTCATCCTTACCATCAATATCCAGCACCGGGAACCTACGAAGTGACATTGGTGACATTGTCGGACTTTGATTGTACCGATACAGCCAAAGCTAATCTGGTCATCAAGGATGATTTTACTTTGTATGCCCCTACTGCCTTTTCTCCAGATTTTAATGCCATTAATGATGTTTGGTATGTATCAGGACATAATATTGAAGCAGAAGGATTTCATCTTTCTATCTACGATCGCTGGGGTCAAATTATTTGGGAAACGGATAAGTATAATCCCGCCGATCCACAGCAATATGGATGGGATGGAAAAAACAAAGCTGGAAAAGTAGTAAAAGTTGATACTTACACCTGGATGGTCGTATGCCATGATTTTAAGGGTAATAAACAGGAATTTACTGGGACTGTGACAGTTCTAAGGTAAGTGTGTGTATAGCATATTTTACAGTAAGACTATTTTCTTAGAGAAAACAGTCTTATCTGTTTTAATGTTCAGAATATATATCCCTTTAGGTAATTCCATAAGAATTATATCTGTGGTTGTTCCGGGTTGTAATTGTCTGTCATACCCAAAAATTCTCTTGCCAGAAATATCTAAAAGACTCATAAACCCTGGTTCATTGTAAGTGTCGGGAATATACATATGAAGTATGTCAGAAGCAGGATTGGGGAAAACTTTTATATCGTCGGTATTTGATATCTCAACATCCTCCATCAGGAAAAATACCTCATTTACCCATTCCATAAAACTACAGCGAGCCGATGCAGGGTAAATGGTTTCGAAAGGTATTGCAAGATAAACAAGGGTATGGTTTTTCCAAACTCCAGCATACTTCGACGGGAATCCGGTGTAATAACCAAGCGTATTCATTTCAGATGTAGGTGCAGATGAAAGTGAAATAACGTCAGGGTAACGTACATCATAGGTGCCATTCGTGCCATTATCAAACTGAAAAGTGGAAGTGGTGGTTGTGAACTGATAATAGGTTGACGCCGTGTTGTTTGGAGCGTCTTCTGCATAAGTGGCATGTAGGACATTATTAAAGAATGCTTTGTCTGAAGCCGAGCCTAGATGATCCAGATCCCAAGCGATTTCGGATCCAGAAACAAAAAGGGGTTTATAAGTTATGTTGTACGCAGTAATGATTTGCTGCTCTTCATCTGAAAAAGTTTCATTCAGAGAACTCTCTTCTCCTAGGATATAATCTACGGCCATATACTCGGAGAGTAGGATCAGACTGTCGCACATAGCTTCGTTGGTTGCAGAAGAAAGAGATGGTATGGTTGTACATTGAAAAATAGCCGAAGCATGTTGTCGGATAAAATCGTAAGTATTCCCCGTTGTGGCTCTGTCGAAGGCATTAATAATCATCCATTGACTTTCATAAGTAATATTTTCAAATGTAGTAGCTGCCAGCACTTCGGAATATGGTGACGTATTACCAAAAAAGCCTTCGGCAGATAGTTTCATGTAATATAAGGTATCATTAATAAGTCCTTCAATAGTAAAGTCAGAACCATTATAAAAAACGGGCATGTCGAAAGTAATCCCGTCCCGGCTAAGTAAAACATTATAGCCTTTAATGTCTGCATTGGGTAAAACTTTCACTCGGAGAATTCCCTGGTCACTATCCAATACGCAAAAAGATTGGGGTTTTGTCAAAGTTGGAGCTGTTACCGGATAGTTCGGAATAGCTATCACACCTTCATCGCTCAGTAATACATTTAAAGTTGAAGAGGCTAGTATCGTTTGAATATTGGTAGCGCTGCCATTTACAAGCACTTCATTTTGTACAAAGCGAATACCATGGCTGTAATCGGCATAGGTCTCTTCGTGCCCGTTATATAGAGGTTGTATGGGTGATCCATTGAGTTGATGCCAGCCATAAATAACGACTCTACCAGGAGAGGGATAGCCATAGATAATATTAGAAATAACGACATCTTTTTTGTCGCCCCCCACCAATTCGCCCAAGGGATGCAAGGCGAGTTGAGCGTTGCGTGAGGTCTTCACCATGATGTTATGGTCGTTAAAAACGGGAACGGTGGTCATTTGGGCTGAGGGTGAAATGGGTTGAGGCGCTAGTTTGACGGTTGCCTGCTTCCATATTTGGTTTACCATTTTCCGGGTTGTAAGGGAGCATCCCAGGTAATTAGCCAGACGTTGTGCCAGTAGCGGAGTCATTGGACATAGAAAATAGTCGCTGTCGCAACCCAATGCCATATAATCTGGAATAACGTAGTATTCGATAATATACTGCTGGCTATTAATGGTTTCTGTATCCGTTACGGCGATCATTTGTCGTAAGAAATCGGGTACATTTCCCGAAATAACCTGACTATATATGGTGTCTTCTCTGGCGGTTAATGAGAGTGGGGTCAGTAAGGAAACAATTTGTGTTCCGTTTCGTGCTAAAGGATTTCTAGTAGGGAGATTAAGCGTCTGGGCACTGCCTGCTTGCAAAAGGAAAACAATGCAGGCAATAAATAAAAAAGATTGTTTGTTCCACATTTTATTCGCTGATAATTCGTACTTCGGTCCTTCTGTTTTGTTGTTTTCCGCTCTCGGTATCATTTCCGGCAACAGGTTGAGTTTCGCCATATCCTTTGGCGGTCAGTCGGGAAGATGCAATACCTTTATTAATGAGATAGTTCATTACGGCATTGGCTCTGCCCTGAGAAAGTTTAATATTGGTTTCGTCTTCACCATCGCTGTCGGTATGGCCGGCAATCTCAATTTTCATGGTGGGTTTTGCTTTTAGCAAGCCAACCAGCTCGTTGAGTGCGGGGGAGGATTCTGGTTTTAATGTTGATTTTCCTGTATCAAAGAAAACATCTTTTAGGGTAAAAACTTTTTCGGGTTCAAACTTTATTTGTAAGTCGTAAGTATATTTTCCAATTTCTACTGGGATGTCAATTTTTGAGTAATTAACTTGTTCTACAAAGTCCCGGTAGGAGACATCGTAGATATCTCCTTCAGGAATGAGTAATTGCGCTTTCCCGTCGGCTCCAGTGACGGCTTTAAATGTTTTTTTTGATTTTTGACCAACGAAAATTACTGTTTCGGAAGGCTTAGGTTTATTGGCAAAATCGGTGATTAAAATATTCAGCAGGGCATTTGTTTCCGTTGGTTCAATCTGAGAAAAGGAAAACTGACAACTAAAAATTAAAAATGAAAGAAAGAGTATGTTTTTCATAATGATATTGTATTTTACAAAGTTACAAGATTTTCGTATCAAAAATCAATCCATTGGGAAAGAAAAAGCTGCGTTTAGGAAAAACATGCCTCAATTCAGCGAGTTTTGTGCTAACTTTACACCTGTTAATGAAATAAATGAAAAGAATTACCTTCTTTATAATATGCGCTTTTGCTTCGTTGAGTATGCTGCAGGCAAGAGCATTACTTCTTCCAGAGAAAGAATTGAAGACTGATACCAGTAGTTTTTCATATTACATGGAACTTTCTGCAAGTAATCGTCAGACCAATATTGATATTTCTCTTGAATTTGCTTTTAAAGCGTTGTCGAAAGCACGTACGACGGGAAAAAAATCAGAAATTGCTTATGCATATAATGAAATAGGGGTTCTTTTTTACCTTAAAGGAGAATATTATAAAGCCATTGAAAATTATAATTGTGCGTTGGATATCGATAAAGCAGAAGGCAATACCGAGGATGTCGCTTTAAGATATAACAATATTGGTCAGGCTTATTCCGATCTCGGGGATTATTCAGAAGCCATAGATTTTTTTAAAGAAGCACTCAGTATTGATAGAAAGAGTGGGGATTCGTCCCGAATTGCTATCCGACTTAACAATATTGGGATTGTTTATTTTCGTTTCGAACAGTATCCTAAGGCATTGGATTTCTTTCGTGAAGCTTTAAAAATTGACAGTATAAAATCCAATGCATCGCTGCTTCCTGCTCGACTTAATAATATAGGTAAAGTGTATTTGCAGATGCAAAAATTTAACGAAGCATTACAGTTTTTTAGCCGGGCGCTTGAGATGGATCAGAAATTGGGGCATGAACAGGATCAGGCAATACGATACAGTAATCTGGGTCAAACATCTTTGGCTACCAACAAATATGTCGAGGCATTAAATTATTTCCAGAAAGCATTAGAGATTGATTCCCGTTTCAGGAATAAGTCGGATATTGCCAGCGACTTATATTATATTGGTTTGTGTTTCAAAAGGATGAATAAAAGAAATGATGCCGAGCAGTATTTTAAAATGTCATTACAAAAATCGTCCGAAATTTCATACACTTCAAATCTTATTGATATCTATCGCGAATTATCTTCCATCTCTGAGGAGAATGGAAATTCAACGGCAGCGCTTGCCTACTATAAAAAATGGGCTACTTTAAAAGATTCGTTGTTCGATAAACATACCCGGAAAAAATTGTCAGATTTTCAGTCCTTTTATGAATCAGAGAAAAGAGCACAGGAAATTATTTTGTTGCAAAAAGAGAAGGTGATTTCTAACCTTAGTTTGGCAAAAAAAGAGCAAGAAATCGAAAGTCAACGCGTTTCTAAATTGTGGTATGTAACACTTCTGCTTTTAATTATCTTAATTATTGTTTTTGTTTATCATT
Organism: Bacteroidetes bacterium HGW-Bacteroidetes-21; assembly: GCA_002840935.1. Classification (GTDB taxonomy): domain Bacteria; phylum Bacteroidota; class Bacteroidia; order Bacteroidales; family GWA2-32-17. The sequence goes on along the minus strand of PHDH01000005.1, from coordinate 34,204 downwards.
TTATATTGCAGCGTGAGAAGAAAAAGCAACTCAATCTCAAACAACAATTGAATTTGTATATGCAAAAAGCATTGATCCAGCAGATGAATCCTCACTTTTTCTTTAACACATTGAATTCCATTCAATATTATATTTTAAAGAACGATAAAGTTACCTCCAATAAATATCTTAGTATGTTTGCCCGATTGATGCGAACCACACTCAATAACTCTCAGAGTGAAGTGATTCCTCTTTCAGATGAACTGGATGCTTTAAAAACATACATTGAATTGGAACAACTTCGCTTTGTGAATCGTTTTGATTTTTCAATTGAAATTGAGGATGATATCGATTCGGGCAGTATTAATATTCCTCCTTTTATTTTGCAGCCTTATATTGAGAATGCCATTTGGCATGGGTTGATGAATCTCGAAGAAGGGAAAAATGGAATTTTGCTTATCAGAATATCCCGCCAGGAGAATAAGTTGTTATGTATTATCGAAGATAACGGAATTGGAAGGGAAAAAGCCAAAGAGATAAATGCTAAGAGTGGGAAATTTCCATCACTTGGAACCCGTATTACAGAAACCCGCATTTCGCTCATCAACCAGCTATATAAAAGTAAATTTAGTGTAGACTATAGTGATGTATTAAACGACATAAATGAAATATCAGGTACCCGTGTCGAAATAACATTGGGAATCGAAAATATTAAATTATGAAAGCAATAATTATTGACGACGAACCTCGTGCTGTGCAGATTCTTGAAATGGTAATAAAAGAGTATTGCCATGATATTACTGTCGAAGGAACGGCTCACACGATTGTCTCTGCCATTGAAAGTATAAAGCTTTTGAAGCCAGACATAATATTTCTGGACATTGAGCTTCCCGAAGGTAGTGGCTTTGATGTTTTAACGGCATTTCCCGAAAGAGATTTTGAAGTGGTTTTTGTCACCGCGTATAATCATTATGCCCTGAAAGCAATCAAATATTCTGCCGCCGATTATATTTTGAAGCCTGTAGATATAGAGGAAATTAAAACCGCAATCGAAAAAATTCAACATCGCAAGAAAACCCCCGGAGCATCATCACCTGATTTGAATGAGCTGCTTTATAATTTAAGAAATACAGGTACCCGAAAAATTGCAGTGCCCTCTAATGACAGTACAGAATTTTTAACGGTGGATGAAATCATGTACGTATCTGCCGACAGGAGTTATTGTAATCTTTTTATGTCAGATGGAAGAAACATACTGGTGGCTAAAAGTCTGAGTAGTATTGAAGAATTATTGCCTCAGGAAGGTTTTTTCAGGATACATAAATCTCATTTGGTGAACCTAAATTACATGAAAAAGCATATACGTTCTGATGGAGGTTATATTGAAATGACCAATGGAGCACATTTGAGTATTGCCCGTATGAAGAAAGAAGAGTTTCTTGACGTGATTGGGAAATGGATGGGAAAAGCCTGAGAAAAAGCTTAATAGAAAATCAAATCTTGTTTTTTTAATCTTGCCAGACGTTTATTTCTTCTTTTTTGAAGATTTCTTTTTCTTCGGTTTTTCCATGGTGGGGTTGTTGTTGCCTTTGAGATCTATCTGAGGGAAATATCCCATTTGTTGCAGAATGTGATCGCGACGTCTGATAAGAGAACCGTTGGGGTTTTTGGGATTTGATTTTAATGGAGAAGGTAGCATTCCCGCTATCATGGCTGCTTCAGCTTTTGTCAGTTTTGATGCGGGTTTTTTAAAGTAGTGCTGTGCCGCGGCTTCACAACCATAAATGCCGTTCCCAAGTTCCACAATGTTTAGGTAAACTTCCATTATCCTTTCTTTGCCCCAGATCATTTCGATGAGGGCTGTAAAATATGCTTCGAATGCTTTGCGAACATAAGATCTTTTAGGCCATAGAAAGACATTTTTAGCTGTTTGCTGACTGACAGTACTTCCTCCTCTTATTTTTTTCCCTTTTTTGTTGTGCTTAAATGCTTTTTGCATTGATTCAAAGTCGAATCCATAGTGTTCCATGAATCGTTGATCTTCGCCGGCAATAACTGCCTGCCACATGTTTGGGGATATCTCATCAATTGAAACCCAGTCTTTTTCCCAAACAACAGGTTTGTCGGAGGTTATTTGTTCGGCTAAACGGATGACCATCAGTGGAGTTGCGGGAACTGGGACAAATTTAAAAATTACTACGGCTAAAAGGGTGGAGCCGAAAAAAAAGATGACCGACCATTTAATCAACCATTTTATTTTTTGCCACAACGTTCTTTTCTTTTTCATCAGGCTTTCAGGAAAAATTCTTTGATGCAATTTGCCATATATGTTTGCTCGGCCAATGTCAGTTCGGTGTGCATGGGCAGAGAAAAGACCGTTTTACATAATGCGTCCGTCACAGGAAAAGCATTATTGTCAAAATCATAGTGCAGATAAGCTTTTTGCATATGCAAAGGCACAGGGTAGTATATCATGCAAGGGACTCCTTTTTCTTTCAGAAATTGGATAAAGGCTTCGCGATCAAAACCATCTCCCTTTAATGTGTATTGGTGAAAAATATGATTGCTTAATGGGGTTCTGTTTGGAACAGTAATTTCTGAAATGTCTCCAAGCAATGAATCATAGATACTGGCTGCATTTGCCCGCTGTGAATTATAATCGTCAAGGTATTTTAGTTTGACGCGCAGAATTGCCGCCTGAATACCATCCAGGCGCGAATTAATGCCAATATCATCGTGATAGTAACGACGGGTCATTCCGTGATTTGCCACAGAGCGAATTCGGGTTGCCAGTTTTTCGTCGTTTGTGAAAAGAGCCCCCCCATCGCCAAAGCAGCCCAGATTTTTGGAGGGGAAAAAGGAAGTGCAACCGATATGTCCAATGGTTCCTGCTTTTTTGTTAATACTCCCATAATAGTCAGCGCCAATAGCCTGGGCGTTATCTTCAATGACAAACAAACGATGTTTTTGGGCAATGCGCATTATCTCGTCCATATTGGCTATCTGACCAAAAAGATGTACCGGTATAATGGCTTTTGTACGAGGTGTTATATTTTTTTCAATTAGTTGGGTGTCAATCAAAAAAGTCTCAGGGTCTACATCTACTAATACAGGTTTTAGTCCAAGTAAAGCAATAACTTCCGCGGTAGCAATAAATGTAAAATCAGCGGTAATGACTTCGTCGCCCGGTTTTAAATCCAATGCCATTAATGCAATCTGCAATGCATCTGTTCCATTGGCACAGGCAATCACATGGTCGATTCCAAGATAATTGCCCAATTCAGCCTCAAATAGCTGAACATCTTCCCCTTTGACAAAAGAAGTATTGTCAATAACCTTCTGTATTGCCTGATCAATCTCGGCTTTAATTTTAGTGTACTGACCATGAAGGTCGACCATTTTAATGGAATGCATAGAGAATATTTGCTGCAAATTTACTGTTTTTGCCGGATATTTATCTTTTGAATTAATCGGGATACAGTAAATATTTGGCTCTCATACGACGGAATAATTCCAAATCTTTTTGCCAACCTTCACGGATTTCGCTGGCAGATTTCCCGCCAATAATGGCTTTTCTTAAAGCAGAATTTCCGGCAAGTTTATCAAAGAAGAGGTTTTTATTGAAGAAGAGGTTTTTGTCGGGGAAATTTTTGTAAACATCAATTATCAATTCAAGTTTGATTCCGGGAATAGTGTCTATCCAATTCTTTTGTGAGAAATCGTAACCATAACAGAGTTGATCTTTTAGTGGTGGATTTGTTGCTCCAGCTGTTGGGACGGGTGTGAAATTGAAATTGCTTTCGGTTTTTCCTTTCAAACTGGGATGTCCTACTACCTGAAAGGGAAATGGTGTGCCTCTGCCAACGCTTAAAGGAGTGCCTTCAAAAAGACAAAGGGTTGAATAGAGTTCTATAGCTCTTGAACTGGATAAATTGGGGGAGGGTTTTACCGGCAAGGTATATATTGTCTGATGTGTGTAATTTTTGCAGGGAATGACTTTTAATTCACAGGTCAGATTTTTTCCTAACCAGCCTTCTCCGTTAATCATTTGGGCAAATTCGCCAATGGTCATACCATGAACGATGGGAACGGGATGCATTCCCACGAAGGAGCGAAAGGCTGTATCCAGAACTGGTCCGTCAATATAATAACCGTTGGGGTTAGGGCGATCGAGAATTATCAGCGTTTTTTTATTCTCAGCACAAGCTTCCATTAGATAGTGCATAGTTGAGATATAGGTAAAATATCTAACGCCAACATCCTGAATGTCAAAGACGATAATGTCGATATCTTCTAGATCAGAAGCCTGTGGCTTTTTGCTTTTGCCATATAATGAAATAACAGGTAAGCCTGTCTTACTGTCTTTTATCGTCTGAATTGTTTTACCTGCATCTTCAGTGCCCCGGAATCCATGTTCTGGAGAAAATATTTTTACTACGTTAATACCGCAGGAAAGGAGACTATCGACCACAGATATATTTTTAATCATGGAAGTATGATTACCTGCAAAAGCAATGCGCTTTTCTTTAAGAAGCGGCAGGTATTCTTCTGTCCTTTCGGCTCCAGTAATAATTTGAGCTGTCAGTCCGGTAGAAATCAGCAATAGAATATTGATTAGCCAAATTTTCATAAGGCTGTTATTAGCAAAAACAAGGCCTTTATAATTGTATGAGTTTAACTGTAGCACTTTCTTTGTTTGAGTATAGTTTAACAAAATAAATGCCTTTGGGAGAAGTTGTCAGGTCGATGGCAAATCGATTCAATCCTTCAACGGCTTCTGTTTTGGTAGCAAAAACTTGTTTGCCTGTAACATCAGTGATTAAGATTGCAATCTTTTCTGGCTCTGAAGAGATCCATTCAAGTTGAGTCGTTTTTTCGAATGGGTTAGGATATGCTGTTAGTCCGAATTGATTTGATACAGTAGACTCGATATTAGTAGGTACACCCAAATTAATATTGTCGAGGTATAACCGGCTTCCGTCTCCGCTTACACAAAGGAATTTTAGCATGATATGGGGATAGGCGGAATAAGTTGATAGTGAGACAGTCTCTTCTTTCCACTGACTTTGTGTGGGGATAAAGTTTGAAACATAGGCTCCGCCATTGGTGACTAAGTTCGCTGCTGTACGAGAGTAGCGTAATTTCCAGGTAGCCCCGCAGTCAACAGAAACAAACATTCTAAGAATTTCGGAAGATTCCGCGCTTGATTTGGCATAAGCCAGATTAAACTTAATCATAGCATTGACCCCAAGCGTATCTGTTAAAATGTTGGGAGAAATTAGTACAGATTCATCCCCGATATTATTTCCGTTATTTCTGACAGACAAACAGGCCGTTCCACTATAAGAAACCGTGGCTAATCGTTGCCAACCATAGTTGCCCGTTTTTGTTGTAGTCCAATTTTCATCAGCAAAAGACGCTAATGGGAATGTTACATTTTCGAACCCTTCTATAATAGGGATATTGAGACCGGTTGTTGTGTCTATAGAAGAGATATATGCAGTTTTGGTCATGCTGGCTGATCCTGTGGCGTTTCCAGCTTGGAGCGTTACATTGTAAATGCCCGGGGTGTCATAAGTAACTACCGGTTGAGCCAGATTTGAAGAAGCGGGATTTCCGCCAGGGAAAGACCAGTTATAACTGCTAATGGTGTCGGTGTTCCACGAAAAGTCGGTAAATGTTACATTGTAACCCATGCAACCACTATAAGGTATTGCTTTAAAATCGACTACAGGAATACAATCCGGGCCGGTATAATTGTCGTTGGTTCCTGTGGCAATGAGATTTGCTGTAGTCCAAAGATTATTTCTTTCTGCGGTAGTGCTATTCAGTGCAGCATGCATTCTATCTCTTTGACCTAAAGTAAACATGACGCCACAATAGGAGTATTCCATATAATTTTGAACATTGTCCAAAGATCCGCAGGTTTCGGCGGTAATACTGCAGGTTGTATGGCCAATTGTATTTGGAGTATCAGTAACTTCGTCATCTTCATAGCAATTATCAGCAATACCGGGACTATTGGAGTTTCCCCAGGGGTGCATGAGATTCAGATAATGACCTATTTCGTGTGTTAGGGTTCTTTTATGGCTGGGTTGACTGGTGCCGATACTTCCCAAATAATTGCTGAGTAAAAGAACACCATCTACATCTTCACCCCAACTTCCATCAACCGATCCTGGGTAATATGAATATCCTGCAGCACCGCTTTCGATGGAGGCAACAGTCCATACATTAAGATATTTGTCTCTGGGCCAGGCAGGGGCTGCCATTTTTGTGTCTTCGTTGGCATTTTTTGTAAGTGGAGAGACGATTCTTTCAATACCGTCGGTACAATTTCCATTAGGGTCTATTTTAGCCAAACGGAACTCAATGGTGCAGTCGGCAGCAATTCCCTTAAACTGAGATACAATGTACATGGTGTCCAGATTTCTTAAACGAAAATCTTCGTTCAATACATTGATAGCATCCAGTATTTGTTCTTTGGAAATGTTTTCGGTTCCATAATTATGTACAACGTGAAAGACAACAGGAATAATGTAAACTTGCTTTCCGTTTTCTTTATACGTTGAAGTAAAATCTTTTAGATCCTGTATTGCTTTTTTTGCGTTGGGATTTAGCTTCATCGCTCTTTGATTTATCTCCCAGGTATCGCATAAGCGGGTTGCATCTTGCGCTGAAAGGTTCAAAAAGAAAGAGGATAGTATGATAATTACAAAAAATGATTTCATATCAAAGTTGTTTGGGGATAAAGATAATTACAATTAATTGGATAGCCAATAGCTGCAATAGGCATTTGATGAATTCACAGTTTCGTATTTACATCATTTTGTTTCTATTGATAGAGAATAAAAAACGCCTCGTTTTTACAAGGCGTTTTTTATAAAAAATTGTAAGATAAATTATTGCTTAATCAGTTTTGCTCTCTCAATACCACTTTTACCGGATAATGTGATTAGGTAAACCCCTTGTGAGAAATTACCAATATCAATAATAGCTTTATTTTGTCCTTTAATACAGCTAAGTTCTTTTTCAATAATAAGCCTTGATTTATCATCGTACATTTTCAGGGTAGGATTATCCGCATTAAAACAATAATAGGTAATTTCTACCTGATCTTTTGCCGGATTGGGTTGAATTGTAAAGACTCCGTTTTCTCCAATAATTACAGAAGCCGTTTCGGAATACATAAATTCGCCGTCAATATCAATTTGTTTGAGTCTGTAATAATAGGTACCGGGATTTACATCGTCATCATTAAAGGTGTAACTCAGATGTCTTTGACTATTTCCTCCATCTGCTTGAGAAAGGACTTTACCTATTCCATAAAAGTCAATAGCATTGATTGATTTTTCTACAATAAAATAGTCGTTGTTTATTTCAGACTGTGTTATCCAGGCAAGATCTACTGATTTTCCGTTGTAATTAGCTCCAAAAGTAAGTAATTCGATGGGCAAGGGGAGTACAGTTACCCCTATAGCATATTGTGAAAATGAACTCCAGCCTGTTCTTTGAGCAAATCCGCCTGAAACAATTCTGCCTGGTGTTCCTATTGTATTTAGTGTTCCTCCTAAGGATGTCCAATCGCTGGCGAGTATAGAAGCTGAAGGTCTTTTTAAAGGCCCAAAATGATTGTCTAGTAAGCCAGAGAAGGGACTTCCGCCACCACCATCATCAAACCATAGTTTTATAGAGTAGCTTCCGCCAGTAACAGCTGCATTTGCGTCAAGTTGCCATATGCCCTCTGTTGCAATAGCAGAATAAGGCGTTCCTTCATCAATAGCAATAGCCGGGTCGATAGCACCTCCGTTTGAAAAAGCACTTAGAAATTTTGCATCTATATAACTTACTCCAGTCAGACCCGTATTAATGAGTTCTGCTATTGTATATCGGCTTGCATTACCAATTGGGAAAGGATATGTATATGTCCCTGCAGTAATATACCGGCGCAAGTTTCCTGAAACATATCTATCACTTCCATATCCGCTGATGGACGTTGTACTTGGATTGTTAATTATTAAGTAATTTGTACCAGAAGCAATAACCAATCCATTCTGGAAAGTAAGATTGCCAACGGTTCCAATGTCCATATTTCCACTTGTAATGGTAACCGAGGGGCTAGCTGCTGTATTGTTGATATTTACATTGTTGAATGCACCCGTCCCGGTTCTTGCATAGGTTTGAGCTGTTGTGCCAGTAAAGTCAACTCTGCCTAAATTATTGGTAGTGAGAATTCCTGCATGTGTAAAGTTCCCACAAATCATCAGTTTTGCTTTGGAATCGGAGAACGAAAGTACGGCTCCTGCTTGTAAATTGATGTCCTTAGCTTCTGCAATGTGTGTTGCATCAAAGCCGATGTCTGGGTCAATAGCCAAATTTGGAATAATAACATCGGATGCACATGTAGGTAAACAGCCACTGGTCCAGTTCAAGGTATTAAACCAATTGTTTGCTCCTCCTACGGCACCAAGCCAGGTAATAGGATTTACAAGCATATACGTCACAGTTGCAGTAGCACATGCGCTTGCAGAACATCCCGGAGGAACAGCTGATACATAAAAATTTGTTGTAGCAGTAATATTGTAAGTGAAATTACTACTTGTACTTGATTGCAACAAAGTTCCCCCGCAAGATGTCAAGTACCAGTTGTAAGTATAACCGGGTTGTGGGCCTGTGATATATAAAGTAACGTCATTTACACCGCAGGTAGTTTGATTTGGCACAACGGGTGCTGTCGCGTTGGTTCCTACTACTACAACTTGTGTGCGTTGGCTGGAACAACTATAACTGTTGGTTGATTGTACATAATAATTGTTGGTTCCGCTAGGTGCAGATACAATGTCATATGTAGTACCTGTTCCAAGCATTGTTCCTCCAGTTAATGCATCAAACCATTCATAAGAATAAGCGGGATTTGGGATGTTAACAGCCAATGTTAGGGCGCCTCCAGTGCAAATCGAGAAAGGACTTCCTGTTACTGTAGGTTGAGTTGGTCCGGGATATATCGTTATATAACGTGTTACTTGTCTTAAGGGACCACAACATTCAGTTACTATGTCTAGGGTTACAACAAAAACTTGATTTATACCTGTTTGATTGACAAAAGTAATGTCTGTTGAAGAGGTATATGGACTTGCTACTGTAGCAGAACAACCTCCTGGGGCGATACATTGCCATGTATATGTAAAGCCTGAGCTTCCAGCAACTGAGCTTGTATATGTGTACGTTGTAGGACAACCTGCTCCACTAGGCGCACCTAATATTGTTCCTGGGCTTGGAGCCGGCATAGTAATGTTGACAAAGTCTTTAAAGATTTTAATGCTTTCAAGTATGTCTTTACGACCTGTTGACGAATACTGTGTAATAATTGGAGTAGCTGTTCCCGAAGTCGGGTTGGATCCGTTCCCGAATAACCAATCCGGAGTGCCGTCTGTAGTAGTAAATGTTAAATCAACTCCTGTACAAGAATAGTTTTTTGCAGTAATTACCTGGTAACTGCTGATTCCAACATTTGCCCAATTGGCATCTGTAGGTTTTGCAACAAGATATCCAATTCCTCCTGGAGGACCTCCCAAAGCAACAATTTCACAATCTGTAATAGTTCCAGCAATCCCATCTGGAGAATATATGCCATAAGTATTTGTTCCATAAGGAGCCGCAATTCGTTCATCGGCTCCAATGCAGGGTCCGTTTGGCGAAACTCCCGTTGATCTTACCTGGCTATCAAAATCAGTAAGTATTCCTGTTCCGGCAATTCCTTTTCCAATAGCCGGACTTGTGGCCTGAATATCTAAATCAACTGTTGTTGAATTGCCCGTGGGATTGACGAATAATGGATCTGCAACTATTGAACTTCCATCCTGACCAGTACCCGTTTGAATAGTCCCTAACGTTGTCCTTACGACAGCATTTACATATGCTAAAACACCAGCACCGCCATTAGAATAGATATTATAATTGCTAGTTAAGTTTGTTACGCCAGCCAGATAATATGCATAATGTGATCCTGTTCCGCCTGATCTGGCATTTACAAAAATATTATTTCTTATATTTGTTGTACCAGTACTTCCTCTTGCAAAAGAAAATGTATTTTGGGATCCTGTTGCAGTACCTCCAATATATACGGAGTTAAAAAGAATAGAGTTTGTTGAAGTAGAGCCATTATATATTCCAACATAATAATTGTCAGTATTAACAGAATTACCACTTAATCTAATCATGTTATTAGATATTGTTGCTGTACCGGCAGTCAAAACAATTCCCTCCTGCCAAACATTAAGTGAAGGATTAATAGTTGTTAAACTATGAATATAGTTTCCATTAATGATGTGAGTGCCGCTAGTTGCAGTGCCAGCATGAATTCCAAATATTGTTACATCAGCTGTTGCGTTAGTTGCATGCAAAGAATGTAAAACATTGGATGAAATATTCAGATTTGAACCTGCAGTAGTATTGTTTGTCCTGATTCCACAAATAGCAGGAAAGTCTGTAGGAGTAGAAAAATAACCAGCACTAGAAGATGCTGTTGTAATATTGTAAATGGAATTGCCAATTATTGTTTGAGAACCTCCTGTACCCTGATTGTTTAACCCAATAAAGAAGGGACGAGTTGATGTACAACCAATATTAACGTTAGCAATTATATTGTTTGAAACAGTAGTATGATAGCTTCCAGCTGTTCCGAAAAAAATACCTCCAAATGTTATACCAGGAGTTGCGCCTGCTGCTGATTGAATGCTATTCGCCGTATTGGCATTTCCAATAATATTTCCTGAAATAGTAACATCATTTATGAGTGACCCTGTAATTTGTATTGCATTAAATAGTAATTGAGCTGATATCGTTCCATTAATTGAAAATGAACCAATTTTATTGTTATTAACGGTCCCGTCACCATTTTTAATTATACCTGTAACCCCCCCACTATAAGTTGAGTTGGCATTGATAGTAATTACAATTGAGCCGGTTAACTCATCGCCAATAATATTATTGTTAACGTTAATTCTTCCTGTTGAAGAAATTGCTAGAAATCGTACTGTTCCTGTTGAGGATGGGTAAGTTGTAAAATTAATATTTTTAATATAATTATTAGTAATTTCAGAAACACCAGAATTGCTGACAGTAACATTAATACCATACAAAGTAAGAATATATCCTGTATTAGAAATTGTTAAACTTGATCCTCCAGCATTTGGAGATTGCCCTCCTATATAATTATTGGTTACTTTATATTCATTTCCATTTGGGCTATTAATCAATAATGGCCAATAATTAATATCCGAAGTTGTTGAAGTAACATAAAAACTGTTTGTATTAATTGTCCATCTAGTATTTCCTCCTTCTAGATCAATTCCAGAAATATAGCAACCTAAAGTAGTGTTGACGTTATAAAAATTGCAAGAAAATATGGCGTTGTCTTTGTTTTCCATTCCTACAGTTCCTTCTGAATACAAGCCAGTATATGCGGTTCCGTAAATGCTTGAAGATTCAATGCTGTTATTTATATTCCCTAACGTTGAAGCTGTGCTAAAGAATACTATTCCAGTTGTATAACTGGCAGAAGCACCCTGTATGCTTGTATATTTAATGACATTTTTTGTTGCATCGTTAATAAATTTTATTGTAGATCCGGTTGTAGCATTTGAATTTGTGAAAACCAAGCTATTTGCAGCTCCCGTCATTCCAAGTCTTCCGTCTATTGTAACATTGTCGGCACCATTAAACGTAACAAGTGAAGTCGCAATATTGCCGGAAATGGTCCTTGTGGTTCCTAATGCGCCTGTAGGATAAATTGTTACGGTATAGCCTGTTGCGCCACTGCAGTCAGTCCACTGATTCAATCTGGCTTCTGCTGTTTCCGTTATGTCTGAGATAATTTCTAGTCGTAGATTTCCTGATAGTCCATTGGTATTAATGGCATCAAATGCTAGTTTTAGCGTTGTATAATCGCCACCACTTCCGACGGTCTTTGTTCCGGTTAATCCGGTAGTTATTATTGTTAGCGTTGCTGCTGTAGATGTTGCAGTTCCGCATGTCCCGGTTATAATACAATCGTAATTGCCGGCATCTCCTGCAATAATACTAGGAATGGTATAAGTGTCAGATGTTGCACCTCCAATATTTACTCCCCCTTTACGCCATTGATAAGTTAAGCCAGCTCCTGTTGCTGTAACTGAAAACGAAACAGAAGACCCAATGCAACCACTTCTACTAATTGGGTTTGTAATAATTACTGGCTGCTGTATTATTGTCGATACACTTCCACATCCTAAAGACCAGCAACCTGTTGTGTTGTCTCTGGCTCTTATGTACTGCATACCAGAACTTGTAGGGTTATAAGTTGATCCTGAACCTAAAGTGGTTGATGATCCACAACTTGTTCCCTGCCAAAACCAAGTAACACCTGCAGGGGGCGTGCCAGTAGCTGTAATAGTAACAGTGCATCCTGAAAGTGAAACGGTTGGATTTGCAGGTATTGCAGGTAATGTGGCATCAGAACAATAACTGATTCTAACATATCCTTGAGCACCAGAGCCTGGAGTACTTGATTTGGTTGCACCACCACCAGCGCCACCATAAGTATTTCCGGCACCACCTGCCGCGCCATTTGAAGTATTTCCAGCCCCTCCATTTCCTCCATTTACTGTAGTTCCGGTTCCTGCAGTTGTACCCGAAGCATTTCCTCCATTTCCTGTACTTCCTGCGCCACCGCCACCGCCACCACTTAATCCCGCTCCACCGTTGGCGCCATTACCGCCACTGTAAATTACATCTCCAATTCCGTTAGTAGTTGAGCCTAAGCCACCCGCTGCGCCTGATGCATAGGATGCACCACCTTGTCCACCTTTTGCAATTATAGTTGTATTGCTTAAAAACCAGGAATCATTACCATTTGCACTTGCTGTACTTACTCCAGCTCCAACTGTGACATTATAGGTTGCTCCAGAAACAACTGAAATAATCGATTTAACATACTGGCCGCCAGCGCCTCCGCCACCACCTTGTGCATTACTTACTCCACCTGCGCCTCCAGCGCCTCCGCCTCCCCAACATTCAACCATAACTTGAGAAACACCAGCAGGTACAGTGAAAGTTCCATTGGCAGGATAATTAACAACTGTTTGAGCATGATAATTATTTGAAAAGGCTAGTAATAATAAAAACAAAATGATTGTTTCTATTGCCCGTTTCCTAATATTTAGTATTTGTTTCATCAACGTAATATTTTAAAGTTGTAAGCTATCGTAGTTTTTTTAATGAATTATGGTGCGGCCCCTACGCCTGCATCAATGTAGCATCTTACAATATTATAGTCGCTACATGTTGTGCCTAGTTTAATTCCATAATTAATTACTCCTGCTCCTGCTGCATGACCTGTTACAAAAGCAGAGCCCGGAAGTTCTATACGTATATCCTGAATGCGAAATTGTTTGGCTCCATCTTCAACAAGCAGTGCAGTACAAGTATTAAACGTTATTCCACCAATAACATCTTTAGAGTTTGTTCTTCGTATTGTTGTTGAATTAGCCCCGCCAGTTAAATTGCTTGATTTTGTCTCGTAAAGAGCATCGAAACCACCTTCAATAGTTATATAGCTAGGAACGGCCTGACAATTAGTCAAAGTGTATGTTCCCTTCTGCATTTTGATAATAGTATTAGTACATCTTGCATTAATTACTGCATTGGCAAGAGTTGTGGGTGATAGTTTAGTATAACCAGTTCCACCGCCAGCAGGAGAAACGTAAATTACGTCGCATGTGCCTCCACCCGTGCCTGTACCAGCCACTGAAATTATGCTGGAAGGGCTATTGAAATTGTGGCATCCATTTACTGTTGTGGCTGTGACGTAATATGTTCCGGCTGTTGTGACACTAATACTAGGTGTTGTCTGGCCGGTAGACCATAGATATGTGCATCCCACACAGGCTGTTCCATTAATGTTTGTGCTAGCAGATAAGGAAGTAGGGAAAGAACAAACAGTTTGATTTGTCGGGTTAATGGAAGTTACAATATTTCCTTCTACATTGACTGTTACGTTGGCAGTTCTTGTACAACCGCCAAAAGTGGCAGAAACAGTGTATGTTGTAGTTACTGTAGGGCTTAAACCAGCGAAAACCCCATTGGTTGTGTTGGTGAGACCCCCAGGATTTAGATTGTAAGTGGTTACGGAAGGTGTGCCGTCTGCACCATTTGCATCGAGAGAAATAGTTTCACCACCACAAATATTGTTGGCGCTTGAAGTTAGCGTTAAAGCTGCCAGATAGCTAAATGAAACGGTCCCTCCGGGTTGTATTAGATTTCCGCATTTGTCTGTTAATGTGGCTCCTGCATTTACAGAAATCTGATAAACTCCAGTGGTTAATGTGCCGTTGTGTGTTATTAAAAGCTGCGTCGTAAGTCCTCCTGAAGAGCAGTTTACACCAGTAATTTGAGTTATTGCAGAAGTGAAATTTACTCCTGTGGAAGTATTTGTCAATGTGAAATTGTTTGGATTAATAGACAGACATTCAACGCCTTCGCTCATGTTAATTGTTATAGTATTGGCAGTGCACGAAGCACTGGCAGATGACATAGAGGGATAAGCTCCGGTGGCAGGTGGATTATCTGCAATTGAGGCAGAACCAGCTGAAATATCAAAACTTAAGGTATAACCATTAATATCGGCGGTATAATTGTCAATGATTAATGCGTATGTAGTCCCAGCTACTACAGGTATACCAGCCATGGTAGGTAGACCTAAATCATTAACACTTCTAGGTATTGTTGCATTTACGGGTAGGGTTGTTCCTGTGTTACCTAATGTGCCGGAATAATTACATAATACGGGTGTAGCGCCGGGAACATTGGCACATCCCCCTATGGCAGTAAGATTATATAAAGCCCAATCATAATCCTTCGTTGTTTGAATCATGAAAGCCAGATTGCCGCTCGTTTGAGGAGTGAAAACATACCAAACCGAATTATTTTCGCCTCCATAAAGGCAAGTAAATCCAGTGGTAATTTCCTGAGTATCCCAAAAACCCGTATATGAAACATTCTGAATATAAGTGTGGTCGCATACGGCAATAGCTCCAAAACAGTCTTGCTCAGGTCCGGTAATAAGAGGAGGGGCAATGGCTTGCGTAGCACAAATGTCGAATCTACTAAGCATATTTCCGACGCCTGGTTGTGTTGCAACCATGAGATAATAAGTGCCGGGACTTAAATTATAAAAACTAAAGGATAAAGGAGTTGCTGTTGTTGTAGTACATTCGGCATTTATGGCATTGGGACTAGTACAAAGGCCATTCATCAAATATAAATACAATTGACGACCTAAACTACTAAAGTCATTCAAAGAAATTGTAATCATGTTATTTGGAGCGGTAATCGTAAACTTGTAAAAAACGGAAGGACTACCACTAAGCACGCAACCCCCATAATAATCTGATGTAGCATCAATATTCGTTTGGTTGTCCAAACAGGTTCCGTTTACGGCAATAGTCGTTGCACTGCAAATAGCGTCGTTGGCTGGTGCAGCTTTTGTTCCATTTTCTTCCTCTCCCGACTTAATATTACTATAGGACAATGGGATGCCTTTCAAATGATTTGTTATAATCTTTTCATTTATAGTAATTGATGAGTCGGGGATAGATGTTGATTTTTCGCGGGAGGAATTCTCTTGAATTATAATTTCATCAGTTTTTATGCGAGTTGGAGTAAGGTCTTCAGATCTAATGTCTTTTACTATTATTGAAGGATTTGTCTCAATTTCTTCTTTGATAACAGATTTTTTTACTTGAATTCCCTGAATAGTTTCTTCCTGTGATTTTAATATTGGAGAAAATATAAAGAGAAAAAGACATGCAAGAAGTACTGTTTTTTTCATGTTTATTGTAGATTATAATTATTATAAGGGACTTATCCTCAAAAAGGTTTTGTGGATTTAACCAATTTACAAAAATAGGTTAGTTTTATACATAAGTCAAGTAAATTTGATGAATACATACATTAATATAATTAATAATATTGATTATATGTTTATGAAAATAATTCAGATCAAGTTTTATTCGAAGTAATATTACATGATATCTAAATATTGAAATATATGTATTTGTGTTGTTTTAGATATGTTTGCCCTGCCTGTTATTTATTAGCAAAATAATATAGTATGTTAAACTTTGGTTTTTTTAAAATGAAATATTATATTTGCATGTTAACCGGCCATGAAATACTTATTTCTTACGATATTAACTCTTTGTAGTTTGGCATTGCCATGCTTGTCTCAAGGATTTTTGATCAATGGGGGCAATCTGGTGATTCAAAATGGCACTTCTATTGTGCTTTCAGGAAATGCAGGTTGGACTAACAATGCTACCGTGAATTGCGCTGCGGGAAGTTGGGTGCGTTTTAGCGGAAATGCCCGACAAACGATTTCAGGTTCACAACTCACTACTTTTGATGGCTTGTTTATCAATAATAGTCACGCAGATGGCGTATGGCTTGCAAGGGCAATTGGCGTAAATACTACATTACAAATGAATCTCGGACATTTTAATTTGAGAGATTATATTACAACACTTGGCGCAACGGCAGTAATTACTGGTGAAACAGAAACCCGGAGAATTCGCGCTACCAGTGCTGCTGGAACCGAAGGATTAGGAACGGGGACAATCAGAACTACGCGCACCAATCCTTCAGGAAATGTGGCAAATCTTGGTTTTAATTTTACCCCTGCGGCTGCGCTCGGCAACACGCTCATTATCAGAGGACATGAGAGACAACAGGGGTCGGGTTCTTTTACTGGAAATTACAGCGTTTTCAGATATTATGAATTGCAGCCAGCTTCATTACAAGCTCTTACGAGCTATAATTTCTCTTACTGGGATGCCGAACTCAATGGTCATATAGAGGCAAATCTCGAAGCTTTTGAACGGGCCCAGTATTATTGGGGAGGCTGGGGAGGTCCCGTGTATTGGGAGCCAAGAACAAGTACCCCCGTTCCGGCTTCGCAATATGTTACCTCAAATGCTTCTGTTAATGCACTTACATATATTCGCGTAACCCTTGGAAGTACAACAACGCCTTTGCCTGTTAGTTTGGTTAATTTTTCGGGAGAATGTAAAGAAAATCAGGTTGTTCTTCAATGGCAGACGCTGGCAGAGATTAACAATAACTTTTTCTCGCTATGGCGTAGTGAAAATGGGTTAGATTATAGTTTTGTAGATTTTATCTCAGCTGCTGGAAATTCATCTGAGGTAAATTCCTATTCATATAACGATCCCACCCCGGTAAACGAAACAGTCTATTACAAACTAACCCAGACCGACTATGATAATACAGTAACCGAATTGTCTATTACAGCAGTTACGTGTCAAAATTCAATGTCAGAAGATAATTTTCAAATATTTCATGGTAATGGACAGTTAATTGTCAATCTGGAAGGTACGCCGGGAGAAAATTATACATTGAAGTTTACCAATCTGCTGGGTCAAACATTTTATGCTAAGCAAATTCTGTTGGATGAAAAAACAAAGACATTGAATCTGGATGATTCGGGCTTTGCTGCAGGGATGTATTTTGTGACATTGGAAAGTGCAACAAACAGGTTATCGAAACAAATTGTAATATCCTTTTGATTTTTTATGGTTATGAAAAAATATATCATTCTTTTTTTAGCATTTTTTGCTTCCATTGTTGCTCATGCTCAGGTAGCCATTAATACTACCGGAGCTGTTCCCAATGCAAGTTCTGCGTTGGATATTGATTTTACAAATCGAGGATTACTTATTCCCAGAGTTGCTTTAACGGCAGCCAATGCGGCAGGCCCTGTTGCAGCTCCTGCCAATAGTTTACTCGTTTACAATACAGCAACAGCAGGCGCGTCACCAAACAATGTTTGGCCAGGTTACTATTATTGGGAAACAGCAACGTCAACATGGAAAAGAGTTTTGGAGGGCAAAGATGCCTGGATGACAACTGGGAATACAGGGACAACTGCCCCTACTTCTGGTTATGGCGTGGTCATCAATAATAATTTTGTAGGAACTAATGATGCTGTTGATTTTACTTTTGGAACCAACAGTTACGAAAGAATGCGAATAAAATCAGATGCCAATGGAAATACGGTTCGGGTCGGAATCGGGACATCCTATGCAACGGCATATCCTAGTGGGCTGACATCCACATTGCTACATGTTTTTGATGCTGGAAATACTGCAACAGATTTTGGTCAATTTCAACTGGGAGCCAATAAAACGACAGCTGGAAGTAAGGTGGGCGAAATTAATTTTCATTCGGCTTTGGCAGCTACAGATCGTCGTACTGCTAGTATTGAAAGCTATATTACGGCTGTAAGTGGATTAAACCCTATGGGGGATCTTAGGTTTTTTACTAATAACTCAACTTCAGCAACATTTTCAGAGAAAATGAGAATCCAAGGGGATGGTTACGTTGGAATTGGTACTACGGCACCAGCGTATAATTTGGATATTACAGGCAATACAAGAACAACCGGAAAGTATTTTGGTCATTTGAATGTGGATGATACAAGAGCCGTAAATGATGCTCCAACGGCATTTAACAATGAAGTCGCTTTTGAATTTAAGACCAGAGCTACAGTTGGTGTTGGAGGAAGCGGCACATATTCAGGGCAGATGACTATTGCTCCATGGGGAGACAACTCTGGTGATGCCTCACACCAACTGAATTTTAACGAAGGAGGTATTTTCTGGCGACAAGGACAACCAGATGCGGCAACATGGGATCCCTGGGTGCAAATACTGACTGCCGGCATGGCACCCTCTGGCTCGGGCACACTTAATTATATTCCCAAGTGGACACCCAACGGAACTACACTTGGAAACAGTCAGTTTTATGATAATGGGACGAATGTAGGACTTGGTAATACAACACCCTCTCAAAAACTTCATATTACCGGTAACACACTGACAACAGGAGATATGTTTGTTAATTCTGCTACTACGGGTACGTTTCATTGGGGTACTGCTGGACTTTTAGGATCAGCATCCTCGTTTAACCCAAATCTGGGGTCTGCTGGCTTGTGGATTGAAGGTAGTCAGGATGGCGAAAGTGGTGGTCTGTTTATGAATGGAAATACGATGTGCCTCTGGAGCCCGGGAGATAATGATATTTTGAGAGTATATGATGAAGATATATTTGGAAGTGGTCCTCAAATGGTCTTAAATTCTGGTGGGTATCTCGGGGTTGGATTAAATTTAAGCCCTGCTGAGCGAATACATTCTTCCGAAAACATTCGTGCAGATGGAATTGTTTATTGGGGAAATGGTTTGGCAAGAACTGAAACCAGAAATAATGCTGGATTACGAGGAGATGCAGGTGCTCGTTCTGGCTTTTTCGAAACAGATGTAGCTTCTGCTGCTAACAATTATCCTACAGGCTCCTCGGGATGGTGGCATTTAATTGATTCAAGACATTCTAATAATGGAAATAACTATGCAATGCAAATAGCAGGTAGTTTTTTTGATCAATTTTTGTGGTATAGAAAAACCTCAGATAATGCTGCTCAGGCATGGAAATTAGTACTTGCAACCAGCGGACCTGGCAATGCAGGACAAGCATTAGTTTCTCAAGGAGCTGGATTAGAGCCAACTTGGAATGGTGTAATTACCCCGTCACATATATATAGCGTTGAAAGTACAGCATCTATAACATTAACTTCATCTTTTCAAGTTGTGACTGGTGAAAGTGTAACAATTACTGGATTAGCAACTGGAGACAGAGTTCTTATTAATTATTCGGGGAATGCTCTTATGAGTTCAAGTGATCATGCTGATGTTGATGTTGCTGCTTTTGTAAATGGAGGTATGATTGCAATTGGTGGTTATACTAGGTTTAGCTTAGATTGGTCTGGAACAAATTATTTGGGGTGGCAGAATTTTTCTTCTGTAGCAAGATATACGATTCCTTCAAATGGGGATTATACTTTTGATGTTCGTGCTCTAAGATCTGGTGGTAGCGGAACAATTTATGTTGGTGGAAATTCCTCACAAGCAATGGAGGGGGTATTAATTATTTACGTTTTAAAGAACTAATTTATGAAAAAAACATTGTTTTTAATCCTTTTTTTTAGCATCAGTATTTTAGGGTATTCACAGGATATTACAAGAGAAAAAAATGATTTGGTGGATGTGGGTACTGCTGAATTGAAAAATGGGAAAGTTATAATTTCTTGTAAGAAGTGTATTGATCCTGAAAATTATTTTGTAATAATTACTCCAAATATAGACCCTGTCGAATTGTTTGTGTCTGAAAAAAGAAATGAGTCCTTTGTGGTGGAATCAAGATCTTCACAGTCGGGTAAATTTGATTATATTGTATTTGTAAAATCTTCTGTAACTATTTCTACAAATAAAAAGATGCAATAATATTCAATCGCATTTGTTTTTATTTTCTAAATGCAGATTAAAAATATTGCCTGAAATGAAGATGTTATTATATCATCTTCGCCGGATCAACCCACTTGGTAAAGTCTTCATCACTTACAAGTCCTAATTCAATTGCTGCCTGACGCAATGTTTTCCCTTCTTTATGTGCAGTTTTTGCAATCTTAGCGGCATTTTCGTAGCCAATATGCGTGTTAAGGGCAGTCACTAACATGAGAGAATTTTCCAGATGTAGTGAGATGACGGACATGTTTGCTTCAATTCCTATAGCACAATTGTCGTTGAAGCTTACGCAGGCATCTCCCAGCAGTCGGGCTGAGTTGAGGAGATTGAAGATCATCATGGGTTTGTATACATTCAGTTCAAAAAATCCTTGCATGTTTCCCATGGCAATAGCGGTGTCGTTTCCAGCGACCTGACAGCAGACCATGGTAAGGGCTTCGGCTTGTGTGGGATTGACTTTTCCTGGCATGATAGAACTTCCAGGTTCGTTTTCGGGAATTATTATCTCGCCAATACCACTACGTGGACCGGATGCCATGATACGTATGTCGTTCACAATTTTATTGAGCGAGAGGGCAATGATTTTTAACGCCGAAGAAACACCTAAAACGGCATCGTGGGCTGCAAGGGATTCGAATTTGTTGGGTGCTGTAATGAAATCAAGTCCGGCTAAGTCTGAAATAATTTCTGCTACCCTTTCGGCATAACCTGTAGGGCAATTAATGCCGGTTCCTACGGCGGTTCCACCCAAGGCCAGTTCGGACATGTGTTGCAACGACCAACGAATTTTTTCAAGTCCATGGTCAATCTGTGAAACGTATCCCGAAAACTCCTGACCTAAAGTCAAAGGCGTAGCATCCATCCAGTGCGTGCGACCAATTTTAACGATGGATGAAAATAACATAGATTTTTCGTTCAGCGTATTTCTGAGTTTTTCTATGCCGGGGATGGTGATTTTGTTTATTGTATCTACAGCAGCTATGCTCATGGCTGTAGGAAAAGTGTCGTTAGAAGACTGCGATTTATTAACATCATCGTTGGGATGTAATACTTTTTTCTCGTCTGTTAATTGGCCTCCGGAAAGAATATGAGCACGGTTGGCAATCACTTCGTTGACATTCATGTTAGATTGTGTGCCGGAACCCGTTTGCCAAACGACCAGCGGAAATTGATCGTCCAGTTTTCCTTCAAGTATCTCGTCGCAAACGCGGGCAATAAGATCTGCTTTTTCTTGTGATAAAACACCGAGTTCGCAGTTTGTCATTGCAGCTGCCTTTTTAAGTATGGCAAAACCCCGAATGATTTCGACCGGCATGGTGTCGTGACCAATTTTGAAATTATTGATAGAACGTTGCGTTTGGGCTCCCCAGTATTTTTCGGCAGGAACTTCAATTTGTCCCATGGTATCTTTTTCAATGCGATATTCCATAATAAAAGTATTAATTTGATAACGAAAATACACAAAATGACGCATTGTTTATATGCTGTAAAACATGTAGCTTTTTTCTATTAGTCAGCGGATTTCGTAATTTTACTTTTTAAAGAAGAAGAAAATGAAGTGCTCCAGATGCGGAAGTGAAGAAATTGTGCAGCAGGTCAAAACTGGTTTGACGGCTGAAAATGGCCACATTGGTCCCAAATACTCTAAATCGCTATTTTATGTTGTTGAGCCAATGTATTGTGATATTTGCACCGGTTGCGGAGAGATACTTCGTTTTTATATTCTGGATTTTAAGGATAAAAAATGGGTGCGGAAAAAATAATTATCTCCGATTGGCTGCAGAATCTGTGCAAATGAAGAATTTATTTAAGCATTAAACTTTTTAATTATGAAGATGATAGAATTACGTTCCGATACTTTTACAAAACCAACAAAAGAAATGTTGGAAGCTATGTTTGCTGCCGAAGTGGGAGATGATGTTTTCGAAGAGGATGAAACGGTAAAGGCATTAGAGCAAAAAGCGGCGCTGTTATTTGGTTACGAGGCTGGTTTGTTTTGCACATCAGGCACAATGACAAATCAGATTGCCATTAATGTCCATGTTAAACAGGGTGACGAGGTGATTTGCGATAAACTTTCGCATGTGTACATGTACGAAGGTGGCGGTATTGCTGCAAATTCCCATGCCTCGGTCAATTTGTTGACAGGTGACAGAGGGCGTCTTACGGCCACGATGGTCGAGGAGAACATACAGCCTGATAATGTACATCATTGCGTTTCACGTCTTGTTAGCCTCGAAAATACCGTCAATAAAGGGGGCGGGGCAATCTACGATCTCAACGAAATTCGAAAAATTAAAGAAGTCTGTAAAAAACATAACATGGCATTGCATCTCGACGGAGCGAGAATTTTTAATGCACTGGTCGAAACCGGAGAAACACCTCGGGAATACGGCTGTCTGTTCGACTCCATGAGCGTTTGCTTGTCGAAGGGATTGGGAACACCTGTTGGATCTTTGTTGTTGGGGACAGAAGATTTCATTTATCAGGCTCGTCGCGTTCGTAAAAGATTCGGGGGAGGCTGGCGTCAGGCAGGATATTTGGCAGCAGCAGGAATTTATGCTCTCGATCACAATATTCTTCGACTCAAAGAAGACCATGCCCGGGCAAAGGAAATTGCCAAAATTATGTTGGCTCATCCCGAAGTCACCGAAATACTGCCTGTGGATACCAACATTGTTATCTTTTCGCTAAAAGAAAACCTAACCTCCGACGATTACACAAAACAGCTACTGACAAAAGGCATTAAAGCGGCGCCCTTCGGAAAACATCAGGTAAGAATGGTCACTCATCTTGATTTCAACGATCACCATTTAGAAGAATTCCGGAAAAGAATGAGTGGCGTGTAAGAAAGGACGAAGGGAATATCCTCACGAATTCTTGAGAATAAACTGAGAGAATTAGTTATTCTTCTTTGTTACTTGTTTTATAACCGATACGTTTGCGGGGTTTTGGATTTTCCTGTTTTTCTATAAGTTCATCAAGGTAACTGAAAACGAGTTCAATATTTTTGTCCTGATTTTCAAGTTTCTTTTTTATTGTTTCTACTTCAAGACGTATACTTAAATTGTCAGTTAGTAATTGACGAACTTTTGTAAATATCCGCATAATTTGAATATTTACATTTATTGCCTTTTCACTAGCTAAAACACTTGACAACATTAAAACTCCGTGTTCTGTAAATGCCATTGGAGTATATCTAGTACCACCCCAACTTGAGGTGCCAATTTGGCACCTCAAGTTGGTAAGTTCCTGCTCTGTAAGATTAAACATAAAATCTTCAGGAAAACGAACAATATTCCTTTTGACCTGTCTTTTCAAATACTTTGTTTCTACTCCGTACAATTCGGCCAGATCTCTGTCTATCATTACTTTTTGATCTCTTACAATATATATCTTTGTTACTATTGCTTCTTCTGAGATTATTGGTAGTTTATTATCTGTCATGCCAGTTATTTTTTGATAGAATTTTATTTTATTAATAGTCTTGTTATTTGCTTTTTATGGCTCTATTTTTTATGCAGGGGGCTCAAATTTTCCTGAGGGACATCAATCAACAAGGCGGTATTGATAGTATTTACTTTGATAATGAATTTGAATTTTCCTTTGCCCGAAACTACTTCACCTCTCATTCCCATGAGTGGACCAGAAATAATTTCGACGGGCGTTCCGGCTTTGAGAGGAATTTTCTGTAATTTAATCCGGTAGCCGTTTTCAATCATTTGTTGAATGGCCTCAATAACTTCATCCGGAATGGGGTGGGGTTTTCCTTCCAATCTCACGGGGTAGGCAATTCCTGGTGTTTTAGTGGCTTCGTAAAAAGTTTGGGAGGGAAAATCAGCTTGAATAAAAACATAGGATTTAAACAAAGGTTCTTCAACCCATTTTTTTCTATCCGACCACTGTTTAAGTGTTTTTACTAACGGAAGATAATGTACAATGTGTTGTTTTTCCAGGTAGAGAGAGGCTTTCTTTTCCTGTCGGGAAAGAGTATAGAGGGCAAACCAGGGCATGTTATACTTTGTAAAACTTGCGATACCAGTCGATAAATTTTGAAATACCTTCTTGTATGCCCGTTGTAGGACGGTAACCTACCGCTTTTTCAAGGGCAGCAACATCTGCATTGGTTGCAGCCACGTCACCGGGTTGCATGGGGAGTAGGATTTTTTCGGCCTTTTTACCCAGTACATCTTCTATGGCAGAAATATATGAAAGAAGTTCAACTGGATTATTATTGCCAATATTAAAGACACGCCAGGGGGCGCAACTGGTGGACGGATCAGGGTCTTTGCCATCCCATAACGGATTTCCTTCAGGGGCGTTGTCGTAAACCCGAACTATTCCTTCAACTATATCATCTACAAAAGTAAAGTCGCGGATCATTTTCCCTTCGTTGTAAACTTCAATGGGTTTGCCTTCGAGAATATTTTTTGTGAAAATAAACAAAGCCATATCAGGACGACCCCACGGGCCATACACTGTAAAAAACCTCAGCCCGGTAGACGGAAACCCGTATAGATAACTATAGCAATGCGCCATCAATTCGTTGCTTTTTTTGGATGCGGCATAGAGGCTTATAGGGTGATCAACGCTTTGTCCCACAGCCAGAGGATAGTTCTGGTTGAGGCCATAAACAGAAGATGAACTGGCAAAAACCAAATGTCCGTTGCCATAATGACGACGGGCCTCTAGTATGTTGAGAAACCCTTCCCAGTTCGATTTTAAATAAGCATGAGGGTTGGTTAAACTATATCTTACGCCTGCTTGTGCAGCCAGATGTATAACCCCATCAAACGTTTGCTCTTTAAATACTTTATTGAGTAATTCTTCGTCCTCCAGATTCCCTTTTACAAAATGAAAATTATTGCCTGAAAAAGAATTAATAGTTTTTCCATATTCAACATGATTGATATCTATTCCTAGTTCTGCCAAACGTGCATGCTTGAGAGTGACATCGTAATAATCATTAATGTTATCGTATCCCCACACTTCATCTCCACGGTTCAACAGATAACGGGCGGTGTGAAATCCAATAAAGCCAGCTGTTCCGGTTACAAGAATTTTTTGATGTGCCATGCCATATTTTTTTCAAAAATATACAAAATAACTGAAGGGAGATTAATCCTTTTTAATTATAATTGTAAAAAAAAAGCATGAAAAGAGTTCTGATATTCTCCATCTTGTTAATGTTAACCTATTCTTCTTTTGCCCAAAAAAAAGGAGATAAGTCACCCACCTGGTTTTTTCTTTCTGGTGGCGGTGGTTTTGGTAATGCCATGTTTTTTGAGAAACATTTTTTTGAAGGGGTCGAGGTTAAGGCCTCAGCATTGAATCCCACATATGGCTTTTATGGAAAGTTTGGAGTCATGTTCCCATTTAATATGGGATTAGTATATGAATTCAGCAGCCAAACACTGACCCAGTCGTATGATATGGTATCAAATAACCCTACTACATTAAGCGAAGAATATACGGATAAAATTGTGTTAGGGACTACAGGTCATGCTATCTTGTTGCGTGCCGGAGGAGTTGAAACCGGATATTTTGAAATTGGTCCTAAATTTACAACCAACAGTAAAACGCCTGATTATCGTGGCGGCAATATGTATGCTGAAAGATATACTACCATTGAGTTAGGCTTTGGTGGTCCACTTTATTATCAGGAAGCTTTCGACATAAGTCTGGGTGTTCGCCTGAATTATGCGCTTACAAATATTATGCAGGATGAGCATTATCCCTATGCCGGTCCTTTGTATAGTACTTCTGCTTATACCGATCTTTATACGACCAACCCGCTGACATTGCAGCTTAGACTTGAGTTCCACTGGCGCATTGGATATTTCAAAACAGCCAAGTGCGACGGACATACCGAGTTTTTGTTCTTCGGAAAGAATTAATCTGGAATTGAATTTAAAACTTGGGGCAAGGAATAATTTTGCTTCGGTGTTTTTTGGGCTTTTTAGGATTGACAATATTGTATCCCAGAGAAATTTCGTGTGAGCCGCCAGAAGTCATACCCAGTAGTGAAATTGTAATATCGTAGCTATAACCTAAGGTGATATTTTTATACATTCCTCCCACAAGAAAAGCAACGCAATCGTGATTACTATAGCCCGGTTTGTAAGCTTTAAATCCTGGAAGACCTCGGTACCACAGGCCGGCAAAATACATGGGTTTTTTGTAGTAAAGTCCTATGTCAAATTGATCAAAATCTTTCTGAAAGCGGTATTGAAACGCTGTGACAATCACTGGTTTTTCGTCTCTTCTTCCTTCTCCTCCTGAATTCCCAATTGGAAAATTGATTCCCCCATGAACAGATCCTTTGATAGGTAGTGACGCTTCATTGTTCAGGAATGTCTCTTCGGGACGGTTAATGTGGTTGAAAGAAACTCCTATCCATTCCATGGAAGAGAAAAGCAAAGCCCCTGCTGAAATGTCCATGTAACTTACTTTTTCGGGGATAGGCGTTTGTAGTGAGGTAGGAGAGTTTCGGGCAATCTGATCGCCGAAAAGTAAACGGCTAAAATCCAGACTACGCCAACCGTAACCTGCCCTCATTCCCATGGATAGCGACCAAAAGCGGTGAAAGCGATAATCGTAGGCATAACTCAAAGCCATCATATTATTGCTTAATCCTTGAGTACCCGCTTTATCGCTGATAATCATGGCGCCAAGTCCGCTTCTGTAATTGTTAAAGTACTGATCGTACGAAACAAGAAACGATTTATACGTTCCGGGGAGTCCTGCCCACTGATTTCTGAAATTAGTGGAAATTCTTTGGTCTGCATTGGCTCCTGTAAAAGCGGGATTTAGATATATCGGAGACGCATAAAACTGTGTCAGTTGCAGGTCCTGGGCCTGAACTTTTGCTGTAAAAAGCAACAGTATTAATATGTAAGTAATTCGTCTCATCGTAGTAATAATATGTCGCCCACTTTTTCAACTTTATGACCATCAATAAATATTGCTGTAGCTTTGTAAACATATACGTCCTGTTGGCAAAGGTCACCCCGGTAGTACCCATCCCATCCAATGGCAATGTCGTTGGTTTCGAAAATCAGTTCCCCCCAGCGATTAAAAATCTGCATTTTGAATTCTTCAATTCCGGAGGCAAAGGGAAAGAATATCTGATTGCTGTAGTCATTCACATCATATACGCCTCCCGGAGCAATGTCTGGATTTGGAGTAAACACATTGGGGAAAATAATATCGCTTGTGGCATCGATTTCAATTGTAGCGGTGTCTGAACAGGTATAAGTGTTTGTTGCAATGAGTGTAATAGTGTAGACTCCCAGTTGTGAATATGTATGACGCGGGTGTTCCTGTGTTGTGGTGTATCCGTCTCCAAACGACCACCAATAAGCCAGAGCGTCTTGGGAAGTATTGGTGCAAATGACAGGTTCGTTGGGCAGATAAACCGTCGTGGCATTTACGTTAAACGAAGCTGTTGGTTTTTCGAAGGCAAAAATTTCAAGGGGATAGCCTTGGGAATTACTCGTACAACCTTGTGTGGTTGTCAGGGTGAGCCATACGGCATAGGTGCCGGAAGTCGTAAAAGTATGGGAAACATTTTGTTCTGAAGAGGTGTTTCCATCGCCAAAATTCCACTGCCACGAACTGATGTCGTCAAATGATGTCCATGAATTATCAGTAAAGTCGATGGTCAGTGGCACACAGCCCTGAATATCGCTGGTCGAAAATTGTATGGTTGGAGGAGGGGCAAAGTTCACAAGAGCTGAATCTGCGACCGAAAATCCGCAAGTATTGGTTACGGTTACCACGTAATAGGTAGGTTGCGTAGGAACTACTACGAAAGGCCCTGTGCCGGGTCCCAAACCATGACTCCAGGCATAAGTCAGCGTATCGAATATATCGCAATTTGCCGTGAGAGATACTTCGCTGCTATTTCCCGGGCAAATGGGCGAAAAAGCGGTGAGGTTAACGTCCTGTGGGTATAAAGCCAGCACATGAACAGAAATGGTATCTGAAATTCCCATACATCCATTTGCGTCGAAGGCTGTGGCTATATATTCGGTGTTGGATTGAGGATTTACAGTGTGATAATAACCAAATCCCAGCGACTGGTTCCAATTGTATACATAAGGAGAGGTTCCTCCACTGGCTGATGCTGAAAGTACGGTAACTTCTCCCTTGCAAATAATAATATTTGGGGTTACCGAAGTAATAACTTGTGTGGGTTGGCTAATATTTAGGTTGGTAGTAGTTGTACAACCATTATTATCCGTAACTGTCAATGTGTATGCTCCGGCATATAATCCGGCAATCGATTGGCTTGTCTGAATGGGTTGAGTGCTCCAGGCAAAAAGATAGGGAGGTGTACCTCCAATGGCTCCACCCGTTGCGATTGCATTGTTCCCCCCGAAACAGGATACCGTAGTTTGAGATACAATGACCGATTGTAGGGAGGGTGGTTCTGAGATTAATACTGAGTCAACCGTATGGCAGCCATTGGCATCTGTTACTGTGACATAATAGAATCCAGCGAATATTCCTTGTGCATCAGGAGTTGTTTGAACAGGAACTGTACTCCAGTTGAAATCGTATGGTAAAACACCGCCCATGGCCGTCACTGTGGCAGATCCGGTAGCGGTAGCGTTACATTGAACGGCTCCAACCATATAAGCATTGGTCGTCATGGCCTGAGGTTGAGCTAATGTTACGCTGGAACTAGCCTGACAACCGTTGGCATCAATGACTGATACGGTGTACGTCCCGGCAGCCAGATTATTTGCCTGTGGAGTAAATTGAACTGAAGGAACCCAGATGTAGGTATAGGGAGGGGTTCCACCGTTTACTTGTGCAAAAGCAGAGCCATTATTGAACCCATAACAGGAAATATCCTGATGAGTAATATTTAAAATCAGTGTAGCGGCTGGTTCCTGAATGCTGACTGAATCAATATCTATACAGCCATTAGCGTCGGTAATTGTAATATAATAGTCGCCATTGGATAGGTTTGTGTTAGCGGGAGAAATTACGCCATTCGACCACAGATATTGATAAGTAGGTGTGCCGCCAGAAACAGTAGCTATAGCATAACCATTGCTGCCATCAAAGCAGTCGACATCTGAAAAATTACTGATGGAAGCGGCCAAAGGAGGTGGTTGTGAAATGTTTACCATGGCAATACTTTGACAGGATAAAAAGTCGGTTACCAGTACGGAATATATTCCAGCATGAAGATTAATTGCTGTGTCATTGCTACCGCCAAAGGGAGACCATGTGTAAGTATAAGGAGGTGATCCTCCGGAGGCAAAGACCCATGCAGATGCATCCGCACCACTATTGCATAAAGGCTGGTCAAATCCGGTGATCATAGACAAAGGTGCAGGTTGAGTCAGGAAAACCGAAACACTAAAGGAACAACCTTTGGCGTCAGATACAAAAACAGTATGTGTTCCTGAAGTCAATCCCGTGGCTGTTTGTGAGGTTGAGCCAGATGGCGACCAGAGGTAGGAATACGGAGGTGTGCCACCGCTGGGAAGAACCGTCGCTGATCCGTTATTCAAGCCATAACAGCTAATATTTTGTGAGGCAGAAATGGTGGCTGTTAATGTGGGTGGTTCGATAATGTCAACAAAATAATAATCTTCGCAATGATTAAAGTCGCTGACCGTAACCTGATAAGTACCCTGACTTAAACCTATAGGATTGGCAAAAGTAAAACCGCCAGGAGACCATAGATAAGTGTAGGGTGGAGTTCCTCCTGTTACCGTAAGATTGGCTGATCCGTTAGAAGCACCGGTACAAGCCACATTAACTTGTGATGAGGATATGGAAATAGCTGTTGGTTGAGTAATAGCAGGGTTCGTTACAGTTAGTCCCTGACAGCCATTGGCATCAGAAACAATCAGGGTGTATGTCCCGGCACCTAGATTCCAAGCTGTATCATTATTGCCACCATAGGGATACCAAGCGTAATTGTAAGGAGGCAATCCACCTGTGGCGGTTGCACTTGCCCATCCGTTATGGACTCCAAAACAGGTTGCGTTATGTATGTCTGTAATAGAGACCTGAGGTCCGGCAAAATCATTTACAGTGACCACTCCTGCAGAAGAACAACCCATGGCATCGGATACTGTAACGTAATATATGCCAGAGGGAATTAAATTAATTGAAGATGTCGTTATTCCTCCGGGCATCCAGTTGTAAGTATAAGGAGAGGTGCCGCCAGAAGGACTCACAGAGGCCATTCCGGTTGCGTTGTTGCAACTTGATTCTGAGGTAGCTGCATTAAGATTGATGCCGCCGGGCTGACTCAGTGAGGCCGATTGAATAACAGTACATTGGTTAGCATCCGTAATTGTCACAAAATAGTTTCCTACGACAAGATTTGTAACGGTCTGAGTCGAATTGCCTCCGGGTTGCCAGTTGAAAACATAAGGTGGTGTTCCTCCGGATGGATTGGCTGTCATGCTGCCGTTTTGTAATCCATAGCATGAAATATTGTTAACAGAGATACTTCCAGAAAGTGGAGTAAGAGGCTGATTAATAAAAACATTGGTTGAAACGGAGCAGTTGTTGGCATCACTTACGGTAACGTTGTAATTGCCTGCAGTCAGTCCGGTAGCTATTGGAAGGGTACTTATATTCGGATTCCAGTGATAAATATAAGGAGAAACACCACCGCTGACAGACAAGGAAGCAGAACCGGTACTTGTATTGAAACATTGTACATTCTGAGTTGTGGCTGAGATTAATAGTGGTTCGGGCTGGGTGATTGTAACGGCTGCAGCCATCTGACATGCATGACTATCAGTTATTGTAACGCTGTAAATACCAGAAATCAGTCCGTTGGCTGAGGCTGTTGCTCCACCATATGGAGACCAGACATACAGGTAGGGTGGACTGCCTCCTGTTACATTGGCTGATGCCGATCCGTTTGATCCACCGTAACAGGTTACATTGGCTGAAGTAGTTGAAATATTCAATGGTGTGGGTTCTGTAATACTAACCTGAGTTGATGCTGAACATCCGTTCTGATCTGTCACAGTAACACTATAATTGCCTGCAGCCATTCCTATAGCTGTTGGAGAAGTTCCTGCTCCCGATGACCAGAAGTATGTATATCCTGGTGTGCCACCTAGAACATTTACGGTGGCAGATCCGGTATTTTGTCCAAAGCAGGCAACAAGTGTCGGGTTTGAAATGGATACCGACAGTTGAACAGGTGACGTTATTTGGGTTGAGGTGATGTATTGACACCCTAAAGCATCTGTTACTGTAACATCATAGTTTCCGGCAGCCAGACCGACGATTGTAGTGCTGGTGGATCCGTTAGACCATATATATGCATATCCTGGTGTTCCTCCAAAAGCTGTCACGGTAGCATACCCGGTGTTCCCGCCAAAACAGGAAACAGATTCGGGACTAACCAATGCCGTGAGACTGGGAGGTTGAGAAATGACAGCAGATGATGTTGTTGTACATCCTATAGCATCTGTAATAGTCACCACATAACTGCCTAAAGAAAGATTAGTGGCTGTTTGAGTTGTTTGTAATGGACTTGTGTTCCATGCATAAGTGAAAGGTTGGCTTCCGCCTGTGATCTGAATTGTAGCTGATCCATTATCTCCACCATAGCAGTTTACATTCGTATTGGTGATGGAAAGATTTCCCAGAAAATCGTGAAAAGTTATAACAACGTTGTCAGTAACTATAGGACAGGAACCGTTTCCTGTAGATGTGAGCGTGAGTGTGACCACGCCATTTTGTATTTCAGTTGAACTGGGATAATAGGTAGCATTCAGACTCGTATTGGAGGGCGAAAACACACCATTGCCCCCCGACCAGATACCTCCGGTAGCTACGGTTACATTTCCTGTAAGATTCACTGTTGTTGCTGTAATACATAAGGTTTGATCGCTTCCTGCATTCACTGTTATAGGGGCTGAGTTTGCCGTTACTAATACAGAAGCTGAAGATGAGAAACACCCCGCTATATCGCTAACAATCAAAGAATAAACGCCTTGCCCCACGTTGATGGAAGTTGTCGTGGCTCCGTTACTCCAACTGTAAATATATGGTGGGGTTCCTCCCGTTACCTGAGAGGTGATGGTGGTGGTTGTTTGCCCGTAACAAAGTGTTGGGTTTGTTGGGTCCAATGATACAAATAAAGGTTGAGAAATTAATACATAAACAGAATCAGAAGCGGAGTAGTTCCCGTCCGAAATATTTACAACATACCATCCACTTGTTGTTGGTGCAAAAGAAGGAGGATTAAAGTTGTTATAGGTAAACCCTGCAGGTCCTGTCCACCATACGGTGACCGGAGGACTCGGGCAAGTAATCACTACATTGTCAATTCCCCAATGGTCGTAATCGTTTCCTGAAGTATTAGACTGAAACCAACGGAATTGAATATTTGTTCCGGCAACAGGTACATTGCAACAGTAATTACGCCAGTTTGTCATGTTGGCATCGTAGCCACCATTAGGTCCCCAGTAGTTAATATCTGTCCATGTGGCGCCGGCATTATTCGACCATTGCAAGTGGACGCCTTCTGTGGGCAAATCTGGCCCTTCACACGGAGAAGGAACACCTTGTACAGAATAAATCATATCGAAACAAATAGTACACGACTGTGTGACGGAGTAGGGAACAGTTACCAATTGACGAGGGAAAGTCGTGGCAGGTCCAACCCACAAACAAATGGATCCATCCGGTCCGGCTACACAAGGGTTATTAAACATTGGGTTTGCATTCGACGACCAGCCACTTCCTATGCTACCACTGTTAAAGTCATTTTGCATCAGATAAACGTCACAATCTCCGTTGGAACGGAGATTAATATGATCGCCCATACAAATACGGACAGTGTCTGCAGTTGAATTGTTTCCAAAGGCTTCGATCTCGCATTGCGAAAAACCAAGAGTTGCTTGTGTTGAAACAATTAGTATTATTAGGATATGTTTTACAAACTTACTCATCGGTTTGGGTATTTTCAACTTTAGGGTTGAGTTCGAAGGCCGATAGTGAAGGTTGATTACTATAATTAAGAAAACGGCTGAAAATTTTCAGGCTTTCTGGGCTGTTTTCAGTACAATCACCCTGAATTTCATTGCCAGCTTTTATGAGTATACTTTTTACAGCGTTATTGTCGGACGCTTTAGGATATTGCTTATCTCCATATGTTAAAGTAGGATCTAAAATTACACTTTTATCTGTATTGTTTGTGTTCTGAATTTTTACAAAAACATATTCATAATGTAAACCATTTACATTATCATGACATTCTGCTTTTTTGGTAAAAATTTTAATGCCATCATTTTCGCTGTATAATTTCCAGATTCCCTCATTTTGAGAAAAAACAGTATGAGTCGAAAGTATAAATATACAAAGAGCAAAGAATGTAAGGACTCTGCTAAAAAATGGGTATAGTACTTGTGATTGGGGGTTATTCTGGATTTTGGAAAGCCCTGTCGTGGTTTTCATTTGATTTCCTCTCTTGTAATTTTATACGTTAGAAAGATGATAATGATACAAAAAAATATCAACAATCTTTATGTTGCCCATAATCAATTCGTTGTTAATATTCTTTTCGTTTCTATTCATGGATATTTTACAAATGACCATATTCTAATAAGTAAGATTTTATAAAATCGTCCAGATCTCCATCAAGTACATTATCGGGATTGGAGGACTCAAAGTCTGTGCGATGATCTTTTACCAGCTTATAAGGTTGTAATGTGTAACTGCGAATCTGGCTTCCCCATTCGATTTTTTTCTTCATGCTCTCCAACTGATTCTGTTTCTCACGTTTTTTCTGAAGTTCAATTTCATAAAGCTGAGATTTT
>PHDH01000245.1 GCA_002840935.1 Bacteroidetes bacterium HGW-Bacteroidetes-21 | reverse complement strand
TAGATTCTTCAAGAATCAACGCATCTATTTCGTCGAGTCGTTTTTTGGGATATTCCTCATTGGGTTTTAAAGCCAATGCCTGATTGTATTTTGATTTTGATTCATCGAAGTTCTTCCCGTTAAAAAAGCCATCTGCTTCGGTCAAAGCTTTTTTATAAGATTCCTCTAAAGCAAGGGCTTTTGCTTTGGCATCGGCTTCCAGTTTTTCCTGAGATGCAATGGCAGCCAATTTATCAGTAGGGTATTTTTGACCCGGTTTTAAAACTAGGGCTTCATTATAACCGACTTTTGCTTCAGCCCATTTCTTAGCATTAAATGCAGCGTCACCCTTATCAATAGCTGTTTTATAATTTGCTTCCATAGCCATGGCATCGGCATCAAGTTTTTCCTGAGCAGCTATAGCAGCCAGTTTATCTGTAGGATATTTCTCTCCCGACTTAATACTAAGCGCCTCATTATAGGCAGTTTTTGCATCGTTCCATTTTTTAGCATTGAAAGCAGCATCACCTTTGGCTACAGCAGCTTTATAGGCATCTTCTTTAGCTTTAGCTTCGGCTTCCGCTTTTTTTTGTGCTTCGATATCGGCCAATAACTTGTCGATTTCGGACAGTTTTTGTTTTGGATAAGCTTCATTGGCTTTAATGGTCAACGCTTCATTGTATGCCGTTTTAGCTTCAGGATATTTTTGGGTATTGAAAGCAGCATCGCCTTTGGCCAGTGCAGCTTTATAGGCGTCATCCTTCGCTTTGGCTTCGGCTTCCGCTTTTTTCTGTGCTTCGGCATCGGCTAATAGCTTATCTATTTCAGACAGTTTTTGCTTAGGATATGTTTCATTTGCTTTAAGTTTTAAAGCATCATTATAAGCAATCTTTGCTTCAGGATAATTTTTAGTATTAAAAGCAGCATCGCCTTTGTTTACAGCAGCTTTGTATGCTTCTTCTTTCGCTTTGGCATCAGCTTCGGCTTTTTTCTGCGCTTCGGCATCAGCTAACAATTTATCTATTTCGGATATCTTTTGCTTTGGATAAGTCTCTGACGTTTTAATGACAAGTGCTTCATTATAAGCTGTCTTTGCTTCGGAATACTTCTGGGTATTAAAAGCAGCATCACCTTTGGCAATGGCAGCATTGTAGGAGTCTTCCTTGGCTTTGGCATCAGCTTCCAGTTTTTCTTGAGCGGCAATAGCAGCTAACTTATCCGTAGGATACTTTTCTCCGGGTTTATATGTCAACGCATCATTATACCCTGTTTTTGCCTCAGCCCATTTTTTACTACTAAATGCAGCATCAGCTTTATTAATAGCAGACTTATAGTTTTCATCTTTAGATTTTGCATCGGCTTCTAATTTTTCCTGTGCTGCTATGGCGGTCAATTTATCGGTTGGGTATTTTTCATTCGGTTTAATCCCCAGCGCTTCGTTATAGGCTGTTTTTGCTTCAGTCCATTTCTTCCCGTTAAAAGCGGCATCCCCTTTAGTAATGGCAGTATTATAAGCCTGTTCCTTAGCCTTGGCTTCAGATTCCGCCTTTTTCTGAGCTTCGGCATCAGCTAGTAACTTGTCGATTTCAGTCAGTTTTTGCTTAGGGTAGGCTTCATTAGCTTTGATGGTCAATGCTTCATTATAGGCTGTTTTTGCATCGGGATACTTTTTCGTATTAAACGCGGCATCCCCTTTGGCCACAGCAGCTTTATAGGCATCATCCTTGGCTTTGGCTTCTGCTTCGGCTTTTTTCTGCGCCTCGGCATCAGCTAATAGCTTATCTATTTCGGTTATCTTTTGTTTTGGATATGCCTCTGTCGCTTTGATAGCAAGGGCTTCATTATAAGCTGTTTTTGCCTCAGGAAACTTTTTCGTATTGAAAGCGGCATCCCCTTTGGCCACAGCAGCCTTATAGGCATCATCCTTGGCTTTGGCTTCTGCTTCGGCTTTCTTCTGAGCTTCGGCATCAGCTAATAACTTCTCTATTTCGGTTATCTTTTGTTTTGGATATGCCTCTGTCGCTTTGATAGCAAGGGCTTCATTATAGGCTGTTTTTGCTTCAGTATACTTCTTAGTATTGAAGGCAGCATCTCCCTTGGTTATGGCAGCTTTATAAGCATCATCTTTAGCTTTTGCTTCGGCTTCGGCTTTTTTCTGTGCTTCGGCATCAGCCATTAATTTATCAATTTCTGCGATTTTTTGCTTTGGATAAGCTTCGGTAGTTTTTATTGCCAATGCCTCATTGAAAGCTGTTTTTGCATCGGGATATTTCTGTGTATTAAAAGCAGCATCTCCTTTGGCTATGGCAGCTTTATAGGCATCATCTTTGGCTTTTGCGTCTCCCTCCAGCTTTTCCTGCGCTGCAATTGCGGCTAATTTATCGGTGGGATATTTTTCACCGGGTTTAATTCCCAAGGCTTCGTTATAAGCAGTTTTTGCCTCAGTCCATTTTTTAGTATTAAAGGCTGCGTCTCCTTTGGTTATTGCGGCATTATATGCCTCATTTTTCGCTTTTGCATCAGCTTCGGCTTTTTTCTTAGCTTCTGCATCCGCCATTAACTTATCAATTTCTGTAATTTTTTGCTTAGGGTAAGCTTCAGTTGCTTTAATAACTAATGCTTCGTTAAAAGCAGTCTTTGCCTCGGGATACTTCTGTGAATTAAATGCGGCATCACCTTTGGTTATAGCAGCCTTATAAGCATCTTCTTTGGACTTATTATCCGCTTCGAGTTTTTCCTGGGCTGCAATAGCTGCCAACTTATCGGTAGGATATTTTTCTCCGGGTTTAATCCCCAATGCCTCATTATAGGCGGTTTTAGCTTCTGACCATTTTTTACCATTAAAAGCGGCATCACCTTTAGCTATTGAAGCATTATACGCATCAGTCTTTGCTTTTGCATCGGCATCAGCCTTTTTCTGTGCTTCTGCATCGGCCAGAAGTTTATCAATTTCAGTCAATTTTTGCTTAGGATAAGCTTCATTCGCTTTGATAGCCAAAGCTTCACTGTAAGCAGTTTTAGCCTCAGTATATTTCTTAGAATTAAAAGCCAAATCGGCCTTTGCTATGGCTGCTTTATATGTATCATCCTTGGCTTTGGCTTCTGCATCTGCTTTTGCTTTTGCATCAGCATCTGCTGTTAATTTATCAATTTCAGCAATTTTTTGTTTGGGATATGCTTCATTGGCTTTAATAGCCAAGGCTTGATTATACGCCACTTTTGCATCTGCATATTTTAATGTCCCGAAAGCAGCATCTCCTTTAGCAATAGCCGCTTTATAGGCTTCCTCTTTTGCCTTAGCATCAGCGTCTGCTTTTTCTTTATTAAGTAACACTTCAATTTCCGCAAGTCTGTCTGCCGGATATTTTTCTTTTGGCTTTAACTTGAGTGCCTTTGAATATTCCTCTTTTGCCTTAACAAACACTTTGGCATTAAAATTATTATCACCTGCAGTAATTGCTTTTTGGTACTGCTCATCACTTGATTTCTTATTCACCATGAGCTTTTCAGCTTCCATGATTTTATTATCAGGATAATCACTGAATGGATCGGCATCGATAGCCTTTTCGTACCATTTGATAGCTTCTTCATAATCTTCCGATGCAAAAAATTGATCGGCCTTTTTAATCAGCTGACCATACATATTCTTTTTTGCATCTTCTACTTGTGCTACAATTCTGTCGATTTCTTTTTTCATCGACTCAGTATAAGCAACATCAAAATCAAAATCACCTAAATCTCCTGAATATTTAATTTTGGTAACGGGATTTTTAAGAGCAGAAACATCAACACCTTCAAATGTCTGAAATAATTCAACGGTAAAAGAATAAGGGTAAATCATATCCTTATCTGGAGCTTTTGTATCAAAAAGTACTTTTTTAGTTATATAACCTTCTCTAGAGACTTGAAGAATATATTCGCTATTAAGATTAAGCTTCAAAATAAATTTACCATCAGCGAGTGTTTTAAAAGATGAAATCTGGGTAGCACCTTCGTAAAGGACTATGACGGACTCGGATAAATTTGCCTTTTTATCTTTTACTCGCCCTTTAACATCAACATATCCCTTTTGAGAAAAAGCATCTGCCACATTAATAATTAATGTGCTAAATATCAATATTATAAAAAATAATAACTGTTTCATCTTATAATTTGTTCAGAAAGAGGTAAAATTATTAAAACATAGCAATATATCCATACTTTCATTGCCTTTTTTATTAAAAAAAAAGGCTATCTTATTGATAGCCTTTTTTCAAAAATCATGCAAATTATTTTAGAATGGATATTTTCTTTGTTACTGATTGTCCATTCACATTTACATTGATAAAATAAATACCTGTTTCCAAATTTCCAAAGTTCATTGAATAATTTGTTTGACCATCTTCATTTATCTCCATTGAAATCTTTCTACCGGAGATATCATATACAGAAACGGCCATAGTTTTGACTTCTAAATCGAAGAGTTGCATATAGACCATTCCATTTGAAGGATTTGGATAAACCACCATTTGACTATCCCAGTCGATAACACTTGCCTCGTTATATAAGCAACCAAGTAATCTAATTGCCATTGAAGTATTCAGTGTATCACTCAGCAACTGAGAAGGAGAAAGCCATGAAGCACCTTTTTTGCAGAATAATGTATTTTCTCCGCCTACACCACGATTGGGAGCCATATAGACAACAAAAGTATCTGCAGGACTATTGTATGTTAACTGGAACCCTACATAAAAGACACCATCTACAGGAGCAGGGTGATCGAACATAATTGTATGATAGAAGTAAGGAGTAAAAGTATTGATTGCCACTTCCTTTTTCTCAATTTCTACGCCGGGTTTACCATTTGCATCCACATCCCATACAGTAAATTTAACTTTTGCTGTAGATGTTGCGCCATATGCCTTGACAACAGGAACAATCAGTCCCCATACATCGGTATAAGTATAGTTTACAAATTTTTCAGCATAAGCTTTTACAACATATTCGTTATGGCCGGGGAAATAACCCCATTTGGATGGAGCTAAATGTCTGAAAGTTAAAGGCCTCTCATTACTTCTAACATTAGTAATTGTATCTTCACAATAACCATTAGGATCTGGCCATGGTTCGGTTGTAACAACTACATAATCGTCTTTTACCAATGTATCAGCAGAAATTCCATTAGACACGATTAGAGTTACATCATAAATACCTGGTGTTGAATACGTAATATTCTGCGGATTTTGTATGGTTGAAGTGGCAGGAGTCCCTCCCTGAAAATTCCATTGCCATGAAGTTGGATATCCCACTGTTAGATCTTCGTAACTTACACTCCAGCCCTGCACAATAAGGCGACCGGTAATCGCTGTAAAATCAGCTGTCAGTGTGTCAATTACAGAATTATCAATTACATGTATATAAGCTGGTTTTGTTAAGGTATCGTTTCCTAATGTACTATATAATATTAGGGTTACATCATAATCACCCAAAGTATTATATACTATTCCAGTAGGGTTGCTTGTAGTACTTGTAG
>PHDH01000244.1 GCA_002840935.1 Bacteroidetes bacterium HGW-Bacteroidetes-21 | reverse complement strand
CTATATACCATAGGAATATTCCTGGCTTTATGTAAAGATGCAGACAATTTCAAATACAGGGAGATACTTCAGTACATTGAAGAACATACCCAAAACCTAAATAGCAACGGATCTAAAAACAGGGTTCTGGCAGCTATAAAGAAGTACTACGATTACCTTGTGGAAATTGGCAGACGCAATGACCACCCATGCAGAACACTTATATTGAAAGGTAAGAGAAGAAAAGGAGTCATACACCACGATCTTTTCACTGGAGCAGAACTCGAGTTACTTATGGAAAGAGAAGAACGATATGAAGAATTGAAAATCCGCAATCAGGTGGTCATATCATTGTTGATCTATCAGGGTCTATCCTCTGGCGAAATGCAAGCCCTGAAAGTTCGACATGTTGATTTAGATGCAGGTACCATCTATATCAAAGAAAGCAGGAAACAAACAAGAAGACATCTTGAACTGCAACCAAAGCAATACAGATTACTTGACAAATACATCCATGTAATCCGTCCTCAATTGCTTCGGGTTGAAACGGAAACCCTTCTCATAGGTAAGCTAGGCACACCTTTAACGATAGACGATATCAATTATCTTGTCTCCACTTTCAAGATACTGTTCCCTGAACGGAACCTGAACCCCAAAACCATCAGGCAGAGTGTCATTGCCAATTGGCTAAATGAAAAGAACTTTCCACTTGAGCAGGTGCAATTATATGCTGGTCACAGATGGATATCGTCAACTGCAGAATACCGCTACGTACCTGTAGAAGAACAGAGAACTTTGATTAATAAATTCCATCCATTGGGGTAGAGTAAACAACGATTATTTCAAGACAGTTAACGTTAAACGGGAAATCTCTACGTTAAATAATTAGATTTTCTAAATTCACAGGAAATAACTACTTTTGAAAAGAAGTACTTTATATTTCCTTTGTTGTAGTCGAAAATGTTCACACAAACCTTTGCATACGGAGAAAATAAGTTTTCGTGTAGTAACACGAGACGGTATTGCTTTGGGTTTAACGGACAGGAAAAGGATGATGAGATTACGGGCTGGACTGGAAGTCATTTAGATTTTGGTGAAAGAATATACGATAGTCGTATAGCAAGATTTATGTCGGCTGACCCTCTTATTGTATATGGACAGAAATATCCCGAATTAACACCTTATCAATTCGCAAGTAATACGCCTATTCAAGCAATTGATTTAGATGGATTAGAAGGCATAATTTTAACTTTATGGGATCCTAAATATTATACAGGTGAACCAGAAATACAAACATTTACTGCTGAAGAAGCAAGTAATTCTAATTTGGGTGATGTTATGTTAGTTAAAGTATATTCACAAGATAAATATGGCAATCCTATTACAATGAATTATAGAAGTAGATGGAATACTGCAACTGCTATATATGAAGGTTATGAATTGCATTATAGTGAAATGGATAATACAATTTCTAGAGGGACAACATACCAAACAGAATGGGAAGGACATCATGACTGTGGCTTATCGGGTAATGTATATAAATCTGATTATATTGCTGCCGGTAAATTTGCGTTAGGATTTTTTGGTGGTCCTGTAATTTGGGCTTTGGCTTTAAATTCTGCGACTTCAGAAGGTTATAGTCAAAGTAAGGGATCTGGAAATACGGGAGATACTCCTTTGTCTGATGCGTTAGATATTTTAACGGGAACAAATCAAGGCAAAAACTTAGTGTCTGGTCTTGAATTACTTTTTACAGGAAGATCGATATTTAATTTTTATAAAAATTTACAAAATATTACTACACTTGAAAATGTAGTAGAACCCGCAGTTAAGCATACCTCCGATGGTATTAGTACTGCCGTTAGTGGCTCTGATTTGATTAATAATAATAGTAGTAATGATAATGAAGATCAATAGTATTCTCAAATGGCTTATTTCACAAAGAAAAATTAAGTATTATACAAGTTTTAAGACAAAGGATGATGCCTATATTTTTTTTAGAAGTGTTATAAAATTTTTGGATGATAGTACTATTGAGAAGTCCAAAAAAAAACTATTATCGACTTGTTTGAGAAAGGACAAAGTTGTTCGTATTACAAGAAATAAATCATTTGTTTATCTTTCAGGTGGTGATTTTAATATTTCAGTTATTGAAGAAGAAGGTATTATCTTAATCTTGAAAGGTAAATTAAGTGTTATAATGTATTTTCTTCTTTTAGCAATTTCAATAATAATGTTTTTTATATTTACAGAAAAGGCTGTTTATCTTTCAATATTATTGTTCTTTATAGGATATCTTGGTTTTAATTTTGAATACCAGTGGGATTTAGCAAATATCGAGCATGTTTTTGATAGTGCACTAAAGCAACAGGGTATACTAATAAGTAAGGAAGAGTTTTTATGAAAGTAGATTTTTACTCTTGTCTCCCCCCTGCACACTCCCTCCGAAAACAGCAAAAACCCTTCCCAATATTGGGGATAACGAAAACGCCGGGCGAATGTCTGGCGTTTATTTATTAATATACTTTGTAAGTCCATTAACCACAGGCTGAATTTCTTTTTTGGTCAGGGCTTCGTTAAATATTATTTTGTGCAGTGCACACTCCCCCCGAAAACACCAAAAATCCTTCCCGATATTGGGAAAATAGCACATATTCAGGCGGATATAAAAATTTACTGTGAATATAGAGTTAGCTTTATAAAAATGTGAATATGTAAAGAAAGAAAGTCATAATTTTTAAAGTACTAATTGTGTCTGTTATAAATTGGAGGTGATTTGTATGAATGATTTACATTTTTCTGAAATGAATAAATATTTTTAAAACCCTAAAAATGGCTTATTCTGATCTGGCTTTATACTAATAGCAAGATAGGCAAGCTTCGTTGTTATTTATAGTATAACGTTTTTTACGGGCGTTGGTAATATCATTAGCAAAAAGATTTTTGTCGGGTATTTGTCCTTTAAGAACTTCGTTTGGCGTTAGGCCAAAAAGAGCTGAGTGAGGTTTATTGTTGTATTCTTCAACAATAATTGCAAGTAACTTATATAAATCTTCGGGGCTAATAATTTCGTTGCGGTATAAAAAATCGTACTTTATACGTTTGTTTACCGATTCAATCATGCTGTTTGAAAGAATTATATCTGTTTGCGCTATTAGTTTTTTTATGTTATTGTTACAGTCGTTAGCAAAAAGAGATACCTTACCTTTGTTTTCGGAGCCACCATCGGTAATAAGTTCAATAAAGGGTATATTATTTAAGTTGTGTTTGTGATAAACTTCTTTAAGGTTTTCAAATGCAATATTTGCTGAATATTCTGTTGAAGCTTTCCATCCCAGTATGCAACGC
Source organism: Bacteroidetes bacterium HGW-Bacteroidetes-21 (assembly GCA_002840935.1). Classification (GTDB taxonomy): domain Bacteria; phylum Bacteroidota; class Bacteroidia; order Bacteroidales; family GWA2-32-17. The sequence continues at coordinate 2,183 of PHDH01000244.1, read as the reverse complement.
GAATAATTATCTACAATAAAATAAATATTTACTTTGCTCTGGTCTTTGGTCTTAAATTTTGTAATATCCATGTGTAATATTTCTTTGGGTTTAGTTGCCCTTATTCCCTTGCCGTATTTAACTTTTTTTTCTGCTTTTCGCCAAAGATTTAGTATTCGTGCATATTTGTAAAAGCTGGTTTTACTAAAAAAAGCTTTTTTGTCGCGAAGAATTTTGTAATATACAGATGATAAACCCCAATTTTTAATTTCGGGAGCATTCAGATAATTTTTAATTGTATTAACTTCGTTTATTGTTAGTTGTCTTTTATACTTTTTCCGGCAGAAAGTTTGGGGTATTAACTTGCAATTCATTTTTCTTTTCCAGCTATAATACTGTTGGGCACTTACGCCAAAGGCTTTTAAGGCTCGCTTTTTACCAATATTTTCTTTAACGTTTTCAATAGTTTTTATAATTATATCCTGCGAATTTCGTAAGATTTTATTTCTATTTGGGATGCTTTTAAGAATCGTATTGTAGGTATTGTATATAGTGTACAAAGTTTTTGTCAATTTAAGCAAAGATTTTACTGCCATTATATCCTTAATCATCATTATATGTTGCTGTATGTCGTTAACATTATCTAAACCAAATATTTCTGAAACGCTTCGGGTTTTCCAGTTGTGAATAGTGCTTGATGGTATTTGTTTTATTATATCCGACGAAAGCAAACCTAGTTTGTACTGAATGATTATATCTGTGTGATATGTTCTCTTCATTTCTAAATTGAAGCAAGTAAAGATAATTATTTTAAAATATATTTTTTGAGTAATCGAAGTAAATGAACAATAACAAAATGCCGGACGTCGAAAATCGTTAAAATAATAACGTTAGCAAATTGGTTAGAAATCTGCAAAATTTATTGCAATTAATTTAAAATTAACTAGCGTAACTGACTATTCTGCAAATGAAGAAAATTAAAACAATAAAAAATTGTGATGTTTTTGCGCGATATTATTAATTAGTTAATTTTACCTCAAAAAATATTACAATGAATATAATAGTAGTTTTAAGTTTAAGTCTGTTATTTACAGTAACATTATTTGCTGGTGAACCAATAAGAAAAACATTAGCTTTAGACAAAAGAGAGCAATTAGTTAGTTTGTTTAATTCTAAAAATGAAGGGTTTATAATAGTAACATCAAATTTTTCCGAAAATAAAGAGTCAGACTATTTAAAGGTTCAATACTATAAGACTAATTTGGAATTGAATTGGGAAAAAAGAGTCCCATTAAAAAATAATATGAGTATATATATTCCAATACCTTCAGTTGAAGTTGTATATAGTCAATATACAAATTATTTTTATCTTATTGAAACTTTATCATCAAAAGACAAGGATAAGAGTAAAATACTAAATATTACACAATTAGACTATTCAGGTAATATCAAAGGCTTTGAGTTTAAATATAATGTTGATGAGGGTGATGGAGAATTATGTCTGGGCATAGCATCAACCAAGAACTACCTTAATATTTATACCCTTAAGAACGATAATATAATTATGGATAGATATAAACATATTGATTTATCATCAAATAATATTGTACTTCCTAAGACTGGGGCTAAATATCCCAAAAATAATCATGCCCAATTAGAATCTTATTGGCATTTAGGCGCTGCAGCAGAAAATGCCGTTTACTTTATCAGAAATAGATATGATGGTCACACCGGTAAGAAAGAAAATAGTTTTGAATATATGACTTTCTCAGTTGATGAAGATGGCTTATTAATAGATAGTATTAGTCTTAAACCTAATTTAAATAATAAATATCCAATTTCTCTTGCAAAATCAATTTTTCCTGGACTTTATATTAACATGTTTCAAACATATGGTTCAGGACAACCAGCCCCATCAGAAAAATTTGGTAGTACATTTATATATGTATACACTGTAGGTAACCTTGAGTTTGATTTTGAGAATAAGGTAATGTATCTTACTGGATTAATGAAAAATAATCCTTCAAGTAATACATCCGGGATAAATAAGGCTGATGGATATTTTGCGGTAAAGTATGACCTGAAAGGAAATAAAATTAGTGAAGTTATTAACGATTTCGAACCTGATTTTAAGAAGCAGGTTTCATCGTATCCAAGTTTTCGAGTTGTTCAATATAAAAATGATCTTTTATATATAGTATGTA
>PHDH01000243.1 GCA_002840935.1 Bacteroidetes bacterium HGW-Bacteroidetes-21 | reverse complement strand
GTCACCTTCGTTTCACTTCGGTGCCTAAAAAGACGAACCAGAGTTGAGTTATAAACGCTTAGCTTTTAAAGGAAAAACATTCCCAAAATATAGGGGTATTTTCCTTAAGCGTTGTTTACCTTGCGCGTTTAAATGCGGCCTCAATGTGAGCTGAAAGTCTCGTAAAAATATCCTCTTTATTGCCAATACCATCAACAGTGTAGACTTTATTTTGCGAACGATAATACTCAGCTACCGGAACCGTAATATTTTCGTAATCTTCCAGTCGTTTTACAATGGCTTCGGTTTCGTTGTCGTAGGTTTTTTTGCTGTCGGTTTTGGCTCTGTGGGAGAGGCGACGGAACAATTCAAGCATGGGAACCCTGATTTCGATCATACAAGAGATGGAAGAATTGAGTTTGAGTAATAATCCTTCCAGAATATATGCCTGAACCATGGTGCGGGGAAATCCATTAAAAAGGTATCCGTTGGCTTTGGGGTTTTTCTTTATTTTATTTTCCAGTAATCGTATCACAATTTCGTCGGGCACAATAGAGCCGGTTTTAAGATATTCGCTGGCTTTTTTTCCCAGTTCGGTTTTTTTCCCGATCTCAGTTCTAAGTAAGTCGCCGGTTGAAATGTAAATGAGGTTATACTTTTCGGCCAGCATTTCTGCTTGTGTTCCTTTGCCCGCACCCGGATGTCCGAAAATTACGACATTCAGTAAAGCCTTTTTAAGGGTGAGTTCAATGGCGTCGTTCAAACGGTTGTATACTTCTTTTACTGATCCCATGCCGTTGATCGACATGAAAATATTTTTGTCTTTATAGAAATTGGCAACGGGTAGGGTTTTGTTTCGATACTCTTTAAGACGGTTTTTTATTACTTTGAGGTTGTCGTCCGACCGGCCCGAAGTTTTTGCGCGATTCAGCAGACGGTCTATAGCTTCTTCTTCGGTAATATCCAAACTGAGCATGCAGGTCAGTTCTGTGTTTAACTTGAGTAAAAGGCCTTCCAGTATGTAGGCCTGTACATACGTTCGGGGAAAACCGTCAAACAGAAAACCATTGACTTCAGTGTTTGTAGTGATATTCTTTTCGATAATTTGTACAATGATTTCATCTGAAACCAGTCCGCCTTCGTCTATAATGCTTTTGGCTTTTTTCCCCAAATCAGAGCCTTCTAAAATTTCTCTGCGAAGTATGTCCCCAGTAGCAATATAGGCCAGATTATGATCTTTTATAAGTTTCTCTGACTGAGTTCCTTTTCCTGCGCCCGGAGCGCCAAATAATGCAATGTTTAACATAACCCGTGATTAAAAATTATCGTTTCAGTCCACAATGTATAAAAGTATGATATTTATGTACTAAATCAAAATAAAAAATCGTGTCAAAGATTTACTTCTTCAACACGATTTTAAGGTTAGGTTTTAATGAGCTTTAGATGTAACAAAATTTAAAGCTCAAAGATTTGGATCGGCTGTAATGTAGTTGACAATATTTTTTTGAGTTTTTAAAGTCGGTGAATTTTGTATTTTTGAATATTAAGAAAAAAGAAATGAGCAATATTAAATTATTTGAAAGCAAACAGATAAGATCGGTTTGGAATGAAATCGACGAGAAATGGTATTTTGCAATAATTGACGTTGTTGAAATTCTTACAGAAAGCAATAATCCTCGTAGGTATTGGAGTGATCTTAAAAGAAAACTTATCACTGAAGGGTTTTCTCAGTTGTACGAAATTATCGTACAACTGAAAATGGGTTCATCAGATGGTAAAAAATACACAACTGATTGTGCCAATGCCAAAGGTCTTTTAAGGATTATTCAATCAATCCCTTCTCCCAAAGCAGAACCATTTAAACAATGGCTTGCACAAGTGGGTTCTGACAGGTTAGATGAAATAGAAAATCCAGAATTAGCGACTCAAAGGACAAGGGAATTTTATAAAGCAAAAGGTTATTCTGACGACTGGATTGAGAAACGAATGCGAAGTATTGCTATTCGTGAAGAATTGACCGAGGAATGGAAAAACAGAGGTGTAAAAGAAAAAATTTAATATTCTATACTTACAGCAGAAATTTCAAAAGCAACTTTTGGGTTGACTCCCTTCTGAGTATAAAAAAGTCAAGGGACTTAAAAGTCAAAATCTGCGCGATCATATGACTGATCTTGAATTAATTTTTTCAATGCTTGGAGAGGTTTCAACAACTGAAATTGTAAAGACACAGAATCCAGAAGGATTTACTCAAAATAAAAAGGCAGCTAAACAAGGTGGTGCCGTTGCAGGAAATGCCCGGAAAGAATTGGAAAGTAGGACAGGGGAAAAAGTAGTATCCGCCGATAATTACTTGCCAGAAGCAAAGAAAAACAAAGAACTAAAAAAAGGTAAGGAATGAAAATAATCAATATTTAAAGATTTGACAACTTTTAAAAAGTTGTCAAATCTAAAAGTTGTTATTCATGTCCGTGTCCGTCACCGGGACCATGTTCTACTTTCTTTGGATCGCCTGGTTTGCGACAACACGCAGGAAGTTTTTCATAAGCTACAGGATCTGCAGCGATGTCGTCGGCATCGTGACCTACGTTTGAAATGGCCAGGCGAATTTTATCGGGATTGGTCTTTTTAGTGTTGTATTTGACTTTCACTTTTTTTGTTGCCAGATCGACTTCCGATTTGATGACGCCTTTTTCGTAGGCCAGTGCTTTTTCAATACGGTCTTTGCACATACCACATTGAGCAGAGGTCATGATTTCTATCTCAGTAACATTTTTCTGAGCAAATACTTGTGCTGATACGGCTACAAGTAAAATTACAATGAAGTTTTTCATTTCTTTTGGTTTTTAATGTTTGTAATTGATTTTGTAACGGAAACCGGCATAGTACATTCTTCCGGTAATGGGCCCCCATATTAAAGAAGCATCAAAATCGTTGCCGAAGGGGTTGTCGGCAGCAATGAGCGGATTGTGTTGAATTGTATTTGTTAGATTTTCAACTCCTCCATAAATATCCCAGTTCTTAAAACGTCTTGTAACCTGAAAATGAGCCATGATGTAAGCAGGGAATTCTTTCTCCAGTTGATATTCGGCTGGTTTTCCCAATGTGCTTGGAATTCTACCACCGCTATTCCAAAGGAAAGTGCCGTCGAACGACCATTTTTCGAATTTGGTTGTGTAGGTGGGTGAAAACAAAAACTTCCAGGGAGAAATAAAGGCACGTTGTATCGTCTTGCCTTCGTACGTCTGCATGACTTCGTTATAACGGATGGCTATGGTGTAATCAAGTCCTTTAATGATGGTCTGAAGCAGGTTTGCCTGAACAGAGTTTGAGTACGATTTGCCAGAAAGATTGCTTACTTTGACGTAATAAGGGTCAGATTCAATATCAGCAATTATCTGATTTTGAAATTCTGTGCGGTAAAAATCGACAGTAAAACTTGACTTTAAACCCAAAAACTTGAAGTCGTATTGAGCATTAATGCCCCCATTCCAAGCCTCTTCAATGTCGAGGTTATTGGCAATAATCCAGATACGAGAAGAGGACATAAGTCCGAAGTTTTCGGCAATGGCTAAGGGAGAACGATAGCCTTTACCGGCGGATAATCGCAGAACAAAATTTTCGCTAAAATCCGACTTGATATGAATTCTGGGTGTAATCATTAGTCCATGTGTGTTGTGATAATCGGCGCGTAATCCGGCAATGAAAACAAATCGTCCATCAAAATGACGGGTATATTGTGCGAAGGCGCCTGGTACAATTTCAGTGACTTCGGGTAGTGTCGAAAAATTAAAAATCTGATGGTACTGATCGTAATTAAAACTTCCGCCTGTATTGATGATGTTCTCTGTGTTTCCGATAAAAGTTTGATAAATAACATTTCCATAAAAAGACTTTTCTGTTGCATAGTAGGCATGGTGGCCCATATTCACATCAAAATCCTGATAGGTAGCCGATGTTTGAATGCCGATACTTGTCTGGGGACGCTTTAAGAAAAATCCGTGTTTAGCCGAAATTTCAACAATTTTGTTTTTAATTCCTACTCCATAAGCGGGAGATAAAAGAAAGTCGTCTCCGGGTTTAAACGAAGTTTGACCTCCTGTACGATCGTCGAAACTGGCACGAACTACATATTGATTACAGATTTTTCCCGGGATTTCGTATTCCCAGCGATGAAGTATGTTCGCCTGAACTCCTATTGGGATGTCTATAAATCCATCATGATTATGATCGTTTACCAATGGCTGATACCCTGCATTGATGAGAGTCATTGTACTAATGGTATCATTAAACCGATGCGAGAACCAAGAGTTGATTTCGGTTTTTCCTTCGGAATTTTCATACATGTTCAGGAAAAACTTTTCGCTTTTCCCCGGCTTCTTAAACTCAACGTTTATTTGTCCGGTAATACTTTCGTAACCATTAATAACGGAGGCTGTTCCTTTCGAAACCTGAACAGATTCGAGCCAGGGTCCGGGTACATAAGTCAGTCCAAAGGGGTAGGAGAGTCCTTTGATTAGTGGCATGTTCTCAGACATGATCTGAGCATAAATGCCGGCCAGACCCAACATTTGGATTTGCTTTACACCTGCCACAGCATCCGAATAAGAAACGTCCACAGTGGCACTGTTTTCGAAGCTTTCCGATAGATTGCAACAGGCTAGTCGTTGTAACCCGGAGGTTGTAATGACTTCTGTTTTTATCGGGTCGATTTTCGAAATATACTCTGCCGACATACGATCACTGACTTCAACCTGACTAAGTTCTACGGTTGATTTAAGAACTACATTTTTTTCTATTTGCGACGCAGGAATTCTGACAGTATCTGTTTTATATCCAATAAAACTAAATATCAGGTATTGATCACCTTCTCCTACTTTTTTGATTTTATAACGACCCGATTCATTGGTTGTCGTTCCCTGGGTTGTTCCTTTCCAATATACGTTAGCTCCTTCCAAAGGCCTAAGGGCTGCTCCTGAATTTTCATATACAGTGCCCGTAAGTGTCTGCGAAACAAGAGCCACAGGCATGATCATCAGACATATAAATAATAGCTTTTTCATTTCTTTTTCTTTTAAAATAAAACAATGTGCACAAGAAAAGAAATGTAAGCCTATAGTCTCAGGAGCCTGTTAATAATGTAAAGGGGTTGTGAATAAGAATTTGCAGTTGTTTGGATAACTTGAGAAATGTGAATGAGCGTTGTTTCGGGGACCAGTATTTTGAAAATGACAAAGTCAGATATCAGTGACGGGATGGAAATATCCTGAAAACTGAACATTTCGGGTGCGAACATATACACATTGTGTGTACAACAATTACGCTCTTCTTTGGCATTATTATTAGCATGAGCATGATCTGAACAATGCTGAAGGGATGTTTCGTCCTGACAGCAATTGCTGATTGTCATAATCTCAAGAGTTGTTTTTCCGCAATGATGACAGGAATGCTTTATAAAAGCAATGCCTGAAACGGAAAAGAGCACCGGGAGTGCAATCAGTATTCCTAATATTTGTTGTCTGAAAAAATGCACTTACAAAGATAGTTATTAAGTAATGGAAC
>PHDH01000242.1 GCA_002840935.1 Bacteroidetes bacterium HGW-Bacteroidetes-21 | reverse complement strand
ATTATACAAAACCCCAAATGGGTTGGATAACACAGGAAATTTTCTATCAGATAAAGTTCTTCCCACATTATCAGAAAAGCACGACCCGATAAATAACATGGGCGTATTATAATCCGCTTTGAGGGGACTGGGGTTAAACGATATCTTTGTCCTGAATTCCATGATTTTTTCTTAATAAACTATGTTTGTAACCAAAGAGAAAATAAATGACCAGTCCAATAGCCAGCCATATGATAAACCTCATCCAATTCAAATAACCCAATTCACTAAGTAAATATAGGTTTGTAAGCAACCCTAAAACCGGAATCAACGACCATTTCTTTTTAACTGCAAAAAACGAAATAACGACAGCTATAGGGAGAAATACTGCAAAAAGACCATTAGTATCCATGTCTGATTCCAAAGTGAAAAATGCAATTACCCCATCTGAATTCAGATACCAAGTTAGAACAGGAATAATAATCCAAAGTAACGGAATAGCCCAAGCAGAATTTACATATGGTATTTTAAATGAATTGGGGTAATCACTCTCTTTTTTCTTTGAATCCAGATAAATAACACCCCCCGATACTAAAACAAAAGCAAACAGTGTTCCTATACTTGTCAAGTCTGCCATCTCAGTCAGATCGGTAAAAATTGCCGGTACTCCAACAATAATACCTGTAATAATAGTTGCAAAGGCAGGTGTTTTAAAACGTGGATGAATCTTTCCAAATTTTTTAGGAAGTAGACCGTCACGACTCATACTCATCCATATGCGAGGTTGCCCCAACTGAAACACAAGTAGCACACTCGCCATGGCAATGACAGCACTCACGGCTATGACCCCACTAAAAGCAGTCAGACCCAATTTATCGAAAGCATATGCCAACGGGTCGCCAACGGCAAGTTCAGAAGAAGAAACAAGTCCAGTAAGCACCAAGCTAATAACAATATACAACACCGTTGTAATTACTAACGAATAGATCATACTTCTAGGTAGGTCGCGTTTAGGATTCTTACATTCTTCAGCCGTTGTTGAAATGGCATCAAAGCCAATATAGGCAAAAAAGACGCCGGCAACTCCCTTCATTACTCCACCCACACCATTGGGTGCAAAAGGAGACCAATTATCCGGATTAATATAAAAGGCTCCCACTGCAATAATAACCAAAAGAATTACGACTTTGAGCAGAACCATGATATTACCTGCCATTTTAGTTTCATAAATACCAATATAAACAAGTGCAGTAATAATCATTACAATAAAAAAAGCCGGCAAATCAGCAACTATATGTATGCCTGCAATCTGTGGAGCTGTAGTCCATGTAGTCCAAGCTTGTTGAAGATAATCTGGCATAGCAGCAAAATCGGTTCCTCCGGCTAGCAATTTTTCGGCATCATAGAAACCCTGAATTGCACTATGATATCCAGAAGATAGCCATAAAGGAAAATCAACGCCCAAACCTCCCAATAAACCGGTAAAATAATCACTCCATGAAATAGCAATGGCAATATTGCCAACAGAATACTCCATGATAAGCGTCCAACCAATAATCCATGCGATTAATTCTCCAAAAGCCACGTAAGCATATGTATATGCGCTGCCACTAACCGGAATCACTGAAGCAAAACGAGCATAGCACATGGCAGAAAATCCACAAGCAACTGCAGTAAATAAGAATAAAAGAGAAATAGCTGGTCCTCCATATGCAGCAGAATTCCCTATCGTACTAAAAATCCCCCCCCCAATAATTGCAGCAATACCCATACTGGTAAGATCTACAACTCCAAGACTTCGTTTCATACTCCCCTTCGTATTGCTCCTGACCTCCTCGGCGTGCAACAAGGAATCTACGCTTTTTCTTCTGAATAATTGCTTAAAAGGCATGGTTTGACTTATTTTTTTGGATTGACAAGTGTTTGTTTTTTTTGTTTGATGAGGTTTTTCAAGTGTTAGTTTTTTTTGTTGGATGGACTTTGACAGGTCTTAGTTTTTTGTTTGATTGTTGATTTTAGGTTGACAGGTCTTAGTTTTTTGTTGGATTATGTTTTCAAGTGTTTCTTTTTGTTGGATGGACTTTGACAGGTCTTAGTTTTTTGTTTGATTGTTTAATTTGAATTTAGAATCACTTCTACCCTTAAATTTTTGACCTTTGTATGAAGATTTATTAAGGTATGCCATCAGGCTAACTAATTTATTAATAAGTTCATTTGCCAGTTTTTCTGCATTATCATATTCTTCTTGTGAGATATAGTTATTGTCTTTTGCTCTTATTAATTGAGATTTTGTCTCGCAGGCTGAGCCGTTGGAATATCCTAAAAAAAGAACAAATTCCTTATTCCCTCCCCGGCCAAAGCCTTCAGCAATATTATCCATAGCAGATCCGGATGACGACCGTATTTGATCTTTCAATGCTAAGTCTCTTGAAAATTCGCCTTTTGAAGACAAAAAATAAATCATACGACTTAACTCCCTGGCAAGAATCCAGACCTCAAAATCTTCAAACTTATTTATAGTTGCCATATTTAAAAGAATACACTTAAATAAAATAGCTCATACTCACGAACAAAAAAAACAAATAAACATCAAAAAAACAAATAAACAAAGACTATATCATGTCAAACACCTTCAAACAATCGAAGACTATCACTTGTTGAAACTTCATCAAACAAACGAAGACTATGACTTGTGATACACCATAAACAATGAACATACGAAGCCTATGTCTTGTCAAACACCTTCAAACAATCGGAGACTATCACTTGTTGAAACTTCATCAAACAAACGAAGACTATGACTTGTGATACTTTAACAAATAAAAAACCAAAGAACATCATATCAACCACTTTTTTTTCACTTCAGGATACTTATAATTCTTCACATATTCGATCGCATCTTCAGGTCCAGATGCAATATAATACAATGTCCGATACGAGACATCAGCAAATTTCTGGTGATACATTTCTTCAAAAAGACGTATCAGCGGCTCATAAAAATTAAGTGTATTAATGATCACAATAGGATAGTTAAGATATCCCAATTGTTTGAGAGTAATAACTTCGACAAGTTCCTCCAGCGTACCAAAACCGCCCGGCAATGCAATAAAAGCCTGACTTCTTTTTCTCATCTCTGTTTTACGATCAGCCATATCTTTGGTAATGATAATCTCGTCATCAGTTTCTGAAGCAATACCTTCGAGATTCAACTGCTCGGGCAATACCCCTGTGACTTTTCTGCCACCCTGTTGAACCGAATTTGAAATGATTCCCATTAGACCTACTTTTCCTCCGCCATGCACCAGATTGTAACCATGCTCGGCAATCAACCTGCCTAAATCTGTGGCCATATCGCAATATGCTTTCTCGATAAAATTACTCGATGAGCAAAAAACACAAATATTTATTTCCTGCATTTTTTCTGTAAAAATAGTTTTTTTTGAGGAAATATTTTCAAAAAATTATTCTCACTTCGCATTTTCTTCCTCCTATTCAAAAGTCCATTTTATCAAAATTATTTTGGATTTAGTTTTACACCAAATTCTGCTTAATTTTGTCACAAATCAATTTTATGAAAATAATTGTATTTGTCCTACTCTTCATGCCTGCTAGTATTCTAATGGCTCAAAGTTTCACCAAAGGGAATTACTTACTTTCGGGTGAAATTGGTGGGCTCACTTATGAGACCAATGCTACAAGAATAAATGACAGCAGTTGGGTAGAAAATTCTAAGCACACGCAAGTCCTCCTATATCCTAAAGTCGGATACTTTGTTTTCGACCAATTAGCAATAGGTATCGAAGGTATGATTGGCATTGAGCACTATACCTGGCCCAATACCACCAGCACTTATACGGGGTATTATTTTCAGGGAGGACTTTTTACACGCTACTATGTAAAAACCGGAAAAGTCAGCCCCTTCCTGGAAGCTGGCGGAGGATTATATGAGATTAAGCATCTTTCAAAAATCAGTAGCGGAGATATCACTTCGATTTTTAAAGGATCTATCCTCCATGGAGGTGCCGGCATTTCAATAATCCTGTCCGAAAAAGCATCTTTGGATGCAACTTTAGTATATCAGCGACTTTTTTTAGGGGAAGTGGATTCATTCAACAACAAAGAGGAAAAAACCAGTGGGCCGTCATTTAGAATTGGAGCCACTTTTTTCCTGTAGTAAATAACAGGTAAGAACAATTAACATTCGCTGATTAACTTTTGTAACAATTCTTTGTACATTTGCTGTCACAATCATTGAAGATGATACTCAGACTACTGAAAGAAAGCATTATTTTATCCATAGAATCGCTGATCAGCAACAAGCTCAGAACATTGCTTTCCCTGCTTGGAATTACCATCGGTATCTTTGCCATTATCTCTGTTTTTACTGTTATCGACAGTCTGCGCTCAAGCATAGAAGACAGTGTTCAATCACTTGGAAACGACATCGTTTATGTGCAAAAATGGCCATGGGAGTTTGGACCGGAATACCCTTGGTGGAAATATATGAGTCGGCCACAGCCGAGTTTAAATGAACTTGACTACATTAAAAAAAGATCGTCTCGAGCCTCTTCCGTTTGCTATATGGCTTCTAACAGCAAAACAGTAAGTTACGAAAGTAATGTAGCCGAAAGCACTACGATTATAGCAGTTAGCGAAGATTATCCCAATCTGAGAAATTTCGAAATCGACAAAGGCCGATTCATCTCTCCTTTTGAATTCGAGGGTGGGCAGCCTGTTTCAGTTATTGGCACAGAGATTTCAAGACTCCTTTTTGGAAAGCTCAATCCCATCGGGAAAGAGCTAAAACTCGACGGTCGCAAGGTAAAAGTTATAGGAGTTTTTAAAAAAGAAGGTGAAAATATATTCAATAACAGTTCCGACTATCAGGTACTGACCCCCATTGGGTTTTTTAAAAAGTTATACGACCTCCGCAACGACGAAATGAATCCTTCAATTATGGTTAAAGTAAACGAGGATACCGATGTGGATGAAATGCTGGCAGAACTGAATCAAATAATGCGAACCATCAGAAGGTTACGCCCCTTGGAAGAAGAAAATTTTGCCTTAAATCGCTCCAGCATGATTAGTCAGGGGTTCGAGCAACTCTTTGTAGTTATTGACATTGCAGGAATGATCATTGGTGGGTTTTCTATACTCGTTGGAGGCTTTGGCATTGCCAATATCATGTTCGTTTCTGTAAAGGAACGCACCAAACTCATTGGCATACAAAAATCTCTTGGCGCAAAAAACTATATGATCATGACACAGTTTCTTACAGAGTCTGTTTCCCTTTCACTAATGGGAGGTCTCGCTGGACTGATCCTGATTTTTATAGGAACTCTTTTTGCCAACTATGTCACCGAAATGAATTTTGCCCTGAGTATGGGAAATATTATATCTGGGATCACTATCTCTGTTGTCATTGGCATTGTTTCTGGGTTCGCCCCGGCACTTTCGGCCTCAAGGCTGAATCCAGTAGTAGCTATTAACTCCAATTTTTAGTTCCTTACATCTTCTGATAGCGAATATATTCATGTTTCGCGTTTTTATTTTATCTTTGTAAATCACTAATCTAAATTCAAGCTATGAAAAAGTATATCAT
>PHDH01000241.1 GCA_002840935.1 Bacteroidetes bacterium HGW-Bacteroidetes-21 | reverse complement strand
ATACGAATTATTATCGAATCAACAAGCTGATTATCAAATTATTATGTTAATATTTTATCGTTTTTAAACAACCTCTAATGTGAAATGAAAAAGAAAAAATGATTCTATAAAATCTTATCCCCTTCAAATTAATTTTTTACATTTGCTTTAATTACAAAACAGCGTGTTATGGTAGAATTTTTTGAAGGTATGGATGTATACCTGCGTACATTGTGGTTTATGGCATTACCAGCGAGTTTGATATTTCTCATACAGAGTATCATGACCATTGTAGGTATGGACTGGAGTGGTGATAGTTCTGCCGATTTTGACGGTAATCTGGATGGAAGTACAGATACTCCCTTTCAGTTTTTTTCGTTTCGAAATTTAATCAACTTCTTTCTGGGTTATGGCTGGGCAGGAATTTCGTTTTATGGAACAATTGAGAACAAAATAATACTAACGCTGGTTGCTTTTCTCGTTGGCTTATTATTTGTGGCATTATTCTTTATAATTATCAGACAGTTGCAACGTTTGGCCGAGGATAATACTGCAAAACCTTCCGATACGATAAATCAAACAGGAACTGTATATATACCCATTCCTGCCGCCAAGAGTGGTAGCGGTAAAGTTCAGATAAGTATCCGCGGAGCTTTTCATGAAATGGATGCCATAACGATGGGCGAAAGACTGGAAACCGGCATTATGGTTAAAGTTATTGCTCTGGAGGGAGAAACTGTTCTGCTAGTAGAAAAAATAAACTAAATAATATAAGCTATGATTTTTTCACCGATTATTCTCATTGCCATTGGTGTAGGTGTTTTCTTCATTACATTTATGGCTATTTTATCGAGGTACAAACGTTGTCCCTCCGATAAAATTCTGGTTGTTTATGGTAAAACAGGCGGCACGTCGGCCAAATGTATACATGGGGGTGCCAAATTTATATGGCCGGTAATTCAGGATTTTGCCTTTCTTGATCTTAAGCCCATTTCCATTGAAGCGAATCTTACCAATGCCTTGAGTCGTCAGAATATCCGTGTGGATGTCCCCTGCCGTTTTACAATTGCAATTTCTACCGAACCTGATAGTATGAATAACGCAGCAGAAAGGTTGTTGGGTCTCAAACAGGATCAGATTCAGGAACTTTCCAAAGATATTCTGTTTGGGCAGTTACGTCTTGTAATTGCTACAATGACGATCGAGGAAATTAATTCTGACAGGGATAAATTTCTCGAAAATATTTCGAAGAATGTAGATACTGAATTGAAGAAAATTGGTCTGAAGCTCATCAATGTTAACGTAACAGATATTAGAGATGAGTCGGGTTATATCGAAGCATTAGGTAAAGAAGCCGCAGCCAAAGCTATCAATGAAGCAAAAATTTCGGTAGCAGAACAGGAAAAAATTGGAGAAACCGGTAAAGAAGCCGCTGATCGTGAAAGAGATGTTCAAATTGCCGAAACCCATCGCGACAGGGATGTTAAAATTGCTGTTACACAAAAAGATCGTGAAGTAAGTATAGCTGTTGCTGCAAAAGATGAAGCCATTGGAAGAGCAGAAGCAGAAAGAGATACCCGTGTAAAAACTTCGGAAGCAAATTCTATCGCCGTACAAGGAGAAAATACTGCAAAAATTACCATTGCAACATCTGATGCGCATAGAAGAGAAAAAGAAGCAGAAGCCCAGCGTTTGGCAATTACTGCCGAAAAAGTTCAGCAGGCAAAAGCAATGGAAGAAGCGTATTTGGCTGAGCAGAAAGCAGAAATGGCCCGTTCAGAACGGGAAAGATCGACACAAATTGCTAATATTGTAATTCCGGCTGAAATAGCTAAACAAAGAGCTATTATCGAAGCACAAGCTAACGCTGAACGTATTCGCGAGAATGCAAAAGGGGAAGCCGACGCTATTTTCGCTAAGATGGAAGCAGAAGCCAAAGGTCTTTTCGAAGTACTGACCAAGCAAGCAGAGGGATATCAACAAGTGGTTCAAGCTGCCGGTGGAGATCCCGGTCAGGCATTCCAACTTTTATTAATTGAAAAATTGCCAGAACTGGTGAAAACGCAAGTTGAAGCCGTGAAGAATATTAAGATCGACAAAATTACAGTGTGGGATTCCGGAAACGGCACTGCTGAAAATGGCAATACTACCACGGCCAATTTTGTTTCAGGCATGATGAAAACAGTTCCACCCCTCAACGACTTATTTAATATGGCCGGACTTAATTTACCCAGCTATCTGAAAGGACCGGGAGAAAATCCTGCGAACACACACAAAAGTCCTCCCCTGAAACCTGAAGCAGAGTAAGAATAGCTATAATAGAATGAAAGTCCGGAAAAACTGCTTCAGCGTAGTTTTTCCGGACTTTGTTTTTGATACTTTACCTAGGCAATAAGTGGGATTTATAATAATGCTCTTATTAGCTGTTGTAAGCTCCCATACCGGTGTCGTCACTTCCCCCGCCATAGGGATCTCCGCGCGTCTCTCCCAGTTTAATATTATAAACCTCGGGAACATTCCATGCTTTTTTAAGAATGGGAGATAATTCTGAGACCTTTTCTATTTCGGGAGAAGAATGCACTTTGGGAATATGGGTTTTAGAGATGGACAGCTTATTCTACAATTAATCTTTTGGTTATGGCCTCGCTGTCTGTATATACAACAACCATGTATATGCCTTTAGTCCAATTAGAAACAGAAAATTCTATATCGGATTCGGAGAGATTAACTTTGTTTTGACTGTAAAATAAGGAGCCTGTTGAATTATATATTCTTACATCTGCCATGCCGTCATATTCAGAAACATAGAGTCTGACTATTGCGCTGCCGGGATTCGGTGTTATATAAAAATCAGTTGTTGAATTTGACGATTTAGAGGCAAAAATATCTGCAGGTGCAGCATTTGGGTTGCATTTTTTAATGCGTGCATTAGAGTTGTATTTACATCCATTGGCGTCTGTGATAGTGACATAATATCTATTTTCACAAAGATTTGTAGCAGTTTGTGTTGTTTGATTATTACTCCAGATGTATGTGTATGGAGAATTTCCATTAGTAGGAGTGGCTGTTATGGTACCCTGACAAAGTCCCGAAGGAGTGCACGTTGGAGATAGAGTTGCAGTAAGAGAAGAATTTGATAGCGTACGGGATGAGGTTTTAGTTGTGTTACATCCGTCTATAACGGTAACAGAATAATTCCCCGATGCCAGGTTTATGGCTGTTTGTGAAGTTTGTCCATTAGACCAGATGTAGGTATAAGGGGAACTTCCATTAGATGTTGTAGCTGTTATCCATCCATTGGAAACGCCAAAGCAAGTGGGATTTTGATAAGTTGTAGTGGAAACGGATAAAGCTGTGGGGTTAGCTAAAGTAATTGTTTGTGTTCTTGAAGTCCCACAATTATCTGTAACAGTTACTCTGTAGGAGATTCCAGCACTTAAATTTATAGCCGTTTGTGTTGTTTGAGTGGGGGTGGTACTCCATCTATAGGCATAAGGTGCCGTTCCTTCGGTAGGGTTTGCTGTTGCTGTTCCGTTGGTGCCTCCTGTACAGGTAGGACTTTGTCCGGTTATGGTTACTGCTAACGCATTGGGCTGGGTAATTGTTGTTGTTGCAACGGAGGTGTTTCCGCAAACATCTGTTATAGTAACTCTGTAGGTTGTAGCACTTAATCCTGTGGCTGTTTGAGTAATTTGAGTGTTACTCCATTTATAGGTATAAGGTCCGGTACCATTAACAGGCTGGGCTGTTGCCGTCCCATCGCTGCCTCCTCGGCAAGTAACGGGGGTTGTGGTTGGTATGGTTGCAGATACAGCAGGAACCGTTGCGATAATTGTAGATTGAGTAGCAGAGCATCCCAGTGATTCAGTAACAGTAACGTAATAAGTTATTGGATATAAGCCTGTAGCCGTTTGAGTTGTTTGTCCATTCGACCACAAATAGGTATAGGGAGATGTTCCTCCTGTCGGTGTTGCAGTGGCAGTACCGTTATGGGCTCCGTTACATGTTACATTTGTTTTTGTGATGACGACAGAAACGGTTGAAGCGGCCTGAGTGATTGTTTGAGTGGCAGTAGAATAGTTGCCGCAGCCATCAGTAATTGTAACACGATAGGTTCCGGCAGATAGGTTTGAAGCGGTTGCAGTTGTTTGATTCGGTGTTGAATTCCATAAATAAGTGTAGGGTGTCGTTCCATTGGTAGCAACAGCTGTAATACTGCCATCATTTCCACTACATGTTGCATTGTTGTATGATTGTATACTTGCTGAAACGACGGGTATACTGGAAACAACGACTGATCCAATAGAAGTACATCCATTAGCATCTGTAACTGTCACGTTAAAAGTACCTAGTCCAAGACCCGAAATATTAGCATTTGTTTGTCCGTTATTCCAAATATAAGCATAAGGAGGGCGACCACTGGAAGCCACTACGGATGCTGTTCCATTATCCACAACGGGCATACCAAATCCATCTAAACAAGAAACAGGGGTGGAGGAAAGAGCTAGTTCTGTTGAACATCCGTATTTTGCAATAAATGCGGCAGAAGCACCAGCGTTTGAATTGAGTAAATACTCACTACCCATATGCAGTGTGTCTGAAGTAAAGTCGCCAGAAATCATCATATTACTTCCGGTTAATGGTTGAACAGCTCTAACATAATCAGAGGAGCTACCCTGCATTGAAAAAACACTGTTAATATTTCCACTGCTATTGTATGAGGCAGAAAAGCCATCGCTACCAGAGGAATAGGGAAGATCGTAGGTTTCTATCGACATCGATCCGGAATAATAACCGGCAATAGATACGGAAGATCCATTAGAATTAACATTTAGAGACCTGTCATCAGCAACCGAACCATATTTTTTATGCCATTTGTAATCGCCACTTGTAGAATAGGTAAAAAGGAGTAGGTCAAAGTTTCCTGAATTTCCTATAGATAGTGTTTGAAATGTTGAGGCTCCGGTTTGGGCATTCAACGAAGTTGATTTGGAAATAGCAGCGATATAAATGTTATCAGAAACACTTAGTTTATTGAAATGATCGTCACCGGCGGCACCCTTAATTGTTCTTACCCACTGACCATTTCCACTGTTGTCGATAGCATAAAGAAACATGTCAACATTGGCTGCTTCTGAAATAATATTACCTAGATCTAGAAATAAGGTGTCGCGAAATTGACCGGCAATAATATAGCCTCCAGAGTATGGTTTTATGTCACGCAACCAGGAAAGGCTATATTTACCAAGTACTTTTTTGTTCCAAAGCATAGTGCCAGAAGAGTTGTATTTAATGATATAGTTACTTGTTGTGGCATTTCCGGTTAAAGTAATTCCCCCGTCAATTTGGGCTGATGTAAGGAAAATACCAGTCACTACAACATTACCGCTATTGTCGGTACAAAGAGAGACTGATCTTTGAGTTGTGGTTCCCCATGCTACACGTTTAGCATAACTAAGTGTTCCTGTAAGTGTGTATTTGGCCAGAAAAGCATCATAAAGACCGTCGCTTGTCAATGAAGAAGTTCCAAAAGAACAGGTGTTTTTAAAATCTCCGCTGATATAAATTGCGTTGTTAATTTCGTCAAGCGAAATTGCAGCTGCAATTTCA
>PHDH01000240.1 GCA_002840935.1 Bacteroidetes bacterium HGW-Bacteroidetes-21 | reverse complement strand
TTTTACTCCGGTGACAGTAATCCCACCAATTTCCATATCTGTTGGGTTGGAATAATCTACTTCTTGTGAGATGGTGCTTGTCAGTGTGTCCTGTGAAAAAAGGATGTTTGCTAATAAAACACAACAAAATGTTGTAAATACACTTTTCATTTACTGGTTTGAATTTGAAGGTAACTGTTCGCTGATTTTTCCAAAACGTCTTTCCCTTTGCTGAAAATGATATATGGCTTCGTAAAATGCTTCTTTGCCAAAATCGGGCCAAAGGGTATCTGTAAAATATAATTCAGTATAAGCCATTTGATATAATAAGAAATTGCTGATTCTGAATTCGCCACTCGTTCTAATGAGTAACTCAGGGTCGGGACTATGGGATGTCAGCAAATATTGGCTGAAAGATTCGGGAGTAATGTCGTCGGGTGAAATTTTATTTTGAGAAACATCGATAGCAATTTTCTTTGCAGCTTCGGCAATTTCCCACTGACTACCATAACTTAAGGCTATGTTGAGTGTCATCGCCGTGTTATTCTGTGTGATGCGTTCTGTTTCGAAAACTTTTTCTTTGACAGAGGTGGGTAATAATGCCAGATTTCCAACCAACTTAATTCTTACATTATTCTTATGCAGCGTCTTAAATTCCTTCTGTATAGTAGAAATCATAAGGCTCATTAGTCCCGAAACCTCTGATTGTGGGCGGTTCCAGTTCTCAAGTGAAAAAGCATACAGTGTAAGATGTTTTACTCCAATTTCGACACTTGCCTCTACTACATTTCTAACCGATTTAACTCCTTGTGAATGACCAAAGAGTCTGGGTCTGTTTTTCTTTTTGGCCCAACGACCATTGCCATCCATAATAATCGCCACATGCTGAGGCATTTTTTCAGGAACTAGTAATTGTTTATAGGATTCCGTCTTAGAAATCATAAGTGTGGCATGCTTTGTCGTAAGAATATAACTTAAATGATAAACTAACAAGTACCATCGAATACCAGTCTTTTTGACGGTAATATCCGGTTTGTTTTGGCAATTGGTATTCGTCGGTTAATTGTGTGAAAGGCAATGTTTTATCCCATGTAAGTTTGTCTAAGCCGTCAGTGAATGTTTTGCGAAAACCCCACTCAACGCCAAAGGTAAAGAGTTTGAGGAAATTTAGTTTGAGACCTACGCCCATGGGTATAGCTATCTGGTATGGATTAGAAGCGTTTGAGGCAATAAGGAAAGTGCCACCGGTAAATACGTAGGGCGAAAAGAATTTTTTACGGTCTTCTAATTTAAAAGGCTTAAAATTGAATTCTATGGTTCCAGATGTTTCAACAATAGGTGTACTGAAAGAATGTGCTCTGAGTTGCTGGAACTTGTTGGCAAAATCTTTGTCATCTCCACTAAGATACCCAGCATTGAGTGCGATGCGAGCTTGCCAGCGTTGAGTAAAACTATATCTCAAAAATCCACCACCGGCAGGATTGAAATGATAAAATTGCTTCGAATGATTTATATCTCCAAGATAATATGCACCTCCTGCCATACCCCCAAGCTCCCAATATTTTTGAGCATTGGCCGTAAAACTGATAATAACCAGAATAAAAATTGAAATAACTTTCCCTGCAATTCTCCCCATGTTGGAATATATTAGAATTTGGGCAATCCGCTTCGGGCTGTCTTTAATTTATACGTTAGGTTAACCAAAAGAAAACCATAGGAATCCCTGCCTTTACTATATTTATCACTCCAGCCATCAATATAATCGGTAGAAGTTAATCTTTGGCCAATTTCAATTCCTAAACTATATCTCCTGTTAATTCCATATTTGAACCCAATACCAAATGGTATTGCCAAGTTAACTTTGGAGTATTCCTCGTTCATGTTTGAATGCCCATCGGCAGTAACTGTAGGATTAAAGAAAAAACCTCCTGCACCCAGAAATAAATAGGTATTTACATGAGATAATTTGAATTTCTTCATGTATTGGAATGTATAGCGGGTTCCAAAACGTTCTTTAAGTAATGAGTATTCCATTTGAAAAGAAGTCTCAAAAATAGGCGAGGAGAAGGTTCCATTTCTGGGTATTCTACCTTCGTTGGTCGTATATTTATCACTACCATGCACTCGTGCATAAATAAAATTCATTTTTATCGCAAATTTTTCCTGCATTTTATAACGGGCGCCTAACATTATGTTGTATCTAGTGGCTTGCATATCCAAATCACCCAAAAAATGTGAACCGGTTCTGTATGATCCGCCGAATTCACCTAGGAAAATCGAAGGGCCAATGCCAGCAACGAGCTCATATCTTGTTCTTTTCCACCGTTGTGCTTCGGCGTTATTTATACTGATTGTCATCAGAATAGTGATTACTAAAATTGTATATGTTGTAAACGCTTTCATAAAAGAAATATTATCTAAATTTAGGCAATCCTTGTCGTGTAGTATGCAGTTTATATGTTAAATTAATTGAAAGAAACATATAAGCGTCTTTATCTTTGGTGTCTCCGCGTTGTTGGTAGGCGGCTGTCCAGTTGGGCGGGCCTACGGATGGATCGGCCAGATAAGCAGCCACATCACCCCGTTCTTGTTGGATGAGGGTATTATCGTAATAAGTAGAGCTAACGTCGTCAATGTAATCGGTGAATGTTTTACGTGTTCCAAATTCTAATCCAACATTCCAACGTCGATTAACACTATACTTAAAACCAATGCCATAAGGAATACATACAGAGACTCTGGAATATTTAGGTCGGGTTGGAACTAATCCTTGTCCTTCGGTTCCAAGTGGCTGCAGACTATACCATTTGCCATCATATTTGGCTCTGGGATTAAACCAAAAGCCGCCAACGCCAACAAAGAAATAAGTATTTGTTTTAAATCCTTTTATCCCTCTAACTCTTCGCAAATTATATCTATGACCAGTTCTTTCTTTAATAATTGAATATTCAAGTTGAGTTGAGAATTCAACTAAAGGAGATCTGAAGTGTAAATTTCTGTTTGATCTGAATTGTTCGCCAGTTAGTGCATCATCTCCTTTTAACCGGCCGTAGGAAAGGGTAGTTTTAATCGCAATCGTTTCTAATGCCCTATATCTTATTCCTACCTGAACAAGTGGACGTGTCATATTTACTTCAAAATCTCTGACGAAATTTGTTCCTTCTCTGTTAGCACCTCCCAATTCTCCAAGAAAATTAGTTGCTCCAAGGCCATAAAACATCTCATACCGCATTCTTTTCCAACGGGATGATCTTTGAGAAAAGGACTCGAAGCTGATTAATAAAATGATAGACAATACTATAAGTCTCACTATGGGCGAATTATTAGTTGTATTAAACAGACAAAAATAATACTTTTAGAAAAAGTAGCAAAAATTATACAGTATTAATAGCAAAAAAATATCATTTATTATTCAACAGATAGAATCATTTTATCATGAGAAAGCAGAACTTTCCTCTGAATTCCTATATTATTTGCTATAAATTTGAAAAAATGGAGTAATGAAAATAAGTAAATAGTCAAAAAAGAAAATTGCTTAAACTTTGTTAAAGCTATCTGTTTTGCTCTTCTTTCTTCTTTTCTGCAATTTTCTTTAGAGCTTGTTCTTGAATATTGGGCGACAAGGGTTCGTAACGAAGAAATTCCATCGAATAACTGGCACGACCACTTGTGATGTTACGAAGCTGGGTGGCAAAACCAAACATTTCCTGTAGTGGCGCATGTGCATTTAGCTTTTGTGATCCTTTTCTGAAACGTCTCATAGAAGCGATATTTCCTCTTCTGCGATTCAGGTTTCCTACCACATCTCCAATATAGTCGTCGGGTGTATTGATTTCAATTTTCATGAGAGGTTCAAGTAATTGCGGGGCAGCTTGCATGAATCCTTTTTTGAAACACATGGATGCACAGATACGGAAAGCCATGTCGGATGAATCGACAGCATGAAAAGTTCCATCCAGAAGTATGACTTTTACATCAACTACAGGAAATCCTGCCATTACACCGTCTGCCACGGTTGCTATAATTCCTTTATTTACTGAAGTTATAAATTCTGCAGGAATAGAGCCTCCTTTAATCATATCAACAAATTCATATCCTTTACCCGGATTTGGTTCTATTCTCATTACTACGTGCGCAAACTGGCCTTTTCCGCCGGTTTGTTTTACATATCTGTATTCGCACTCTTTAGGCATGTTGATTGTTTCGCGGTAAGAAACAGAAGGCTCACCAACTACTACGTCTACTTTAAATTCATGTTTTAAACGGTCAATAATAATTTCCAGATGAAGTTCGCCCATTCCGGCAACGATGGTTTCATTTGTTTCTTCATTATAACGCATAGAGAAAGAAGGATCTTCGTTTGCCAATTTTCTTAAGGCATCATTCATTTTTTCAAGATCCTTGCGCACAGCGGGAACGATTTTAAGTTCAATTACAGGGGGTGCTAAGTGGATGTTTTCTAGCAAGATGGGGTTTTCGACATCGCAAAGAGTATCTCCGGTTTTGGTATACTTCATACCAATTAATGCAACAATGTCACCAGGACCTGCGCCATCGGTTTCTTCTCTTTCTTTGGCCCGGATTTTCAGAATACGTCCAATGCGTTCGTGTTTGCCTTTTCCTGAGTTTAGAACTTGCATCCCACTTTTCATTTCACCACTATAGATTCTGACAAATGTTTGTTGACCTACAAATGCATCGTTGATAATTTTAAATGCAAGAGCTGTAAGAGGTTCTTTGGGAGATGGGCCTCTTTTATGTAATTTCTCAGGATCAATTAAATCATGTCCTACGATTGCGCCCGTGTCGATGGGTGAAGGGAGATAGTCTACTACGGCATCCAGTAAAAGCTGAACTCCTTTATTTTTATAGGCAGCTCCGCAAAATACAGGAGTGATCAATAGCTTAAGGCAGGCGTTACGTGCTGCTTTTTTAAGCATTTCAGAACTGATTTCTTTTTCTTCGAGAAATAATTCTAGTATTTCATCATCAAATTCAGAGATTTTCTCAGCAAGAGCTAATCTGGCAGCTTTACTTTTTTCAATATAGTCTTCAGGTATGGGCGTTTCAAAACGACCTTTATCTGTGAAATTGATGACTTTTTGTTCAATAACATCTATTATGCCCGTAAAATCTTCTTCAGCTCCTATCGGAAGTTGGAAAGGGACGGCATGGGCATCCAGATATTTGTTCATCATATGAACAACTTCCTGAAAGTCGGCTCCACTCCTATCCATTTTATTAACGAAGGCAATACGGGGCACTTTGTAACGATCGGCCTGGTTCCAAACTGTTTCTGTTTGTGGTTCAACACCACCAATGGCGCAAAATACAGCAATCATACCGTCAATAACCCTGAGTGATCTCTCAACTTCGATTGTGAAATCGATGTGCCCCGGAGTGTCTATGAGATTTATATGAGTGTCGTTCCAGACGCATGAAATAGCCGCTGATGCGATGGTAATACCCCTTTCCTGTTCCTGTTTCATGAAATCCATTGTAGCCTGGCCGTCATGAACTTCTCCCGTTTTACGTGTTACGCCTGTGTAAAAAAGGATTCTTTCCGATACAGTGGTTTTTCCAGCATCAATATGGGCAGCAATTCCTATGTTT
>PHDH01000239.1 GCA_002840935.1 Bacteroidetes bacterium HGW-Bacteroidetes-21 | reverse complement strand
AATTGCTCCGGGATTTATTGAAACAGATATGACCGCCAACCTTCCCGATGATATCAGACAGGCTTGGTACGAAAAAATTCCGCTGAAAAGAGGGGGTAAGCCAGAAGATGTGGCCAATGCTGTCGTATTTTTGGGAAGTGACATGTCTACGTATATGACAGGTCAGGTCTTACTCGTTTGCGGTGGGATGCAGATATAATCTGATGTCCACATAAAAATATGCTATTACAATTTATCGAAACGGTATACAGTCCGTGGTTTATTATAGTGTGCGCAATGCTTGCGTGGACTACTGCCTGGTTCTTATACCGGAACGATAATTCGTTAAAAGATGCTCCCCGAAATATTCGTCGTATGCTTTTCGGATTGAGGCTGGTTCTGGTCTTTGTTGTTTCATTTTTCCTGCTTCAGCCCTTTGTACGTCTTTTTTATAAACAGATAGAAAAGCCCGTTCTGATTTTTGCCCAGGATAATTCGTCTTCTATTCTTTTGTCAAATCGGAGCAATTACTATAAAAAAGAATACCGCGATAACGTTCGTGATTTTTTGAATGAATTTGATGAAGTTGCCAATGTCCGCTATTATTCTTTTGGTGATTCGATATTGGCTGATACACTTTCTGCCTATAACCAGTCGGTAAGTAACTATTCTGCTTTTTTAGAATATGTTCGAAATACCTATGTGAATCGTCACGTAGGAGCCATGATAATTGCCGGTGATGGAATCTATAACCGGGGTTTTAATCCCGCAGAAAATGACCCGGGATTGTGGTTCCCAGTCTACACTGTAGCGATGGGAGATTCTTCAGTGAGGAAGGATTTGCTGATTAAAGAACTTATTTATAATAAAGTGACTTATGTAGGGAATCGCTTTGCTCTGAAATCATGGATTACTGCGGGAAAATGTAAAGGAGAGACATTCCGGCTTGCCGTTACTTCCGAAGGGAAGACGCTTTATACGAAAGATATTCAAATTACGTCATCCGACTGGGTGCAGGAAATAAATATGGATCTGCCGGCAGACAAACCCGGAATTCATCGTTTTACAATTTCCTTGAATGGCATCGAACAAGAAGTAAATTATAAAAACAATAGCCGGGATTTTTATGTCGAAGTGCTTGAGAGTCGTCGTAAAATTCTGGTGCTGTTCCAGGCTCCACATCCCGATTTAGGGGCTATAAAACAGGCGCTGGAGCCGGCTGGCCAATTTGAGATGGAGTTATTGAATGCACACGACTTTAACGGGAGTACTGAAAGTTACGATCTGGTCATATTGCACCAGATACCTTCTAAGGACTTCAATGCCACTACACTCATGCAGCAACTGGCGAAACAGGAAAAACCTATGTGGTTCATTCTGGGTAATAACTCAAATATTCAATCATTTAATACGCTAAATTCAGGGGTGAAAATTGCCCAGAATTCGGGCATATACGACGAGTCTTCTCCTTCATTGTCCGAGAACTTTAGTCTTTTTCAGCTTTCCGACGAGTTTCCTGAATTCCTCAAACAAATGCCCCCGTTGGTATGTCCCTATGGAGATTATACCGTGCTCTTTCCTGCAAATACCATGATTTACCAGAGAATTAAAAACATTCGTACCAATCGCCCGCTCATGCAGTTTTCCGAAATGAATGGAACATCAAAATGTGCCATCACATCAGGAGAAGGTATCTGGCGTTGGAGAATTAAATGTTCTCAGCAGTATAATAATTTCGACTTATTTAATGAGTTTGTTTCACGTACAGTTCAGTATCTGACATCTGGAAACAAGAAGGAAAGATTTATAGTAACTGCTGCACGTAGCTTTGATGAAAATGAATCTGTGGTTTTTGGTGCAGAGCTATATGATAAAAGTTATCAGCCCGATAATCGTTACGATGTTTTAATGGAATTGACCGACAGTGCCGGCAAAAAGTTCGATTATGTTTTTTCTAAACAGGGAGAATTTTATCGTCTGAACTGTGGCGCTTTGCCCACCGGTCATTGGAAATATAAAGCTTTTACCAAAGCAGGCAACGAAACCTTTACACGGACCGGGGCCTTTTCGGTGGTGCCTTCAATAATGGAAGATAACGATCTGACCGCCCGTTTTGAGGTACTTGAAAAACTGGCAATACAGAACAGCGGGAAAATGGTAGCCGACACTTCTTTTAACGAGCTGAAGCAATTTTTGCAAAACAATCCTTCAATGAAACCAGAGAGCAGGGCAGAGTATGATATGTACGATCTGATTGAGATTCGAATTCTGCTCTTTATTCTTTTACTTTTTGCCTCGTTGGAGTGGTTTTTCCGTAAATTTTATGGGTCTTACTAATATGATTTCTTTCTTGTATTGGTTCATGTTGTCGGTGATTGTCGCCGAATTTATTCTTGAAATCTTTCTTGAGTATCTGAATTCTACGCGATGGACAACGAATGTCCCTGAACGTCTTCAAGGCTTTTTCGATGTCGAAAAGTTCCAGAAACAACAAAACTACGAGAAAGAAACTACGCGCTTTGGCTTAGTCAAATCTTCCATCATGTTTGTGATAACGGTGGTAGTCATTGCGTCAGGATTGATTGGGTGGTTCGATTCACTTATTCGCTTATATGTTACTGATGAATTGTGGGTTTCTGTTACCTTCTTTGCCTCTTTTGCCGTTTTGTCTATGGTGTTTTCGCTGCCCTTTTCAATTTATTCGACGTTTGTGATTGAAGAGAAATTTGGTTTTAACAAAACCAATGGAAAGACATTTGTTCTGGACATGTTTAAAGGACTTCTTCTGTCAGCATTAATTGGAGGCCCCATATTGATTTTTGTAATCTGGTTTTATCTTAATTCTGGACCTTGGTTTGTGTTGTATGTGTTTATACTGATAACTTCGGTGTCGTTGTTTTTCTCCATGTTTTATTCCAATCTTATTGTACCTTTATTCAATAAACAAACCCCGTTATCGGAAGGAGAACTTCGTGATGCAATTCAAAAAATGTGTAACAAAGCCGGGTTCAAGCTAAAAAATATTTTTGTTATCGACGGATCAAAGCGTTCTTCCAAATCCAATGCCTATTTCACTGGACTTGGACCGAAAAAACGTATTGTGCTGTATGATACTTTGATAAAAGATTTAACGACGTCTGAAATAGTAGCCGTGCTGGCCCATGAGATTGGACATTATAAACGTAGGCATATTCCTGTGCAGATGACAATATCGATAGCTAGTTCAGCATTGATGTTATACATTCTCTATCTTGCCCTGGGTTTTCCTGAGTTGTCACTTGCCTTGGGTGGCAGTGTGGGAAGTTTTCATTTAGGCATTGCCGCTTTTGGAATACTTTTTACGCCAATTTCTTTGATTACAGGACTTTTATCGGGAATGCTTTCACGAAAGTTTGAATATCAGGCCGATAATTTTGCTGCCAAACTGGATTTGGCTAACGATTTATCGAATGCCTTAAAGAAACTCACAGTGAACAATCTTTCCAACCCCTTGCCACATCCCTTGTATGTGCTGTTTCATTATTCGCATCCCCCTGTTTTGGAGCGTATCAAAAATCTTGAAAAATGAAAGCTGCTGTTTTAACTATTGGTACCGAACTGCTTATTGGACAAGTCATAAATACCAATGCTGCCTTTATTGGTGAAATGTTGACAAAAGCAGGTGTAACGGTTACTGAGTCTGTTTCAGTATCCGATCAGCCCGATGATATTCTGGATGCAGTACACCGGTTGATGCAGAAAAACGATGTAGTGATTACCAGCGGTGGTTTAGGACCCACGAGCGACGATATCACCAAGGCTCTTTTTTGCAAATATTTTAAAACGGAGCTGATCTTTTCAGATGAGACTTACCAAAATATCGAATTTATCTTTGGTCGTCGCAATATGAAGCTGGGAGAGCTTAACCGACAGCAAGCCATGGTTCCAGCTGGAGCAATCGTGTTGAAAAATAGTCTGGGCACTGCCCCGGGCTTGGTCTTCGAAAAAGATAAAAGCATTTTAATCGCCTTACCCGGTGTTCCATTTGAAATGAAGCAACTGATGACTGACGGAGTAATGCCATTAGTCAAACAAAAATATAAACTTCCCGAATATCATCAGAAAGTATTCATTGTCTTTGGAATCCCCGAATCTCATTTGGCAGAAAGACTTGCTTCATGGGAAGTCCTTCTTGAAAATAATCATGCCGAGCTGGCTTATTTGCCCTCACCCAATGGCATACGATTGAGAGTGACCTTGAGAAATATAAGCACATTAAAGGCAGATGTGCTGTTTGAAGAATTTCATGCATCATTAAAAGTCCTTATCCCTGAACATCTGGCTGCCACCGAGGATATTCCCATGTCAAGAATAGTTGGTAAAATGTTGCTTGACAAAAAGCTAACGCTGGCTGTGGCTGAAAGCTGCACCGGAGGCTATATTGCTCATCTAATCACTTCCATTCCCGGAAGCTCGGTCTGGTTCAGAGGTGGTGTGGTAGCCTATTCAAACGATATTAAAACAGACTTTTTGGGCGTCAACAACAACGATATAATGCAACATGGGGCCGTGAGTCAGGAAGTTGCTGAGCAAATGGCGACTGGTGCAATGATCCGGCTTAAATCTGATTACGGCATTGGCATTACCGGTATTGCGGGTCCCGATGGTGGAACACCCGAAAAGCCCGTAGGTACTGTGTGGATCGCCGTAGCAACTTCTGAAAAAGTTATTTCAAAGAAACATGTTTTTGGCGACAACCGTGAAAGGAATATCATCAGAGCATCGGTGATGGCGCTTGATATGTTGAGGAAAGAAATTTTGCTAAATGATTGATTAGATTCAGAAGGTTAACGTTTTTGTTAACTTAGTTTGTTTGTCCACAGATGATTGAATTTCCGCTTGTTTTATTGATGGCACACTCTTTTATTAATATGCCATTTTCACTAATTCTTTCAATTAGAATCCAACCGTAGAATATCTGGTTACCTATATGACGCTTAAAGCCAATATACTTCTCTCCGGTAAAATTATAATATTGTGAGGGAGGAAAACTATGGTTTATCAAAGGAGCTCCTATTGTGAAAATGTAGTTGTGATTAATGGTATCACCAGAACTAAATGACGTTTCTAAATATGGACTAGTCACTGCAATTGAATCATATACATTTATTGCCCTAATAGACATTCCATAATTGTAGTTTAAACAAAAATCGTGATGACTTAATAACTGATAATAGTTAGAAGCAGAAAAATAAAACTCATGATTAAATTGATTTTCAATAATAATTGAATCTTTAACTAGTGTATCTACCGGTATTGGCACACTATCACATCCATAAGGTTGTCCGATAAAATCTGTACCGAAGTATCTAATTGAATTTACAACGATATCTGGAATAAAGTCAATAAAAAGAATAGAATCTGCTAGTATAATTGGACTATTGTTTATAGGAGTAGTTTCTTCAGCTTCTTTATCTTTTTTACACGACAATAGTAGAGTGATACACAATAAGACTAGTAATATTTTCATAAGATGATATTAAAAAAACAAATATAAGCAATTTTCAAATGCAAACAAACTAAAAAACAATTGTTGCCAGGGCAAACGCATTTAGAACACTAATAAAAATAAAAAAAACTTTCGTTATTGCGATAGTATAGGTTAGTATATCAG
>PHDH01000238.1 GCA_002840935.1 Bacteroidetes bacterium HGW-Bacteroidetes-21 | reverse complement strand
ATATAATGCTGATATACTAACCTATACTATCGCAATAACGAAAGTTTTTTTTATTTTTATTAGTGTTCTAAATGCGTTTCCCTGAATTAAATAACCCAAGAATTACCATTTCAATTATTTTTTGCTTTATTTTGCAATATGTCCGTTCCCACAAAAATAATCGCACCTGTTGCTTCCGAAATGGAAGCATTCAACCGATTTTTTAAGGACTACCTAAAAAGCAACACACGAATCCTCAACATAATTACCCGTTACATTTTAAAAACCAAGGGCAAGCAAATGCGCCCCCTGCTGGTTTTTCTGTCAGCCAAACTTACGGGAGACATTCGCCCTTCGACACACCATGCCGCATCTCTCATTGAGCTTATGCATACCGCCACTTTGATCCACGACGATGTGGTAGATGATTCTGATATGCGCCGGGGCTTCTTTTCCATCAATGCGGTATGGAAAAACAAAGTCGCTGTCCTTATTGGCGACTACTTGCTTGCCAAAGGCTTATTACTCGCTGTTGACAAAAGCGAACACCACTTATTACAAATCGTTTCGGATGCCGTAAAAGAAATGAGCGAGGGCGAACTATTACAAATAGAAAAAGCACGCAAACTGGATATTGACGAAGAACTATATTTCGAAATCATTCGCAAAAAGACGGCCGTCCTTATTGCTGCCTGTGCCTCAGCTGGTGCTGCTTCGTCAGGATCTGATGCTGCCACTATCGAAAAACTTAGATTGTTTGGAGAACATTTGGGCATTGCCTTTCAGATTCGCGACGATTTATTTGATTTTTTTGCCGGCAACAAAACAGGAAAACCCTTCGGCAATGACCTCCGCGAAAAGAAAATCACCCTACCATTGATTCATGCTCTAAGACAAGCCGAGACTTCTGAAAAGAAAAATGTAATGCGCATAATACGACAAAAAAACATAGAAGCAGACTCAATTTCTAACGTTGTCGAATTCATCCGCAAATACAAAGGCTTTGACTATGCTGAAGAAAAAATGGAATTCTTCAGAAAATCGGCCGTCGACATCCTGCTTTCATTCCCCCAAAATGACGCCAGAGAAGCACTGGAGACATTTGTGGACTATACTATCACTCGCGAAAAATAATATCAAAAAAACATCTTTAATTATTCTCCTTCCCTTTACACTATGAATAAAAAGTTATAGGATAGCTCCTTCTCCATTTGAATTTTAAAATAATTCGAGAGCGAATAAAATTGACGTTTAAAATCAAAAGCATAATAATGTATTTTGTACGTTTTTCGTACTAAATTTGTATTTTTATAAAAACTTACATTATGCTTCGGGGACTTCTCACATTACATCTCATATTTTTATTCAGCATTGCTACCTTTGGACAACTTGCATCCTGGCCCTTAACGACAAACGAAATGCCCACAGGACTTGCAACCAATGTCAACGCACTAAGCTTCGTTAAAGGAACAGGAACCAACACTCTTTCTTTTAGTACTTCAGGAGCCTCATGCTCTGGCTGGACAACCAACACGACGCCTGATCTTACCGATTACTATCAGATTGGCATTGCTCCTGCTAGCGGTTACCGGTTGAACATACAAACGATTGCTTTTTATGAAAGACGATCTTTAACAGGTCCCGGCGAATATCAATTGCAATATTCCACTTCACCTTCTTTCACTAGTCCGGTAACACTTGCAACTGTTACTTTGCCCGACGATGATCTTTCGCGTGACGGCACCATATCCGGACTCAACATTATTGTTAACGATGGCGACACACTTTATCTCCGTTGGTATGGATATAAAGCAGAAGGGGGAACAGGTACCTGGCGTATTAACGCCAACACACTTGCTCTTTCGGGTGTAGTAAGTCAGTCGAATCCCAATAACAACGATAGTTACGCCCTCGACCCATCAACACAGGTAACTGCCAGCGACATTACGCCTACTCAATCGGGACAGACTTTCGAAGTCTTTCGTTTTAAAATTGCTGATTTGGGATCGGGCGATGCACTTGCCACCAATGTCAGTTTTATCAGTATCGAAAACGCAAATCCTTCCGCTGGTGCCACTTGGACACAGACCATACAAAACTGTATTTTAAAAGAGGGTGCCAATATCATCAGCACATCCACCCTGACCATTACCGACAATAATATTTTCATTGGACTACCTCTCGGAGCACTCACTATTCCCGACAATACCAACCTCGAATACAGCCTGTATATTCAGCTTTACGATCAGGTGACTGACAACAGTCATTTGCAGTTTAAAATCAATGCAACCAATCCCGGTTGGGACGCTCTGGTAAATGGAAGTGGTTTTGCTATGGCTTTCCCGCAGGATGTCGTTTCTGAAGTTCACACAATAGAAGTCAATGCCACGGCATTTATGCTTGCAGGCTTTCCCCCGGCTGTGTGGAAAGACATCCCATTTTCGATGACAGCGGTAGCTATTGATTATGCCGGAAACACCGATGCAGACTACAATCAATCAGGAACTTATTCTATTGAATTTGGTTCCGGCACGCTGACCGCATCAGGAAGTCTCACTCAAAACTTTGTATCTGGGGTTTTAACTATTTCCGACCTCACCTATAGCGGCACCGAATGGATGAGAATAAAACTCACTGATCCTACTTCGATTATTGCTGCTATCTCAACGCCGTTGCTTTATGCAGCTCCCGACAATCTCTTACTCGACGACAACTTTAACAGTGGCAACTATCCAGTAAACCCCGTTTGGATTGGCTCAACCGTTGATTTTGTTATTTCAGCTGAAAACAGACTTCAACTTAACACTGTAACAACAACCGACGATACCGCCTATGTCACTTCTCCTGTAAGCTATCAGGCCGATAGTCTTGAATGGAGTACTTTGGTAAAACTCAACTTCGATCCTTCAACCAATAACTACGCAAAGTATTTTCTGGTAAGCGACCAACCCGATTTAACAGACGCTATTAACGGTTACTACATTCAGTTTGGCGAGACAGGCACTACCGATGCATTAGAAATGTTTCGTATGGACAATGGCATACCTACGTCTATTATGCGAGGTCCCGATGGTCAGGTTGCCACCAGCCCGATGGTCAGAGTAAAAGTCATTGGTCGCAACGATGGAACCTGGAAAATGTATGCCGATCTTACCGGAGGAACAGGCTATCAGCTCATCGCTCAGACGACAGATGCTACATATGCTTTCCCAAGATTTTTTACCGGTTATTATTGCCGCTTCACACAAACCTATTCGTCTGGAAAATTTGAATTTGATGATGCCTATTGCGGACCAGTCCGTGTCGATATCATTAATCCCGTCGTATCTTCCGTCAACCTGATAGATTCTACAACATTGCAGGTAACATTCTCCGAAGCCATCACCGAAACAGATGCTCAGAATGTATTAAACTATAACGTAAACAACAGTGTTGGTAATCCCATCACCGCCGTTCAAAATCCAAGTGACAGAACAAAGGTTACACTAACCTTTTCACCTCCCTTCCAGAGTGAGACCAATTATGTGCTGACCGTTTCAGGCCTCAACGACCTATCGGGCAACCCACTAATCATTTCTCAGCATCCCTTTTCCTTTTACAGAGTCAAGATGTTTGATGTTGTCATCAATGAAATCATGGCCGACCCCAGTCCTTCAGTACAATTACCCGAATGGGAATATCTGGAGTTATATAACCGCAGTAACTTTCCTATAGATCTAACAAATTGGACAATAAAAGTAGGATCCACAACCAAAATATTCCCCATATCAGAAATTCCAGCTGGCGGATATTTATTACTAACACATCAAAACTCAGATACTTTATATGGTGTAGTCAACACATTAGGCCTCTTTACTTCATCAACTCTTCTGACAAATTCCGGAGCAGAAATTTTCCTAAGAGACAAAAACAGTCAACTCATTCACTCGCTTAAATACTCAGACACATGGCATGATAGCAGTTTTAAAAAAGAAGGCGGCTGGTCGCTCGAACAGATTGATCCCTCAAATCCCTGCGGAGAAGGCAGTAACTGGAAATCATCTGTTTCCAATACAGGAGGCACACCGGGAATGGTTAACTCAGTCAATGCTTCCAATGCCGATGCCGCAAGTCCTTTCCTGAAAAAAGCCGTTCTTTATCCTACCGATACTTTGTACCTGTATTTCAACGAAATACTTGACACAGCTCAAGCACTCAACCCACTTTCATATGTCGTTGATAACGGCGTAGGAAGTCCTGTTTCTGCAATCTTTACTGACTTATGGAATAAAGTAATTAAACTGACATTCAATCATAGTTTTGGCATCGACACGATATTTACAATAACCATCAGCGGCTCGATTAGGGATTGTGCCGGCAACATCATCGGAGCCGAAAACATGGCCCGCTTTGCATTCACCGAATTACCCGCAGCCAATGATGTAGTCATCAACGAAGTCCTTTTCGATCCTTTAACCGGTGGCAATGATTTTGTAGAATTCTATAACCGAAGTGAGAAGGTATTCAACATCAAAGACCTGATGCTGGTTTCGTTTAGCGGAACAGATATCAGCGCTACATTCACTCTTTCTAACGAAGGACAGTATTTGTTCCCCGGCGATTATCTGGCCGTGTCTGTAAATTCAGAAATTGTAGCCTCGCAATACTATGTTCCCATTATGAAAAATCTTTTAGATGTAGCTTCTATGCCCACCTTGAGCAATGATGCCGGAAGAGTTACCCTCATGAATCGCGCTTTCGAAACCATAGACGATTTTTCGTATACCGACAAAATGCATTTTGCCATTCTGCCTACTTTTGATGGCGTTTCACTGGAAAGAGTTAACTACGACGAACCCACGGCTGACAACAATAACTGGCACTCTGCTGCCGAATCTGTAGGTTATGCCACGCCCGGGTATAAAAATTCGCAGTTTGCCGAACCCGGCACATCAGACGATATTATTTCTTTAGAACCTGAAATTTTCTCCCCCGACATGGACGGATACAACGATATCCTCAACATCAATTATAATCTTGACAAATCCGGATATGTGGCCAATGTGACGATTTTCGATTCCCGTGGAAAAAAAGTACGCACCTTAGTTTCAAACGAAGTTCTCTCAAAGCTCGGACATTTTGTGTGGGATGGGCTCGACAATCAAAACCTCAAAGCCAGTCTGGGCATTTATATCGTTTATGTTGAATTGTTTGATCTCGACGGAAATCTAAAGCATTATAAAAAGACTTGCGTTCTGGCCACTAAATTTAACTAATGAAAACCATTGTCAGACTGGGAATACTTCCTTTGTTGTTCTTTGCTGCTTGCCAGCAGAATAATTCGCAAAGCCAGACTTCAGACAGCTTGCAGATTAACGAATTTTCGTATCTCCTTCCCGAAGGAAATAACGTCGAAACACGTTTCCCAACACCTCCCGGATTCACTCGTATTACAGCCGAAAAAGGAACTTTTGCCGCTTACCTGAGAGCTTTGACTTTAAAAGTAGACAAAAGCCCGGTGAAACTTTACAATGGCAGCTTTAAATATAATCAGAGTGCGCATATCGCCGTAATTGATATGGAGATTGGAAAAAGCGATCTTCAGCAATGTGCCGACGCTGTTATGCGACTCAGAGCCGAATACTTGTTTCATGCCGGGAAAAGCGAAAAAATATCCTTCAATTATTCCAACGGTTTTAAAGTTCCATGGCAAAAATATGCCGAAGGCTACCGCGTAAA
>PHDH01000237.1 GCA_002840935.1 Bacteroidetes bacterium HGW-Bacteroidetes-21 | reverse complement strand
TCGTTAGTCTTTTTTAACACAGGTCTGGAATTTAGATATGGTTTTGTGATGCCACACAACTCCACTATGAAATATTTAGTTAGTAAGCCCGCCTACGGTTTCGATCTGATTTTTTTCAGAAGGACTGCTGGAAATAAAAACTGGCATCACATATATCGAAAACCATATGTAGGCGCAGGTCTACATTATATGAATTTTGGGAATCCCACGCTCCTTGGTCAGGCGGTTTCGGGTTATGCCTTTATTGATTTTTATGTCAACCGGAACAAAAACTCTGGATTCATTTATCATTGGGGAGAAGGGATAGCTTACATTACAAAACCATTTGAATCAGAGACAAATAACCTGAATATTGCCGTTGGGTCTCACATTAATGTTTTTATCGATTTGTCATTCGGCTATATATGGACACTTCGCAACGGAATTATGCTCAAGCCATCTCTTTCTTTCACACACTACTCCAACGGATCCTTTAAAAAGCCGAATTTGGGCATTAATATTATTAACGCAAAACTGGCCATCAACTTAAAAACATTTCCTACAAAAAACAATAAATCTGATGTTTATGCTCCAAAAAAAGAAGAAAGAAAATATGAATTTCAGACCTTCTTTATGGCAGGTTTACATCAAAAAGATCCTCCCATGAGTCCGGTCTATGAGGTTTACTCTCTCAGAGGGCAATCCAATTATAAATTTTCAAATAAACACGCAGTCGGCCTTGGCATTGACATTTTTAACGATCACGCATTAAACGCTTTAAATGGAGAATCACAAAACAAAATCACCCGCACAGGCTTATTTGTTGCCTATAGCACCCTATTCGACAATGTATCTTTCGCTGGACAAGTTGGCTATTATATAAATGACAAGTACAATAATGACGGGAAAATTTATAGTCGTTTTGGCTTTTCAGGAAAAGTTTACCAAGGTATTAGCGCAGGCATTTATCTAAAAACACATTTCTTTGTTGCTGATAATATTGAATTTGGCATAGGCTATACGTTTTAATTTTGGGAAACTGAAACCTTGATGTCTGGAATTTCGTAAAATCAGAAAACTTTTTTGTTATGAAACTACTTATACTATTAGTATCAGTGTTTTACATAAATGTAGCACTTTCAAACCCTTCATATATCCCTGAAAATTCCGGAGATAATGAAATAAATTTTTATTATTCAGCTATCGACCGTGCATTGGTTCTTGAATGCAATGACAATAACAACCATCGTATTACAATT
Source organism: Bacteroidetes bacterium HGW-Bacteroidetes-21 (assembly GCA_002840935.1). Lineage (GTDB taxonomy): Bacteria > Bacteroidota > Bacteroidia > Bacteroidales > GWA2-32-17. The sequence goes on along the minus strand of PHDH01000237.1, from coordinate 4,505 downwards.
GAAGTATACAATATTACAGGAAATTCGGTTTTTAGAGCAGATGCAGAATTATACTCTGAAAGATCGAATCAGATTTCTTTAGAGTTAAAACCCGGCATGTATATCATCTGCTTGATAGAAAACAATAAAAAAGTATCCAAAAAGATACTAATTAAGTAGTTGCTGCCCCACTCCAGATTTCCCACGACTTCTCTGCCTGTCCATACAACATTTTTAAACCATTAACAGCTATTGCTCCCTGTTGGCTGCATTTGTCAATAAAAACAGTCCTTTCGGGATTATATACCAAATCAAAAATAACATGTTCATTCCCTATGGCATGATACGGAATTTCAGGACAGGTAGAAATCTCGGGGAACATTCCCAATGGCGTTGTATTTACAATAATTCTGTGCTGTTGAATATGCTCCTTTTGCAATTCAGTATACAATAAAGAATCTTGACTTGAAGTGTTTCTTGAAACGAAAGTATAAGTAATTCCCAATCGTCTAAAGGCAGCTGACACCGCTTTTGAAGCGCCTCCGGTACCAAGAATTAATGCTTTATCAGAGCTTAACAGAGGAAAATCTTTAACTAATTCCAGAAAACCAAAAATATCCGTATTAAATCCCGACAACATGTTTTTATCACCAACTTTCCTGATCAAAACGGTATTTACAGCACCCGACTCTTTCACCGAGTTATCTACTTCGTCAAGCCAAGGCAGAATTTGTTCCTTAAACGGTATGGTCACATTAAAACCACACAAAAGCGGGTTATTTGCAAGTAATTCAGGAAGGAGACTAATATTTTTAAGGGGAAAAAGACGGTAATCTGCATAATCTATCCCTTCTTTTTTAAACTTTTCAGAGAAATATCTGGCAGAAAAGGAATGATCGAGGGGATTTCCTATGAGTCCAAAAACCATCTTAGGGGTGCCCATCATCAAGGTTTAAACAATTATTCCTCGGGCTTAAGGTTTTCAGGCAGATAATCGAAAAATGTATCGCCACGCAACCCCAAACGTATTGTTTCCAGAGAAATGACTTCATTGGGTGCAATATTTCCAAGATTTACATTGGCGCCAAGTAATTTGACAAACCAAACCTGCTGTGCCTTATTGGGGGCTTCCCAAAGAATATTCTCGGGTTTCACTTTTTCCAGAATTCTGTTTATCAGAACAACATGAGCGGTTCCATTGGAACGATAAATGCCTACATTTCCACTTTCTCTTGCTTCTGCAATAACTTTTATCGAACCACTTTCCAGTTCATCTGTCATCATACGTATCCATTTTGAAGGGGAAATAATGACAGAAGCTTCTTTGGATCCCACTTCAGAAATTACGGTATAATAACGGGATAAATTATGAATATATTCGCACTTTTCCTTGTGGGAAATATGAATAGATCCATCGCTTACCTCGATAAAGTCTACACCAAATTTATCTACATACTTTCTGAATTCATCAAACATATTTCGGATGATAAAGGCTTCAAAAAGAGTTCCTCCAAAATAAGGACGAATGTTGTTCTTTTTATAGAGGTCGATTTTTTCCTGAACCTGAGCAGCAACAACAGAGGTGCCAAATCCCAGTTTCACATAATCAATCAGATGACCGGAAGAGTCGATCATATTTTGCGCTTCGGACAAACTTAAGCCTTTGTCCATAATCATATTCACGCCGGATTGTCTTGGTTTCTCCGGTCTTTCTGGGATATAAGGTAATTTAACGTTCATTTTTTTAATCTTTTTGCTTTTATCAAAAATTTCTGAAATTTAACCATGTTTTTATTATCCTGCAATACCTCAAAGTCTGCAAAGTTTATTTCGTTCAGTGCATTGGCTTTGTCAAAATACCTCAAACCCGAGCGTTGGCGGCCCATTTTGAAATTATAAAATGAGAGGTAAAAATAAAACAAATAATAGTTTTCGTCTTTGAAATGTCGTATGGCAGCAATAGTCGTTTTTAGAGCTTCCAGTGTAGATTCCATTTGCTCTTTATAGCCAGCCATCAATAACCAGGATCGATAATCGTCGGGATTCATCTTCATGGCTTTTTTGACAAACGAATAACCTTCGGTTAACATATCCGATTCAAGACAAACCATACCATAATTCAGATAATATAAATACGATTGGGGTGAAAGTTGTATGGCTTTTTTAATAAACTTCAGGGCTTTAACAGAATTACCTGATTCGAACCACAACAAGCCATAATCAAACAAAGAATCGTGCTGGTCGGGTAATAATTTCAAATACTGGCTCAGGAAATATTTAGCATTTTCATAGTCTCTTTCGGCAGAATAACTGGCTGATAACAATTTAAGGGCATCCACATTTAAAGAATCCAGAGAAATACATTCGACTAAAGCAGAAATAGCCTCCTTATTATCTGATAGATAAAAATGGCATAACCCTTTCATGTACAAAGCTTCCGGATAATCAGGCTCTATTGCAATAGCGTAGTCAAGAGCTTCGATTGCATGAATAAAATCGCTATTGTTAGAATAAGCAAATGCCAGGTTATACCATGAAATTTCGAAAAAAGGATCAATTTCGATGGCAGTATTCAGCAATTCGATTGCTTTTTCGTTGGCTTTGGTCTCGGTACAAAAAACAGCATAATCAAAAAGCACATTAATGTTTTCTGGAGAAAACTCCAATGCCCTTTGCCAATATTTAGCAGCTTCTTCCTGATATCCACTCACATGAAGCTGGTCTGCTGCGGCCATAAGGATATCAAGAGCATCTTCTTTATTCGAAAGATCAAAAGATTTATCTATGTTGCGGCAAGCTTCAGTCACTCGTTCCATTTTTATCAACGAGATGCCAATAGCCAGAAAAATGTCGGCATTTCCCGGATCAATAAACCGGAGATTATTTAAAGTCTTTAATGCCTCTTCGGGCTTATCCTTATCGATCAGTAATTGCGACTTTTTAAGCAGAATTTCAACCGATGATGGATATAATCTGGATGCAATATGTGTAGCCCGGTAAGCCGAGTTAATCTGATTGTTTTCAATATAAAAATCAATAATCCCTTCGAACTCCTCCACATCAAAGAAAATTGGTTCTTTCTTCTTCAGCAAATCCTCGTATTTATTGACGTTTTGTATCCTCTCCTCACCCTGATAATCTTCTTCGAACATATCCCTTAATTTGCTGCAAAATTACAAAATAATTCACCGGCATTACGATAATTTTATAAACAAACGTTAAACAGAATCAAAAAAAGGAGTTCAGCCATTTTCTCTCTTGAAAAATAAACCTTTATCAACTACACAGATTAAAGCATATGAGCCCTTTGTGAATATCTTCACAGAAATAACTCAACGATTAGTTTTTCTTAACCAATCGGGCTGTAAATACTTTGTCACCACAAATTACTCTGACTGAATACAATCCGGCAGAATAACCCGCCAAATTAAGTTGATAAGGAGGAGCCAACTCTGTTTGAATCAATACCCTTTGCCCGGTAGAATTAAATATTTCGACAGTAACAGAATTCATTTCATTCGAAAACTCAATATTGAAAATGTCTTGTATTGGATTAGGATACAGCAACATACCATTACCCACATTTCCCATTTCCACACCCATAGCGGGTAGTACATGTAATACAACAGGTAATTCTGTATAAAAATATTGCTGATCCATACAACTAACAGTCGCAAAGTAAGTTCCAAAACTCAGTCCAGTAGCATTCAATTGTAAAACCAAAGGGATGGTGGTATTAGAAGGAATCATGGCAGCTGCCGGAGCAACCTCTAACCATAAAGTGTCTGTAGCTCCTAAGGGATAGTCCACTTCAGCAGACACAAAAAAGGGCAAGTGATAAAAATTTGTAATTAATATTTCAGAGGTCAGACTGGAATCGGGATACAATTCTTCATACACTGTTAAAGGATTGAATTGCAAATAAGAAACCTTTAATTCGACAGGAATAATATATTGCTGATCGAAACCAGAAGACACTTCCAGATCGCAAGTATAAACTCCCTGAGCAAGTCCCGAAGAATTAAATGTAAGTACCACTTCTTTTTGTTCGGATTCAAAAATAGTGTCCGATGATAGAGCAAATGTCAGCCACGGCAACTCTTGTCCCAGATTAGACAATGTTATCACACTGTCAATAGTGTGCGGTAAAGCGCCATAAATATCCCCATAAATTCTGTAAGAAATTTCAAGATTTCCGGAAAAAGTAGGGGAAACATAAAGTGTTAGTGTCGATTGCGCATTTTCTCCTCCATATACGACACCCCAACCCGCCGCTGTTTCGCCATGCCACTTGAGCGTATCTCCCGGAACAGTAAGGCCGGTGTAATTTAACGCACCGCCACTTCCACCGATGAAGGATTCGGTTGAAATAAGGCTAATTCCGTTAGGTAATACAATACCCATATCTTTTAACCATTCAGAATCCGGGCTCCCATTATGCAACGTCAGGGGAATTGAAATGGTGTCGCCGGCATAAAATCCAGTCAACCCAGATTGCAAATACGATCCGTTAATACTCTTGTTAA
>PHDH01000236.1 GCA_002840935.1 Bacteroidetes bacterium HGW-Bacteroidetes-21 | reverse complement strand
GAGATTGCTTCTAGTATTTAACGCAAACATATAATGCTGATATACTAACCTATACTATCGCAATAACGAAAGTTTTTTTGTTTTTATTAGTGTTCTAAATGCGTTTGCCCTGGGGAAATAATGTTAAAGCTTGATCCCCAAGATAGTAATATCATCTATTTGTTTGTTCATTCCAATCCAATCGCTCAGTGTTTTTTCAACGATAGTGTTTTGTTCGTCTAAAGGTAGTTGGCTATTATTTAGTAAAACTTCTTTTAACGGTTTATACTTAAATTTTTTATTATTGGGTCCACCAAACTGATCTGCAAAACCGTCACTGAAAAGATAAAAGCTGTCGCCCTTCTCCATTTGTATGGTGTGTAATGTGAAAGCATCCATGCGCTCGTGAATGGCAATGGGCATTTTGTCTCCCTTCACCTCCACTAGCGTTGAGGTTCCGGGAGATAAATCACCTTTAACTTCTATTAATTCGCTATTAGCCATTAGCTGCCTACCTGCCGGCAGGCTGGTGGCTAACGGCAAATGGCCAAAGGCCGCATTCCTAATAATGTACAGTGGGTTGTTGGCTCCAGCGAACTGTAATTCTTTTGTGTCCAGATTTATGGAGCATAGGGCAATGTCCATGCCGTCTTTTTGATTATGATCTTCGTTTTGTTTCAGGGAGCGAATGATTTCTTTTCTTAGTTTTTTAAGAATAATATCGGGTTGGGTTATGTACTCTTTCATTACAATTTCCTTAAGAAAAGCAATGCCCAGCATAGACATAAACGCACCTGGTACCCCGTGGCCTGTGCAATCGGCAACAGCTATAATTAACTGATTTTGTTGTTTTGCTGCCCAGTAAAAGTCTCCTGAAACAATATCCAGGGGCCTGAAAAAGATGAAATGCTCAATGTCTTCTCCCTGAAGAAAATCCAATGAGGGCAGCATGGCTTCCTGTATGCGTTTGGCATAACGAATACTCGACAACTGGTCTTCGTGTATGTTTTCAATATGATTCTTCTGAACTGTAACGATGTCACGCTGGGCTTCAATCTCGTCGCGTTGGGCTTTTATTTCTACATTAGCCTGTTCCAGTAATACGTTCTTTTCAGAGATAATTAAATTGGCTTTCTTTTTCTGCCGGTAACTTCTGAAAATCAGAACCGCCAGTAATAATAAAAGCAACACACCGGCTATCAGTACGTTTCTTACATTCTTCTGGAACAAAGCTTCTGTCTCATTTTGTTTAAGCTCCAAATCTTTTTTCAATATTTCCTTCTCTTTCTTTTCCGACTCGAATTTTTCTTGCATCTCGGTGAGCTGTTCCATCTTCTCTTCATTGAACAAAGAGTCGTTCAAAAGAAATAATTCCTGTTGATAGGCATAAGCTTTTTCGAAATTCTTTTTCCCGGCATAGGCATGAGCCAGTCCTTCCAAATCAGATAAGATGGTTTGATTAAAGTTTATTTCACGTGCTACTGCCAGACTTTTTTCAAAGTACTCAATGGCTGCGCTGTAGTCATTTTTGCTCAGCATACAGTTGCCCATCATGTATAAAATCAAGTTGATGCGAATTTTATTGTTGGTGTTATACATGAGAGTCAGGGCTTCGCGATATAAGCCTAAAGCCTTTTCAGGGTCGTTGGTTTTTGTGTAGACTTCAGCCATATTCAACAATGCCAAGGCAATACCTTCGGGGTTATTTCCCATTCGCTCAATCAATAGCGATTCACTGTAATATTTTAATGCGCTGCTATAATCTTCTTCATACTGACACACATTTGCCAGTCCTATGTTCGCAGCCGAAATGCCTTTGTTTAGACCTGCTTTTCGGGATAATTGTTCGCAAATACCGTAATGCTCTTTTGCCTTGTCGAAATATTCCCAGTTCATAAATACATTGGCAATGCCTATATGGGCATAGCTAATACCTATGGTATCTTTGATGGCCTCTTTAATCAATAGGGATTTCTGGTAATATTCAAGCGCTGTTTCGTATTCCGAGCGAAACTTGTACATATTGCCTATGAGATTGTAAACCATACCAGCTTTGGCAGAGTCCTTGGCTATAAAATAGTAGTTGATAGTCTTTTGATAAGTCTCGGTGGCCTCCTGAATCATTTGTTTTGACTCCTGTATTTCGGCAATACCCTGAATTGATTGTGCTGCGATTTTGTATTCTTTAATTTGAACAGCAATTTGAGCTACTGAGTCGTACAGAAAGATGGCTGTATCAAGGTTTCCCATGACCCGGTTTACATAGGCAATGTTCTTTAACGATTTCGCGATTTGTAGCGTGTCACCCAATAAGGTTCGGGCTTTGTTTTCTAGTTGAAACAATTTTTCAGCACGTTTTTCCTGCTGATTATTAAAGAGTACGAATGCCGCTTGCTGAACGATATTGGCGTTGAGCTTAACTTTTGTGCTAATATCCTTAAAGTTACCGGAATTGATAATTTTTTGTGCCTGAAAAATATAGAAGAACGAAGAGTCGCTATTGTTTTTGAATTCTTTACTTGTCTCTAGCAGAAGTCTTATTTTTATAGTGTCTTCTGCACTAGCTAAGTACAGATTGCGCAAACTGTCAATATTTGCTATCGAGGATAAATGACAGACTAAAAAAAGTAATAAGGGAAGGAATATTTTCATAATTGATATATGTTAAATTCTGATACCCATTAACGTAATGTCGTCGACTTGCTCAAGCGAACCTTTCCATTTTAACAGGGCTTTTTCAACTATTTCATTTTGAAGGGACATCGGGTGTTGGCTGTTGCTTAAAAGTAATTCTTTCAGATGCTTGGATTTGAATTTTTTGCCCTGTGGTCCTCCAAACTGATCGGCAAACCCATCGGTCATCATATATATACAATCTCCTTTGCTTACCTGAATTTCTTGCAAAGCAAAAGGATCCATACGCTCGTGAATGCCTATGGGCATCTTGTCTCCCTTCACCTCCTCTAGCGTTGCGGTTCCAGGAGATAAATCTGCCTTCAACTTCTCAAGATAGCTATTAGCCATTGGCTGCCTACCTGCCGGCAGGCAAGGTTGGCAATTAGCTGGTGTATCCTGGTCAACAGCTAAAGGCAAGTGGCTAATAGCCGCATTTTTAATAATGTAAAGTGTATTATTTGCTCCTGCAAACTGAAGCATCATTGTTTCTGTATTCAGTGTGCAAAGAGAAATGTCCATGCCGTCTTTTTGATTAGGGTCTTCGTTTTGTTTGAGTGATCTGACAATTTCTTTTCTAAGTCGTTTTAAAACAATGGCGGGCTGGGTAATATATTCCTTCTGTACAATTTCTTTCAGAAAAGCGATGCCCAACATCGACATAAATGCTCCGGGTACACCATGTCCAGTACAATCGGCTATGGCAAAAACATAATTATTTTCAATTTTAGTGAACCAGTAAAAATCGCCCGAAACTATATCGCGGGGTTTGTACAAAAGAAAATAATCAAAGTCCGATTTTTCAATAATTTCAAGTCCGGGAAGCATGGCCTGTTGTATCCTTAATGCATAACGAATACTGCTGGTAAGATCGTCGTGAATACGCGTAATCTTATCATTTTGCTTTAAAACAGTGTCGCGTTGGGCTTCAATTTCGTCTCTTTGGGCCGATATTTCTTCTTTTTGCTGATTGATTTCGTAGGTCCTTTCTTTTACTTTTTTCTCCAGTAATTCGGTCTCATGTTTTAGCTTCTTTTCGCGAAATTTTATCACAAATATTATAAGAAAAAGACCTAATAGTATACAAAGACTGATAAACCACCATGTGAGCCAGAAGGGTGTTTGAATTATAAGTGTAATTTCACTGGGTGTTTTAATCATAATTCCATCACAGTTCGTCGACCTGTATAGAAATCTGTATGTGCCCGGAGGGAGTTTTGTATAACGTATGGTGGGATTGGTACCGAGATTTATCCATTCGTTATCGTAGTTTTCGAGCATGCATTCGTACCGAATCTTCTGCGGATTGGCAAAATGCAGGGCAATAAACGAAAAACTTAAGTTATTCTGATTCCATGTCAGATGCAATGTGTCGGTGGTAAAGAGATTCTTCCCTGGAAAATATAGAGTATCGAAGGGGTTGATTAAATTATTGTTAATCGATAGAGAACTTAGATACACCGGGGGTTCAAAATAGTTGTCTGTGATGGAGTCGGGGGCAAAATAGTTGAATCCTCCTGCACCTGCCGCCAGAATTTTTCCATTATTACAATGCCTGATACCGTTTTGAGAGAATTCGTTAGATTGCAGCCCATCGCTCACATCGTAATTTCGAATGGTGTTTTTGACGGGGTCCAAACGCGAAACGCCTTTCATGGTAAATATCCACAGATTTCCTGCCTTATCCTGCTCTATGCCCATAACGGTGTTGTCCGACAAACCATCCTTCACTGTATACCTGGTAAAGGAACTATCGGCAGGTCGATATTTGTTTAGCCCTCCACCGAAAGTACCTGCCCATACATTTCCTTCTTTGTCTTCAAAAAGTGAGAGAACAATGTTGTGCGACAAACTTTTGCTATTGGCAGCATCGTAAGTAAAATGATGCCATAACCCAGTGCTATTATCCAGCATCTCTAAGCCATGTTCCCAGGTGCCGACCCAAACGTGGTTTTTGCCATCGCATAAAACAGTATTGAGGTTGTTGCATGTCAGACTATTTTGTTTGCCCGGAAGGCTTTTATATCGCTTAAAAGTTCCTGTTTTGGCAGAGTAACGCGAAAGTCCGCCATTCCATGTAGCGATCCAGATATTGCCGCTGGCGTCTTCGTCTATGCCCCATACGGATTCGTCCGAAACGGTTGTTGTGTCTTCTGACGAGACATAATAGGTGAAAGATTTCCCGTCATAACAAGTTAGACCGCCGTCAGATCCTATCCATAGCTTGTTACGGGAGTCGACAAATAGAACCGAAATGAAGCCGTTGGCAGGCCCCTTTCCCTGTTTGTTTTCCGCGAAATAGCTTGTGGTTTGATCGGTCGTGTTTAACGAATAGAGCCCGTTGACAGAGCCAAGCCAAAGTCTGTCGCCTTGCTGTGCAACCGCCGTAACGCTTTTAAGCAGACTTCCAAAATATTTTAAAACAATGGGATTAAACTTCTTCCTTCGTGTATTGGTAAAATGAACACCGTCGAAAACAGTTCCAATCCACAAAACGCCCGATTTATCCAACAAAAGGGATATCGTTTTTCCTGTGGATAGAGTATAGGGTAAACCTGTTTCGGGTTGATATTTGTTCAATTGCCATTGGCTGTTGTACTGGTATAATCCTGAATCTGTTGTGGCTACCCATAATGCTTCATTGATTTTATCATATGCCATAGCATTTACACGAATGTTTTTTCCTGAGATATACACAGGGTGCAAAGTATCGTTGTGTGTGCCTGTTGGACTTATTTGCATGCAACGTATTCCTTGGTTTGTTCCTGCAAATAATTCGCCGTTTCCCGAGCTGCAAAGGGAATAAACCGGGGCGTTGCAACAAGAAACTTCGCAGTAATTTCTACTGTTTTTTTCTATAGAATACAAGCCTTTGTTTGTTCCTGCAAATATTTTTTGCTCCGAAAAATCATAGAGTGCCTTAATTACAAGATTGTCGTTTTTTAACGGAGGAATAATTGTTTCTACCTTGTTTTTCTGCATGTTGTAAACAAAAAGGCCATTGGCAGTACCTATCCAGATATTTCCAAGATCATCTTCCAGTAAGGAATACACAAAGCCGTTTTCAATAGACAGAAAACCAGATTCTTTGCTGATATTGGTGAATTTTCCGTTTTTGATATTAT
>PHDH01000235.1 GCA_002840935.1 Bacteroidetes bacterium HGW-Bacteroidetes-21 | reverse complement strand
TTAAAACTATGACTAATACAACAGGAATCCGAATCGAAGTACCAAGGGATTTATACGCGAGACTACAGGAAGAACAGGAAATTTTAAGAGTTAATACAGGCAAAAAGTCTGCTCTTTCAGCGATAATCCTTAATATCTGTTCTGAAAAACTTCTATCAGGCGAGAATGTACATAATGGTGTACACTCTGTACAGGAAAATGTACAGGAAACGGAACTATTAAATTTTAAACTAAAAAAATCAAATTCAGGTTCAGAAAAGCAACTCAGGCAATGGGATGAAAGATTGTCACGGTGGGAAAAGACATTACAGGAAAGAGAAAAAAGGATTAAGGAGCAGGAAAAGGAAATCTACCATGAACAGATGATAATTCTTGACTCCAAAAGCAAGTTAATTGACGAGAGGGAAAAAGCGCAAAAGCATGCGCTGGATGGTACAGAGAAGATGTTCGAATTAAAACTCCTTCAGAATGAATTAACCTATAAAGATGAAAAGATACAACAGTTAACAAGAGAACTTGGGTCATTAAAAGAAACTGTACAAACTGCCAAAAGAGATCACAAACAAGCAGAACCAAAAACTTTCCTCGAAAAAATAAAAGAATACTTGCCCTGGATCATCACTGTCCTTGTAATAATTGCTGCATACCTGCTTGCTAAAAAGGGCAACAAACCGGCATTGCCGGAAGAACTTAAGGGATTGGCTCCTTTTTTCGATGGGTTATCTGAAGAAGATCAGAAATTATTAGGAGAAAAGCTAGGTTATTATGCAAATCTCCATGCTCCTCTGGCAAAAGATGTAAATTCTAATCAATCTGACTCAAATACATCTCAAAAAGCCAAATAAAAAATGTACAAAACTGAAATTTCTGACTTTTTTCGTGCGAAAAACAGGAGTTTTTTGAGAAAGTTTTGTACAAATGTTAATGCAGAACTTTTATTTTAAGATGATCTCCCGCAGATTTTATAATTTTGCAGCTTCAACCGAAACGTTTCCAGTGAAAGTGAAATAAAATATATGAAAGATGAGTGAAAGAGTGATCGTGATATATGATTCAACGTTTGGAAATACAAAAATTATTGCAGAAACAATATCCGGGGAATTCAAAACAGGTACAAAACCAGTTCATGTTTCAGAAATTTCGGTAGAAGCATTATCTGATTTCGACATTATTATAGTTGGTAGTCCGATCATAGGATGGAAACCGACCGAAAAAACACAATTATTTCTTGATTCAATAAAAGCTGGAATGCTGACAGGAAAAAAAGCAGCAACTTTTGATACCCGTGTTAAACTGTTTATTCACGGTGATGCTGCAAAAAAAATGGCTGAAAAACTAAAAAATGCCGGAGCAGAAATAATAATTGATCCGCAGCCGTTTTATGTAAAAGGAAAAGAAGGCCCACTTTATGATGGAGAGATTGATGGCGTAAAATCATGGGTAAAAAAGATCATTGCATTATTGTAAAAGACATTTTAAATCCGGCAATCAGATATTAAATTTACTTATCATCTCTACTTCTTGAAAAAATAAGTATTTTTATGTTTTGTATTCAAAACAAATGGACAAGAAGACATTATCTGAAAGAGACATCTGCACAAAGTTTATTACACCGGCCATTGAAAAAGCAGGGTGGGATAAACATACCCAGTTACTAGAAGAAGTTTCTTTTACAGATGGTAAAATATATGTAAAAGGTAAACTCACAACCAGAGGAGAAAGAAAACGTGCCGACTACATTCTTTACTTCAAACCCAATATTCCAGTAGCAATCATTGAAGCTAAAGACAATAAACATTCTGTTAGATCAGGAATACAACAAGCTCTGGGTTATGCCAGAATCCTTGATATTCCATGTGTTTTTAGTAGTAATGGCGATGGGTTTTTGTTTCACGACAGAACAGCAACTGACGAAAACATTGAAACAGAATTAAGTCTTGAAAATTTCCCAAATCCAGAAATTCTTTGGGGAAAATACATGAAATACAAAGGGATTAATACCGTTGAAGCTGAAAAGATAAGTTCACAGGATTATTACTTCGATGGTAGTGGAAGAAAACCCAGATATTATCAGCAAATAGCCATTAACAGAACCATCGAAGCCATTGCAAATGATCAAAACAGAATATTACTGGTAATGGCAACTGGCACTGGTAAAACATATACTGCCTTTCAGATAATACACAGACTTTGGAAATCAGGTGCTAAAAAAAGAATCTTGTTTTTGGCTGACAGAAATGCCCTTATTGACCAGACAAAACGTGGAGATTTCAAGTATTTCAAAGATAAAATGACTGTGGTTAAGCACAGACAGATAGACAAAAGCTATGAAATATATCTGGCATTATATCAGGGGTTATCTGGGTCCGAAGAAGATGCGAATGTCTACAAACAATTCTCGCCAGACTTTTTTGATTTAATTGTAATTGACGAATGCCACAGAGGCAGTGCAAAAGAGGATAGTTCTTGGCGTGAAATATTGACTTACTTCAAAAAAGCTACACATATTGGCTTAACTGCTACACCCAGAGAAACGAAAGAAACCAGTAATACAGAATATTTTGGCGATCCTGTGTATACTTATTCCCTTAAACAGGGTATTGATGATGGTTTTCTTGCTCCTTACAGAGTAATTCGAATATCTTTAAATGTTGACGCTGAAGGCTGGAGACCAGAAAAAGGAAAAACAGATAAAGAGGGACATGAAGTTGAAGACCGTATTTACAATCGCAAGGATTACGACAAAAATCTGGTAATTGAAGAACGTACCGAAACTGTAGCCAAAAAAGTCACTGAGTTTTTAAAAGGATACGACAGATTTGCAAAAACAATTATTTTCTGTGTTGATATTGACCATGCTGAACGGATGCGATCAGCCTTGTCGAAATACAATGCCGATCTGGTGGCCGAGAACTACAAATATGTAATGCAAATTACAGGTGATAACGACGAAGGAAAAAGAGAACTTGATAATTTCACCAATCCAGAAGAAAAATATCCGGTTATTGCCACGACTTCCGAACTCATGACCACTGGTATAGATGCTCAAACCTGCAAAGTAATTGTATTGGATGCCAACATTAATTCAATGACCAAATTCAAACAAATCATTGGCCGAGGTACAAGAATTAATGAAGAGTTTAATAAAATGTATTTTACCATTCTCGATTTTAGAAATGCAACCGATTTGTTTGCCGACAAGGACTTTGATGGTGATCCTATTCGGATAAAACCTGTACCCGAAGAAACTGATATCGGTGGTATTATAGACGAAGAAGAAAACGACCCTACACCCATCATTGACATTTTAACAGGGGAGGAAATCATTATCGAAAAACCAAAAATCAGGTATCCCGAAACCGAGCCTTCTGGTGGTATTGCAAAAGAACCCCGACAAAAAGTATATGTTAATGGAGTTGATGTTTCAGTGCTTATAAGCAGGGAATTGTATTTCGACCAAAACGGAAAACCCATTACCACAAACTTAAAAGATCACACAAAAGAGATTATCAAATCCAAATACGCTTCATTAAACGATTTTCTAAACAAATGGAACACCACTGACCGAAAAGAAGCAATTATTGCTGAACTTCAGGAACAAGGTGTGTTGGTTGAAGCATTATATGAAGCAGTAAACAAACAACTGGATTTGTTCGACCTTATCTGTCATGTGGCTTATGACCAACCACCATTAACACGTAAAGAAAGAGCCGGAAATGTAAAGAAGCGTAATTATTTTGCGAAATATGGAGAACAATCACGTAAGGTTTTAGAGGCCCTGCTGGATAAATATGCCGATGAAGGTATTGATGATATTGAGAGTATGGAGGTCTTAAGAGTAAAGCCATTTGATGAATTTGGCTCACCTGTTGAAATCATAAAAGAGTTTGGCAGTAAAGAAAACTATATGCTGGCTGTAAAAGAACTGGAGAACGAATTGTATAAAAAAATTAGTTAGCAAATGGAAGAGTGCTATAATATAGAATTCAAAGACCTTAGGAAAATCTTAGATAGTAATGGAAACCTTAAATCAGATGGATTAAGAGACCTGGCAATAACCAGTGTTGCTTTTGCAAATGTGCAAGGTGGAAATATTATTATAGGAATTGAAAATAAAGACAAAGAACCGCCAATAGAACAAATAATTGATATAAAAGTTACTAATGAAACTATTTCACGACTGCGCTCATTATGCTTCAATGTTGGATTGGTTTTAAACGAAATTGAAACTCACATTAATGGTGGACAGTATTTCAGTATTTCTGTTCATCCTACTTTTAAATCAATTGCTACAACTGCTGATGGTAAAATTTATATCAGAGTTGGAGATCAGAACCAGCCTGCAAGAAGTGAGGATATTGTAAGGCTTGCCAGCGAAAAGGATGCTTTTCAATGGGAATTGCAAATTAGAAGTGTCACAATTAATGAAATACCCGAAAAAAATATTCAATGGTTTGCCGGAGAAATACGGAATTCGGATAGAGTAAAACAAAACATTAAAGAATTAACCGACATCGAAATCATTGAACATTATAATCTTGTTGAAAAAAGTAAATTAACTAATCTTGGGCTTTTATGGCTTGGATCATCTTCGCAACGAAGCAGGATTGTTTATCCCTTAACTGTTCAATACATTGTATATGACGAGCTCGAAAAGAAAGTTCGAAAAGAAGACTGGCAGGACTACTCGAAAAATCCAAAAGAATTACTTCTTGATATTGAAAAGCACGCTATTGAATTAACTTATTATGACGAATTTCCACATGGGTTATTTCGTAATAAAATCAGACATTATGATGAAAGATTGATTAGAGAACTATTGATAAATGCAATTGTACACAAAAGTTATACAATTTCGGGAGATATTTTTATTAAAGTGTATAATGACAGAATGGAAATAACTAATCCTGGTGGATTACCATTGGGCATTACCAAAGACAATATATTACATACAACGCACAGACGAAATCCACATCTGATAAGAATCCTGCACGATTTAAAACTAATGGAAGGGGAAGGAACTGGTTATAATTTAATATATGAAATTACAAGTCGGGATGCTAAAGCATTCCCAATTCCGATTTCAAATTATAATTCAACTTCTGTAACTCAATATTCTAAAATATTAAATGAAGAGGCTGTTTTATTACTTGATTTTATTGCTAAAAATTATCAGTTATCACAAAAAGAGTTTATTGTTTTAGGAATTGTGGCACGTCATAAAAAGGTTCTTGCAACTCATTTGTCTAAGGAATTACAAATAACTGATGACGACAGACTTCGCTCGTATGTAAACCGACTCAACGAACAGTCTATTTTAATAACAAGAGGTATTAAGAAGGGGACTGAATATCTTATTAATCCTAAGCTAATTGTAAATTCAAAAATCAACGTTAAACCTACCTTGAAAACCATCGAACAACCTCGACTAAAGGCGTTGATCGAAGAAGTATTGCGTATTTCACAAAATCTTACGGTTAATGAAATTCAAACAAAATTAGGAGATGTACCTATCGAAGACGTAAGAAAATCTGTTTATAAGCTAGTCAAATCGGGCATCTTGGAACATTCACCTGACAAAACTTATCGTAAATATTGGTTGGCAAAAAAAAATAGAAACGATAAAGAAAAATGAAATAGAAAGATATATTATGCAGTATATTAACACGTTATCTATTTTTTATGATAATTAGAAAATAAATTACTTAAAACGGCATAATGATTATACTATTAAGTATTATACATTTTGGTATAAGAGGTTGTTTAAAATTCACTTTTAAATTCTGTTGAGCATTAATCTAACCATTGCTAGTAGGACAAAACTCTTACT
>PHDH01000234.1 GCA_002840935.1 Bacteroidetes bacterium HGW-Bacteroidetes-21 | reverse complement strand
GCGCATGGTATTTGTGATAATCTTTTACTTACTTCCTATTTATCTGTCCGTTGCCCAGTAATGATAGCCCCTGCAATGGATTGTGATATGTATGCCCATTCGGCAACCCAAGCTAATGTATGTATTCTGCAAGAACGCGGTCATGTTTTTGTCGAACCCGACGAGGGCGAGCTGGCCAGTGGGCTGACAGGCAAGGGTCGTATGGCCGAGCCCGAAAGAATAGTGAAAGAAATTGCTTCATTTTTCGAACAAAAGAATGAACTCAAAGGAAATAAAGTACTGGTTACGGCAGGACCCACTTTTGAAGCGATTGATCCGGTTCGTTTTATTGGAAATCATTCTACCGGGAAAATGGGCTATGCTATTGCCCGCGAACTGGCAGATAAAGGGGCTGATGTAATTCTTGTTTCTGGCCCCGTTTCACTGAAAGATAATCACCCAAAAATTAAAACTATAGAGGTGACTTCTGCCGAAGATATGCTGAAGTCCTGCCGCAAACACTTTCCCACCTGTAAAGGGGCTGTGATGGCTGCCGCAGTGGCTGATTATACGCCCGAAAAAGCTGAGAAAAACAAAATCAGCGGAAAAGATAAAAATTTGACCCTAACGTTAAAACCTACCACTGACATTGCTGCAGAGCTAGGGAAAATGAAAAAGAAAAATCAATTTCTTGTCGGTTTTGCCCTCGAAACACAAAATGAAACCAAGAATGCCCAAAGAAAGATTTCGGATAAAAACCTCGATTTTATTGTTCTGAATTCATTGAATGACAAAGGTGCAGGCTTTGGTCATGATACTAATAAAATTTCGATTTTATATAAAAACAATAAAAGAACCGATTATCAGTTAAAGCATAAAAATCTCGTTGCAAAAGATATAGTTCATGAAATCCTTCGTCTTAACCATAAGTCTTAGCCTGTTATTTTTATTTGCAGCTTCTGCACAGGAGTTGAACTGCAGAATTTCTGTGGTGTCTCCTCAGGTACAAGGAACAAATAAAAAGGTTTTCGAATCCATGCAAAAGGATTTGTATGAGTTTATGAATAACCGTAAATGGACAGATAATGTTTTTTCGGTGGATGAACGCATCGAGTGTAATATTCTGATAAATATTTCAGAACAAATTTCCAGCGACGAGTTTAAAGGGACACTTCAGATTCAGTGTAACCGTCCTGTTTTTGGCACGAATTATAATACTGTTCTTTTGAATTACAAAGACAACGATATTCATTTTCGATATATTGAATTTCAGTCGATGGATTTTAATGAGAATTCACATATTGCAAATCTGACTTCCATTATGGCATTCTATGCTTATATTGTGTTGGGTCTCGACTATGATACTTTTTCTCCTCAGGGTGGAAGCGTGTATTTTCAAAAAGCTGAGAAAATTGTCTCAAACGCACAATCTGCAACCGAAACAGGCTGGAAAGCATACGAAAGTCAGAAAAATCGCTATTGGCTGATAGAAAATATTCTAAGTTCAAAATATGCTCCTGTACGTGACTTTTTCTACTCATATCATCGCCAGGGCTTCGATATTATGTCTGAAAAACAAGCCGAAGGCAGAGCTATGATTTCGGAGTCTCTAAAAGGCTTGCAGAAAGTATATCGTGAGAAGCCTAGTCCATTTATGAATTACCTGCAGTTGGTATTTGATGCTAAAAGCGACGAGTTTGTTAATGTTTTTAGTGAATCGTTCCCAGATGAGAAAGCAGCTGTTGTAAACCTACTCAAAGAGATTGACGCCGCCAATGCGGGTAAGTATCAGAAAATTATGCAATCCCAATAAGTGATTTTATGCTCAGATCTCTTTATATCAGTAACTACGTCCTTATTGAGCATCTGAATATAGATTTTAGTCATGGATTTACCGCTATTACAGGAGAAACCGGTGCTGGCAAGTCTGTCCTTCTTGGCGCTATTGCTTTGATTACTGGAGAAAGAGCCGACTTGTCGTTGATCCGAAACCGGGAGAAAAAATGTGTGGTTGAAGCCGTTTTTGTACTCAAAAATGCACTTCCCAAGAAGTTTTTTACAGAAAATGATTTAGAAGTACAGCCTGAATTAATCTTACGGAGAGAGTTGCTGCCCGGAGGTACTTCACGTGCGTTTATTAACGATAGCCCTGTGAATTTATCTTTGATGAAAGCCTTTGGTGCGATGATCATTGATATTCATTCACAGCACGAAAATCTATTGGTGAAAGACAATCATTTTCAGCTAAATATTATCGATTCACTGGCTGGAAATTTTGCCTTGGTTCAGGATTACGCTGAGATATTTTCGGATTATCAGAAAATTAAAAGTCAACTCAGGGAAGCCGTCGAAAAAGACGATGCTGCCCGCAAAGAATATGATTATTTGCTGTTTCAATACAATCAAATTGACGAAGCCGGAATCAAAGAGGGCGAACTAAAAGAGTTGGAAACAGAACAGAACATACTGACCAATGCGGGCGATATTCTTGCTCACCTTGATTTTTGTGCCACGGCTCTTGAAACGGGTCAGAATCCACTGCTTTTGTCTGTCAAGGAATTGATACAGCATTTCGAACAATTAAAAAAGCATTTGCCCGAAGCAGCTAACTGGACGGAACGTATTCAGAGTATCCACATAGAAATGCGCGACTTGCTCCACGAAGTCGAAAAACAGGCAGCTACAACTGAAGTTAGTCCTCAAAGATTGGACGTTGTAAATCAGCGCCTCGATGCAATCTACTCTCTGTGACATAAACATAAACTGGAAAGTGATACCGAACTGATTGCTCTGGCCATAAGCCTCAAGGAGAAAATTGCTGCCGTGGAAGCTTTTTCGGATGATCTGGAAGGATTGAAGAAAAAGCTGGCTTCTACCGAATCGACTTTAAAAGTAAAAGCGGAAGCCCTGAGTAAAAAAAGACATGGCGTGATACCGAAATTTGAGAAGACTTTGGCAGCCATGGCTGTTGATCTGGGTATGCCTAACGTACAGTTGAAAGCCGTTCTGAAAAAGGCTGCTACTTTTCATTCGACAGGAAATGATGATATAGAGTTTCTTTTTACGGCCAATCCAAAAATGCCTTTGGTGGATATTAGCAAAGCAGCATCGGGTGGGGAGTTGTCGAGAATAATGCTCTGTCTGAAGTCGATGGTTGCCACAAACCGGCAGATACCGGTGCTTATTTTTGATGAAATTGATACCGGATTAAGTGGTGAGATAGCGCACAAAATGAGTTTGATGCTTCAAAAACTGGCCGAAGAATCGCAGATAATCGTTATTACCCATTTGCCACAAATTGCTGCCTCCGGAAACGACCACATGCTGGTTTATAAAACATCTGGTAAGGACGAAGCCTATACATTATTAAAGAAACTTTCCAGCGAAGAAAGAATTGATGAACTTGCCAAAATGCTCAGTGGCAAAGAGGTAACGGCTGCTGCCGTGACGAATGCTAAGGTTTTGTTAGGTATTAAGTAGTTTATTATAAGCGTCTACTTATTAAACCCTATTTTTTCCTTTTCTCAAACTCTTTCAGACCTCTGTCCAGAAAGTCAACAAAAACATTTACATCCAGATTATAGGCGTGTGGTTTAACGAGCATTTCGCCATTGGTGTCGAGCAGAACATAATAGGGTTGTGCGTTAATGCCGTATTTTGAAATTTGATAGTCGGCAAATTTTTTACCTATTGATGTTTTTACTTTTTGGTCGTAAGTAGAAGTTATCCATTCATTTTCTGGTAATTCTGTTTTGTCATCCACATATAAGGCTATGATAATAAAATCATTTTTTAATTTTTGAAGTACTTTCGGGTCGCTCCAAACATTGGCTTCCATTTCACGACAGTTGACACAGCCATGGCCTGTGAAATCGATGAAAATTGGTTTGTTTAGTTTTTTTGCACAAGCCAGACCCTGTTCAAGATCAAAATATCCTTCAAGTCCATGAGGTAAGTGAAGAAATTCGCCATATTTTGGAGTTTCACATAGATTAGAAACGGGGTGATTATTGCCTGATGTCCCCGCATTTTCCCGAACGATTTTTGACATATCAAAGTCAAGGGAGTTTTGTGGAGGCATATATCCGGATAATACTTTAAGTGGAGCACCCCATAATCCGGGAATCATGTATACTACAAAGGCGAAAGTAATAATTGACAGCATTAGTCTGGGAACTCCAATGTGTTTCACATCGCTGTCGTGTGCAAATTTTAGTTTCCCCAGCAGATAGAAGCCCATGAGTGCGAAAATTACTATCCAGATAGATAAATAGACTTCCCGGTCTAAAATACCCCAATGGTAGGTTTGGTCGGCGATGCTTAAAAACTTAAGTCCTAATGCCAGTTCGAGGAAACCCAAAACGACTTTCACAGCATTCAGCCAACCACCGGATTTAGGTAGTCGATTAAGTAATGAAGGGAAAAAGGCAAAGACGGTAAATGGAATGGCAAAAGCCAGAGAGAAACCCAGCATACCTACGATAGGCTCAAGTATAGCTCCACCAGCAGATTTTACAAGAATAGCGCCTACAATAGGTCCTGTGCAGGAAAATGATACAAGTACAAGGGTAAAAGCCATGAAGAAAGCGCCGGTAACGCCTCCCTTTTCTGCTTTCTGGTCACTGCGGCTTATCATCCAGGAAGGAAGGGTGATTTCGAACATGCCAAAAAACGAGAAAGCAAAAAATACAAAAATGAGGAAAAACAATACGTTGGGAATCCAGTGAGTGCTTAGGAAATTGGCAAAATTGGCGCCCAGAGTCACAGCTACTATGGTTCCGATAATAGTATAAATGGCAATAATAGAAGTTCCATATACAATCGCTTCGAAGCGAGCTTTGCGCTTATTGGCAGAGTTGTGCATGAAGAAAGAAACCGTCATGGGTATCATAGGAAAAACGCAGGGTGTAAGTATGGCCATGAGCCCACCCACAAATGCCATAATAAACATCCAGAAAAGTCCATCATCTTCCGTACTGGTTTCATCTACCGCAGTAATATTTTGTTTTGCAGTGCTTGTGTCTTGTAAAACAACTTCTTTAACGGTATCTATTTCTAATACAACAACGGTATCTGTTACTTTCACTGTGTCGGTTTTTACTTCTGTAAAAAGAGCCGGGTTGACAGGAATTGTCAAATCCTCTTCTTCCATTATGCATTTATCATCTTCGAGACAGGATTGGTATTCTGCAGTAACTTTTACATTAAAAGTCTTTTCTGTGTTGAACTTGATGACTTGTTTATAGGTGGCCTTTTTTTCATAAAAGTGCCGGTTGGCTTCCATCAAATCATCATATTCTTTTTTTGCTTTGGAGACTTCTATGATGTTGCCGGAAGTTGAATAATCTGCCGATTTGGTAAAAGTAAAAAGCATGGGATTTAACTCATCTTTCAGCGAATAAAAATGCCATTTAGCAATAGGGGAGGCATAAAAAAAGATTTCTGCTTTGCCTTTTTCGGGGTACTTTACTTCTGTTTTCCAGGTGGCACTTTTCTCAATTTGTCCCCACAAAGTGGAGGATATCAGTACGAAAAATGAAAGAATAAGAAGGTTTCTCATAGCTTACATAATTAAATATGGACAAATATAGAAATAAATATATGTTTATTTAATAAGAAATATCATAATGTTTTTAAATTATGTAGCCATAGAATATGTTTGAAAATATGTGTTAATCAGATCAAATACATCTATATCGAAAAGGCAAGAGATTTGACAAATTTTAAATTTGTCAAGTCTGAAAGCTATTTAGATGCATTTGTTCTGAATGGGTTAAGGACAATACAGGGCAAACGCATTTAGAACACTAATAAAAATAAAAAAAACTTTCGTTATTGCGATAGTATAGGTTAGTATATCAG
>PHDH01000233.1 GCA_002840935.1 Bacteroidetes bacterium HGW-Bacteroidetes-21 | reverse complement strand
ATACGACTTGAATCATCGCAAATACGTAATTTTTTTATTTTTATTTTAATGTTCTTCGATTTAAATGCGTTTGCCCTGATTATTTCCCATTTCATCAGTTTAGATTGAAAAAATTATACCTAGTTTTGTAAATGCTTAAAATCATCAGGAATAAGTCCATTTTTGGAATCTTTTTGTTTACAATACTTCTGACATCCTGTTCAGATGTATTCGTTTTTAGGATTTTCCATGGAAATGAAAGCAAATGGACAGAGACCAGCAAAGAGAATATTCCCCCAGTTGTTAAAAATGCTTTTGCACAAAAATATCCCGGCATTACTAGTCAAAAATGGTACAAGTTCCCACAAGATCGTTATGCGGTGGTTTTCGAAAAAAACGGAATGAAACACACTTCCCTGTTTTCGGCTTTTGGAGTTTTTGAAGATGAGGATTTGAATTATCAGGATGAGTACTACGATGATTATAACGATTATTTTGATAATGACAATTATGATTAGAAGTCATCGTTAATCCTATTCGGAATAACTTTCTGTGTACGTATAATCTGTCTCTCCGGTTTTTATCGTATAAGAAAACACAAAATAATGCATATCAAGCAATTCAACTTTTAAAGTATAAGGTTTTATACAATTGCAATCGCCAGGAACAAGGACTAAGCTATCGTTATTCCCTTTGAAAGACCATGTTCCTACCTGAAATATCTGCAAGTCGAACTCATGACACATAGAATCACCCTCATTTCTTTCGTATGAGCCATCATTAAAAAATCGCATAATATCGTCGCGCTTACATTGATTCATGTTGGTCCATATATCTGTCACCATATACCCGTTTCCATCCCAATCTATAGCCGGAGTTACTGAAAATGCAGATAATTTCCAGGCATGTGCTGTCAACATTTCAGTGGGAGTTTTTTGAGAAATATCTGTTTCCACTTCAACAGGTTCTTTTCTACAAGCATAAAAGATGACCGTCAGAACAAGGAAAATCAACAATGTATTTTTCATTGAACAAAGATAAGTATTCAAAGTATAGAAATAATCTATACCTTATGATATTTGATAAATTAAGGCGATTTACAGAGTAAATAATTGTCAATTATTTGTTATTTTAGGGACTTCAATTAAAAACATTTTATGCCTGAAAATATGGGATCATTTATTCCAAAATGCGCAGAAAGTTATTTCAGTCCCGATGAAATCAGCTATTGCATTCAGACTGTAACACATCGAATAGAAAATGGGGAAACGGGGAAAACCTTTCACCATAAAGAAGAAATTGAAGAATGTATTGTACACGATTTTAGTCACAGTAAACTAAAAAAAACTTTACTTTCGCTAAAGCCATACAACTATCAGCCATACACACTTTACCGGATTGTTAGTCACCCGGAGAAGAATTATATGATCACCGTATTTTATAATGATATTACCTCTGCAACACACACCAATGTAGCTTTACCCGACATAGATCTCCATGTCGACGAAATGCTGGCATCGGAGAAAGGCTTTGATTTTACAGTTTCTGTCAGCGGTGATTCAACTACCCTACAAATACGAAGTATCAATTCCTCGAAATTCACTGTCATTAACAACGTCATTGAGACATTCCAGAAGCACCTGCTTTTTCCTTCCTACACCGAGCTTTGGTATTTGAAATCGAAGAACAAAAAAATTAAATCTCTTTACATCCTGAATTGTGTAATCAACAAAGCCATGCCGTTAGCCGAGACCGAATCGATGCACAATGACTTTGAGCGATATCTTCATCGCTACATCAAGCCCATGAGCGTGTTCGACATTGTCGGCCCGTCTATGGTCGGCCCGTCGAGTTCACATACCGCAGGAGCCAATAAAATTGGTCAGATTGCCCGAAGTATTATGCTGGCTTTGGCAGAAGATAAAAAGCTAAGTATTGCATCTGTCGACATAAAA
This sequence comes from Bacteroidetes bacterium HGW-Bacteroidetes-21, assembly GCA_002840935.1. Classification (GTDB taxonomy): domain Bacteria; phylum Bacteroidota; class Bacteroidia; order Bacteroidales; family GWA2-32-17. The sequence goes on along the minus strand of PHDH01000233.1, from coordinate 3,914 downwards.
CTTTTGGGATCTTTCCGTGACACTGGCCCCGGACACCGGACACCGGCTGCTATTGGAGGTGGCCTTTGGGGATTGGGGACAGACCATCCCGACATGCTCCTACACGGTGACCCTTCCTTTCTTAAGCAAAAGGGTATTGATTTTGGCTCACAGCAATTGACCTTTGGAGGTTATCAAAGAGGCAGCGCGGAAGAAGATCAAAAATATAAAAACGAAAACAATAACAATATTGCCGAAATCATCTTTCATACCAACGAAGGGAACTTTATCATCACCGGGTTCTCTATCGGAGGCGGCAATGTAGAAGTCCGTTACCTCAATCAAAGACTTTCGACACCACTCAACGGAAAAGACGAATTCTTTATTTCCGACGGACGTATCATAAGCCCTTCGGAAGCCAGAAAATGTGAACATGCTGTACGTATTCAGCCTATCTACCTCTCTAAACCCAAACCCAAAGGACACTACAGCCTGCCTTTCAACTCATTCGAAGAGCTGCTTACTTATTTAGAAGAATCGGGCAAACAAATTACAGATATTATTTACGAAACCGAATACAATCTACAGGGCAGTAGCAAAGCCGACATCATGTCGCAAACCGCAGAATACTGGTCGATTATGAAAAAAGCGGTAAAAAAAGGAATTATGAGCAACGAACTTTCCTTGTTGAAACTCACCGGGAAAGATGCAAATAAGCTTCACCGATACAGTAAAAAGAATCTGCTTTTCGATAATCTTTTTGGCAGGGCTGTGATCTACGCCGTAGCTGTTAACGAAGTGAATGCCAAAAGCGGCGTCATTGTAGCCTGCCCTACGGCCGGTTCTTGTGGGATACTTCCCGGCGTGTTAAAAGCCTACGACGAAGTCTCCAAGCCCACCCGGGAAAGGCTTTTAGAATCGATACTGGTATCAGGATTTCTGGGCATGATACTTTTTAACGACGTGACAACGGCCGGCGCCGACTACGGTTGTCAGGCCGAAGTGGGAGTAGGTGCTGCCATGGCAGCTGCCGCCCTGACATACCTCGAACATGGGAATATGGAACAAGTGGTTCAGGCCTTCACATTAGCCGTTAAAAACTCGCTGGGACTCATCTGCGACCCCGTAGCAGGACTGGTTGAAGTACCTTGCGTAAAACGTAACGGCGTATTTGCCTCGGTAGCCATTTCGGCATCTATGATGTCGCTGGCCGGAGTAAGATCCTTTGTTTCTCCCGACGAAGTGGTACTTACCATGAAAGAAGTAGGCGACAAACTACACCGCGACTTTAAAGAAACAGCCGGTGGTGGTCTGGCCAAAACCCGCGACGGAAAAGCCGTCGACAGAGCCTTCGAATCGGAAGTGAAAAGGTTTTTTGGCAATAGTTAATTGTAAAATAAAGATTGTAGTTTTGCATAAAGTCGACTTATGAAAGACAAAAAGATTCTTCCTCTCATCCTACTCTTATTGGCCGGACTCACTTTGTTTGTCTATAGTTCATCGCTTTACAACGACTTCACCAATTGGGATGATCCTGCCTATGTCACCAACAACGACCTGATTAAAAGTTTCAGTGCAGAAAATATTAACTCCATTTTTTCCGAATATCATAATGGACACTACCACCCCCTGACATGGCTGACATTATCTTTTGCCCATAAAATGAGTAAAGACAATGCCGGATTTTACCATTTCCTCAGCCTTTTATTGCACTTCTTTAATATACTGCTCGTCTTCTTTTTTATACGCCGTATTCAGGGGAAAATATGGATTCCACTTTTTGTTGCTGTCATCTTTGGCTTTCACCCGCTGGCAGTTGAATCAGTTGCCTGGGTCAGCGAATTAAAAACAGTGCTCTACGCCTTCTTTTTCCTAATCTCAATGCACTTCTATCTAAGCTATACCGAAAAAGGAAAATTTCAGTTTTACCTCTTTGCGTTAGTCTTTTTCATTCTTTCCTGTTTTTCAAAATCACAAGCGGTGGTCCTTCCTATTGTACTAATGGCCATCGATTATCTTACACATACCAAAATGAGATCGCTTTCGTATGTAGCCAAAGCCATTCCGTTTTTTACGATCGCAGTTACATTTGGATTTCTAGCCATAGGCGCTCAAAAAGAAATCATTCAGCAAGAACATATTCAACCCGTTTCAGACAATCTATCCTGGGCCGTAGCGAGCTTTGGTATGTATCTCATTAAAATGGTTTTTCCCTTTGGACTTTCAGCATTATACCCTTACCCTCCCGATGGGAATCCGGATTCCATGCTTGTAATATCGGGATTAGTTTTGTTTGCCGGCTTTCTGGTTTTTGTGTATAAACTCATCCGAAAAGATTACCGGAAAACGCTTTTTGGATTGGCTTTCTTTATCATCAACCTTTTTTTCGTACTGAAACTATTCAACATTCCTGCAGGTCCCTACTTTATGGCCGACAGATATGCATATCTGCCTATCATCGGTTTTGCTTTTGCCGTTTTCAGCCTCTTCCCAAAAGTTACCGGAAACAGACTGGCGATATACAGAGTATTAATTAGTGGGATGTTGATAGGTCTTGTTTTTCTGTGCCACGAACGCACCAAAGTATGGAAAAACAGTATCACTTTATGGTCAGATGTTTTGGAAAACTACAACTACGCTCCGGTGGCCTACATCAACAGAGGCAATGCATACCGTGACAATACAATGTATAAACAAGCCATTGAAGATTATAACGCGGCAGAAAAACTCAACCCCGGATATTTCACCATTTTTGCAAACCGTGGACATGTATATCTTATTTCTGGCAAACCGAAAAACGCCATCAAAGACTTTAGCTCCTGCCTTTCAATCAACCCTAATTATTTCGAATCGCGCTATAATCGAGCTTTGGCATACGATGCAGCGGGAATGAAAGATTCTGCCCTAGTCGACTATCAAACTGTAATTCAAACAAAGCCAGATTTTATTAAAGCCTGGCTCGGTCGAGGCAACATTTATTTTTCCCTTGGGCAAGACAGTCTGGCCAAAGTAAATTACAATGAAGCTATTCGCCTTGACCCAAAAAATGCTGAAGCATACTATAACAGAGGCAATATTTTTGCCAAAAATCAAAAACATAAGGAAGCTTTGGCCGACTATAATAAGGCCATAAGTTTATCGAACTATAAAGCAGAATACTTCATGAACCGCGCAAATACCTATTATTACCTGAATGATTTCCAAAGTGCGCTCAATGATTTTAACGTGATAATAAGCTCCAATCCGGAAAAAACGGATGCCCGAATGAACCGTGGCACTTTAAGTTTGAGAATGGGAAAATACAAAGAAGCCTACGATGACTTCTCGTATATTGTCCAATACGACAAGAACAATGCAGATGCCTGGCTAAAAAGGGGAATGTGTCTTCTCAATACAGATCAACCCTCCAATGCGTGTAATGACTTTCATATTGCTTTAAAACTGGGTCATCCCTTAGCTCAGGGATTTATTTCGGAGCATTGTAAAATGTAATTATTAGCCTCTTCGTTTTTCTAAGAAGCTGGTGATTTCTCTTAATTTCTCAGTCTGTTCACCATTTCATTCCAGAAAGATTGTAAGAAATAAGTCGTAACAGCATCAGATGCAATCACTCTGGCTAGGGTTTGTTTGTCGCCCTGATTCAAAAACTGTTTAATCTGTGGATTATACAAAGCAGACTGTTCGGGGTGAAACTGAATCCCCAGCACATTTTTGTATTTAGCATGAGCAACAGCCTCAATAACTTTTTTATCTGACGACCAAGCCATCGGGGTCAGTGTTTTTGGCAGTTTTCCGGCTGCCTGATGATGAATACTGTATACTTTTACCTGATCAGTCAAAGCGCAGGTTTTCCACAATGGATAAGCAGGATTGATCTTAAGAGTGTGCAAACAGCCATAACTTATTGTTTCATCCAGCGGGTATTTGTTTGCGTT
>PHDH01000232.1 GCA_002840935.1 Bacteroidetes bacterium HGW-Bacteroidetes-21 | reverse complement strand
GCAGATTAATTCATCCAGTGAAATGCTTTTGCGTCTTATTGAGGATATTATTGATATTTCGAAAATTGAATCGGGTCAGCTAAATATAGAGAAATCGGAATTTAATGTATCAGAAATGATGCAGGAAATATATGATTATTATAAGGCTGAGATGATTAGAAATGGGAAGGATGAAAACATTGAGTTTGTTTTTCAAAATCTAAATCAAGATTTGTTTGTCGTTAATGATTATTTGAGGATTAAACAGGTATTGTCGAATTTGATAAATAATGCAATAAAGTTTACTACAAAAGGTATCGTAGAATTTTCTGTGCGTATAGAGGGTAACGACTTGTTATTTAGCGTAGTAGATACAGGGATAGGTATCCATGAAGATGAAAATGACTTGATGTTTAAACGATTTAGTCGTGTAAATAAAGAACAAGTTAAATTACACGGCGGAACAGGTTTGGGGCTCGCAATTTGCAAAAGTATTGTCGATCTGTTAGAAGGTGAAATATGGTTCGATTCAGTATATCAAAAAGGTTCTTCGTTTTTTGTAAAAATTCCCTTTGAGAAAATTGTTTCTGATAAACCTGAAATAGATCAAATAGATACTTCTTTAAGTTTTTCAATTGAAGGTTCGGTTATTCTGATTGCCGAAGATGATGAAATAAACTTTATGTTTATTAATGAGTTGTTGTCAGAGTATAAAGTGAAAGTAATTAGGGCAATGAATGGTGCAGAGGCGGTCCAAATTGTAGCAAATAATCCTCAGGTTTCTATCGTGCTAATGGACCTTCAAATGCCCGTTATGGATGGTCTTCAAGCCATTAAACAGATACGTGAAACGAATAAAAAAATTCCAATAATTGCTCAAACTGCTTTTGCCTTTGCTAGTGAAAAGTCTGCCAGCATTAACGCTGGTTGTAACGATTATATTACAAAACCTATTTCGCAAAACGAATTGATTGAAAAACTCAATTATTATATCTCGCGAAAATAATATGGTTTTTTGATGCTTTTATAAAAAAATAACCCCTCGAATAGGGGTTATTTTTTAATTGTTTTTTAGTGTGAGCTACCGTGTGCTTTGTAACGGTCGCCTGTCTCTTTCACAATTCTACGAAGCCATTCTTCGCCGTAGCCAGGTTGTTCAACTTTTGGATTTTTCTGACCGGCAACAGCAGTTTTAACATTACCGTCGAGGTACCTTACAAACAGATAATGGTATAATTCCTGCCATTTTTCGACTGTGTAATTTGCATTGGTGCAGCTGAATTCTGTAATAAAATCCGTGGCTTTTGCAGGGTCTGTTTTAAAGAGTTCTGCAGCTGATTTGTCGATTACCGAAGTATAGGTAATGAAGTTGGTTTCAAGCTCTTTTTGCACTTTCTGAATGTCATTAATCATTACATTATAACGAGTATAAGCCAAATTGGATACCTGATTAAATACCCAGAAGGCAGCATCAGCTTTAAATTCCATCATGGAACCGTAACCTTCAGCAAATTTTGAAGGAACAGCTTTACTTCCACAATAAATGGGTGAATAAACTGTCGAATATGTATCATCAACGCCAAACCAAAAAATACCTCCAACGGGGTCGGGTAGCCATGAACGACTTTGTGAAACAAATGAAAATCCAGTTTGCTGTGTACTGATAGCGCGTTCGTGAACATATCCAACACCATCAATTTCCCATGTCATAGGTCTCCAGCGAACGATACATTTATAAGGACCCGCGCCAACATCCTGGCTCATGTCAAGCGGTGTGTTCTGGTAATAATCTCTCATAAGTTCCATGACATCGTGAACAGATAATTTTTTATCAGGTTTGATATACAAAGGCATTCTGTTGGTCAGATTTTCTCCTTTCGCATAGTCAAGATATTTGCCCATATCGCTGTTGCATCTGTTGAAAACAGCCCAAACGCGAGCTTCGCAGAAACGTGCGCCACCGAAATTAATAGGGGCATATGCATCACAAAAACTAAAATCTTTGTCTTCTCCTTTAAAATAACCCATTTCACGGGCAACAGTAATAACGTCGGGGGAGTTAAATATTTCCTGTTTGGGGTCGTCCCATTTGTTTACAGCCTGATAGGCAAAAGTCCTGATGCGCGCTTGATTGGCATGTGCAGAAATATAACCATCGGGAATGCGGACAGCAACCCATACGGCTCCTTTTTTGTACGAGCCTTTAACAAATTTGCCTTTGGCGTCTTTTTTACCATTTCCTTTTCCAATAATTTCGAAAATCCAGACTTCATTGGGATCTGCAAATGACATTGATTCGCCACTACTGGCATAACCATATTCAGCTACCAATTCGGTCATTATTTTAATGGCTTCGCGGGCTGTTTTAGCTCTTTGTAATGTCATGTAAATTAATGATCCATAGTCCATAATGGCGCCAGATGTGTCTATCAGTTCTTCGCGACCAGTAAAGGTGGTTTCTCCAATAACAAGTTGATGCTCGTTCATGTTTCCCACTACGGAATAGGTTTTGCGGGCTTGTTTAATTTTACCCATGTATTTGCCGGTATCCCATTCGTAAACATCTACCATCGTATTATCTGGATATTCAGCTGCGGGTCGATAGTAAAGCTCTCCATATAATACATGTGAGTCTGCCGAATAAGTAATCATAGTAGAACCATCGGTAGAAGCTCCTTTAGTTACAAGGATGTTGCTACATGAAAAGGATACACCCGGAACGAGGGTGAAAATGAGACAGGTAAGTGCCAGAATTTGTTTTTTCATATGATTTGTTTTAGTTGATTTTAATTGGATGATCTTCGTTGAAACATTTTAAACGATATTCCAAATCTTTCATTTGTGTCATATTGATCTGTGAAACACAGGCACGAAGACCGTCAGTACGGCTACTACCTGTGATATTCAGTGAAATGGCGCTGATGCCATAATACAGTAGCTCTTCTACCAGTTTATCTCCTTCAATGCCAGGGTATGCAAAAGTAAAGTAAAAACCATCTGCAATGGGTTCGTCGCCGTCTTTGTCGTACACAATATAAAAACCGTTTTGGGTGAAAAGCTTTTTCATGATTCCTGCTCTTTCTCCATATTCCTGAATGTGTTCGATGAAATTGAACGTGCCGTCGTTGGCTGCTTTGAGCATGGCTGCGAGAGCATATTGAGCTGAGTGTGATGTGCCCGAAGATAAACTGTATACAATTTTGTAAATTAAAGAGCGTCCAAAATTTTCGAATCCCACGTTAGTTTTCAGATCGGGGAAATTGCGCATGAACAGTTTGTCGGAAATGGCAAGTATGCCAATTCGTTGACCAGCATATGAAAAAGCTTTGGAGCTGCTGATGAGCAAAATATAATTGTCGGTGTATTTAGCAACAGTAGGTTGATAGGGTGCCTGACCGGGTTTCGACAAGTCTTTACGGAAATCCATGGCAAAATAGGCCAGATCTTCGATAATAAAAACGTCATATTTATTAGCCAGTTCGCCTATAATCTGGAGCTCTTCTTCGGTAAAACAAATCCACGAAGGGTTGTTGGGATTAGAATAGAGTATGCTCGAAATATCGCCCTGAGAAAGATACGACTCCAGTTTCTCGCGTAATGCTTGTCCGCGGAAATTATATACATCAAAGGTTTTGTATGGTATTCCCATTACCTGATGTTGTTGCTTTTGAACCGGAAATCCGGGGTCGATAAACAAAGTTGTTTTGCGATCGTTGCGTATGCGACTCATCATCATGAATGTAGCAAATCCACCTTGCATTGAGCCTACAGTGGGAATGCAACTCTCGGGCTTAATGTCAAGACCTAAAAACATTTTGGCAAAGCGTGATGCCTCTTTTTTTAATTCGGGTACACCATCAATCATCGGATAAATGGCGGCTTTGCCCTCGTCGAGTGCTTTTTTCTCGGCATCAATGCCAATTTTGTGCGGAGGAATGCCCGGTACACCCATTTCCATGCGGACAAATTTAGATCCGGTTTCGCTTTCAATGTCGTTAACCAGTCTAACCAATTCGCGGATAGTCGAACGTCCTATACATTCGCTGCCCGTGGCGGCTATTTTGCTTTTAACTGTGTTAAAGTCAATTGGAGTTTTTCTTTCCATATTTTTAAGTTTTGAAAGGAGGACTACAATGTTATTAAATAAATTTTACATGAAAAAATTTTGAGCGAAAACAAATGACTGTTTTAAGCCTATTGGTAAATAATTGAACAGGGGAAATAGGTGATTCGTAGGGTCTAAGTTCTTATCATTTGAGCAGTAAGATTTAGCAAGTAGATATGTGCACTTTGAATAACCGGATATGTTTTGCATTTTTCCAAAAGTCAATTATTTTTGAATTTCGATTTTTAGCTTTATATTTGGAGACACACGAATATATAGGAGTAAATGACTTTTTAATTTTCAAAATAGTAGAAATAACTTGCTTCTGTTAAAATATACTTGATAGTTTGATTCTTAGATCGATAAAAATATTCGGATTTGTTTTATTAACCTTTGTTGGTTTGATTTATTTGTATTTGTTGTTTTCGCTTATCTTTTCAGTTATTCCTACAAATGCTAATATTGAGAGAGAGAAAACGGTTACAATATTTGTCATTACAAATGGAGTTCATACCGATTTTGTTTTGCCCATACGATGCGAATCAATGGATTGGAGTCGGAAGGTTCCCTTCCGCAATACGGTAGCGAAAGATTCTGTAATGAAATATGTAGCCTTTGGTTGGGGTGATAAAGGCTTCTTTTTAGATACTCCCAATTGGTCGGATTTGAAATTCTCAACAGCTTTTAATGCAGCCTTTGGGCTGGGTGAATCGGCCATGCATGTTACCTATTATAAGTCTGTGAAGGAGTCGAAAAATACTTTTAAAATTGAAATGAGTAATCGACAATACCTTCAATTAGTTAATTATATTGAGGATAGCTTCGACATGGCTGAAAATGGTGAATTCATAAACATAAAGACGGATATGGTTTATGGAGTAAATGATGCTTTTTATGAAGGAAAAGGAAGTTATTCTTTGTTTCATACCTGTAATACCTGGACAAATTCTGGGCTTAAAGAATGCGAACAAAAGGCTTGCTTGTGGACGCCAATGGATAAAGGTATCTTTTATGTATATCGAGACAAAGTGTCTCATATTTAATAAAATATAACTAAATCACTGAATTGCTTCCTTCATGTCCGAAGTAATTTTATAACAAAATAATTGTCATGAAATTCATATTTATACTCATTATATTTATATGGTCTGTTTCAAATTTAAGCGCCCAAAATGACTTGTTTGTTTTAAACCCTATGCAAGAGATTCAGACTTTTGGAATGGAAAGTCAGGTCGCCAATAACCTTGATAATAATTCGGACAGAAATATTATTTTTCTGAAATTAGGCTTTCTCGATCCCTGGATTGGTTTGGGCTATGAAAGAATAATAATACCTAATCTGGGTCTCGAAACATCCATTAGTTTGTTGGGTGCCTCATTAGGTCCTAAACTTTATTTTCCGGCTTTTAGTTCCGGGAAAATTGTATTTCATACAGGTGTTATTCACGCATGGGGATTTGGGGGACTGAAAGCATATGTTCCGATGGGTTTCGATGCAATATCAAGTGGTGGTTTTATTTTCAGCCTGAATTTAGGTCCTCAATTTTGGTACGAAAATACAAACGAAGTATTATTTTGCATGTCCCTCAGACTTGGAAAATCCTTTTAATCAGGGCAAACGCATTTAGAACACTAATAAAAATAAAAAAACTTTCGTTATTGCGATAGTATAGGTTAGTATATCAACATTATATGTTTGCGTTAAATACTAGAAGCACCGCGAAGCAGCACGAAGTAATCTCTATTTGATGTCTGAACAATGAGT
>PHDH01000231.1 GCA_002840935.1 Bacteroidetes bacterium HGW-Bacteroidetes-21 | reverse complement strand
ATTCCAAGAAACGTTTGTATTCGCTCTATCCATTGATCAGCCAACTGCTTTCTGTGTACAAGAATCAGGGCTGGCTGCTTTTTCTCAGCAATAATCTTGAGACCAATAATAGTTTTACCAGTTCCGGGAGGGGAGACAATCACTCCGAAATCCTTTTTGGTTGTAGCTTCCAAAGCCAGTTCCTGATATGGGTACAGACTAATCGAACAGGAGTAATTTTGCTCAACCTGCTTCTGACGTTCGTCTTTAAATTCAAAATCTATCTTATTTTCTTTGCAAAACTTCAGGATTCTGCCGATAAACCCTCTGGGAATTACCAGATCACCTCCATCTTCACTAATAGCTTTGAAATATCGTTTCGTCTCCCATGTACTTTTCCCCATGTTTTTACGGACAAAAAACTCTGTGTTGGCAAAGTTCAGTTCGTCCTTCAAAAAATTCACAAGTGAGATAGGAAGGGAATTCCTATTGATATAAACGTTTTCTCTTAGACTGATAAACGTCTTCCCATAATCGGCAACCGTTTCCTCAACCTTATGCGAAACGTTTATTTTGGAGGTATCGGCATACAATCGCTCCAATTCTGGAATCGACAAACGTCTAATAACGTTTATAAACGTCTGTTGATCGGGATAAGGTGCGAGAGTTTCTGGGTCAATAAAGCAACAATTGCCGTTTTCCATTGCAGCTTTATTGAATGGAAGGGCAATAAGATTTCCGAATCCTTTGCCGGACAAATAATCCTGATTCGGAAAAAGCCGGTCAAAACTTGACGCTTTATCAAAAATGGAAAAGACGCCTGATTTCTGGAGCAGTGAAATTACAATTTTTCGGCTTTTTACAGCCGGGTATGGTTTTTCGAAGAAAATCCAAACATGGCCTCCATTTCCAGATCGCGATCTTTCGAGATAGGCTGGAATTCCGTTTTCTGAACAAATTCGAATAAAACTTCGGCATTGTTCAATCCAGTTTGTCTCATCAAAATCAGCAGCAATAAACCAAGAAGTATTATCTGTCAGCAACGGGTAGATGCCAATAAACTGCTCTCCTTTCAAATGCTTCTCAATTTCGGATTCTGTGACTGGTTTGTATTCTTTCTCTTTAAAGTCTTTAAAAGTCCCGCCTTTAATTTGATGAAGTTTTAACCTATAAGGGTCAACTTTAACGGCAGGCATGTAACCACTTTTCCCGTTTTTCTCCCAACGGAGGGCGAAAATGTCGGGGCGGGAGGCGAAAAGCTGAGTTATATTTTTTGTAAATTCGGTCAATCTATACTTTCTTGCTCAAAATTATTTCAAAAATCATTTTCTCCCAATTACTGACATCATTACTGACATATTTATTTACTTCCACAATACAAATCCTTTCTTCAAAAATCTAATATTTTGTTTAAGTTTAGGAAAGCAACCTTTCCAATTTCATTTTCCACTTTTCCCAGTCTGGCATTTCTTTAGTTTGCAAGTCCAAGAACTTCTGAGTGTGATCTTGATGTACAAGATGGCAAAGTTCATGAATAATTACGTACTCAATACAAGCTTTGGGTGCTTTAATCAATTCTGGATTAAGGATGATTTTCCCTTTTGGGGTGCAGCTTCCCCAGCGTGTTGGCATGTCACGTAATACGATTGATTCTGGTTCAACTTTATGCCTTTTGAATTTGCCAATCAAAGAGTCCGCTATGATGTGAAACTTATTTCTGGCATGCTGAAGATACCAATCCATAAGCAGATCTTTAACCTTTGCCTTATCACTTGCAACAACTTCAATGAATTTACCCTTCAGTTTTACTGACTCTTCCTTACCAATAATCACTAGTAAACGGTACTGTCTTCCCAAGTACAAATGTGTTTCTCCATTGATAAACTTTCGTTTCGGGGTCTTTGGCTGGAAGGAAAGAAAGAAACTTAATTGTTTGATTATCCAAGGGGCTTTCTTCTTTACCTTCTCCTTTACCTTTTCAATAGTTGTGTCTGCCGGTGCTTTAACCAACACTTCCATTTCAGGCGTTACTGTAATTCCGAGCGATTTCCTATCAGAATACTCAAGCCGAAAACTAATTAGTTTGCTGCCGAATTGTATTGAATCTGTCATTTGTACCGGATTTTAGCAACTTCAATACAATCTTCAGCAATTTTATCCATTTCGGCGAAAGAAAGATCAATATTGTATTTGTCTCTAACTTCGTCAATCAGATAATCACCAATTTCAATAAGCAATTTGCCTGTAATATTCGTTTTGAACTGCCAGTCGATTATTGGACTGCCATTATCTAAAACTGCTATTTGAATCAAATCGTCAATTTTCAATGCAGTTTGAGTGGATACTTCCCTGCGAATAATATCGTCCTGAATTCTTCCAGAAAGTGCCTCTACTGTCAAACCAAAAAAAGCCTTTGCTACATCCCTGGATCTTAATTTCTCAGGAATATCATTGTCTGTGCGCGACAACACATTGTTCATGATATCCTGGACTCTACTCAGGTATTGCGCTTCGTTTATTCGTTTGGCTTGATAATCGGCAATCGCTTCTTTTAACATCTGCGAAAACTTTTTGTAAAATGCCGGATCTTCATCCATTTTTTCAGAAATGTGCTTCGCTATTCTGCTGGCTATTTTATCCGCCTTTGCTGCTTTACCGATCGTATTTTCTAATTCCTGCTGAAATTTATCCTTATCGAAGATATTCACCAGTTCGGTAATGGTTTCAATTTTTTCAGTGGTAATATGTGTGTCAATCAATTTTTGAATCTGACCTTCGTATTGCTTGTAATCTATTTCATCGCTATACCGTTCAACCACCGCCAAACGTAATTTCAAGAACATAGTCAAGTCTTCCTTGTAGCGATTGATTGTCTTTTCTTCGACTGTATTATGAAATTGAACAGATGAAAGGGCTAATTTCAAGCTTTTGGCAAAAGCAGCGAGTTTATTATAAAACAAAACTCTTATGGCTTCATCTTTCAATACCTGTTGATATGCTTCTGCGTCTCGTTTATTGGAAATGGTTTTAAAAAGGTCCCAAAGTTCAGCGTGCTTTTGTGGAAGCTTTTTGATTTCATCAGAGATGTTTATAAGCGTTCCCGCCAAATCATCATCATCAAAATCTTCAAACGATGAATACAATTGTAATGCATCATCGAGATTCTCAATCACTCCGTAATAATCAATTATGTAACCAAACTCTTTGTCAGGATAAATCCGGTTCACCCTTGCAATTGCCTGTAGGAGTTTATGTCCTTGCAAATTTCTGGTAAGATACAATACTGTGTTTTTCGGTTCATCAAAGCCGGTAAGCAGTTTATCTACCACAATAATAATTTCAGGGTCTCTTTGATTTTTGAAACGACTGATAATGTTTTTCTCATAGCTTTTAGCATTGCCATGTTCATCCATCATTCGCTTCCAGAACTGATTTTCCTTTTCAGTTGACTTTTCATAGGCACTTTCTTCGCCTTCCCTTTCATCAATGGATGAAATCAAGACTTCAGAACTTACTATGCCAATCTCATCTAAATACTCTTTGTACCTGATGGCATTTATTTTTTTGTCGCATACCAATTGTCCTTTGAAAGGTGTTCTGCCTTGCCAGTTATCACGAAAATGATAGCTGATATTCCAGGCAATCATTCTCATTTTTTGCTCTGCTGAGTTTAGGTGATCATACCTGGCAAACTTCTTTTTAATGTCAGCTTTCTGGTAATCAGTCAAGGGTTCTGAAACCATCCCAAAAAATGTGTCAATCGGACTGGCATTTACATCCTGTAATGCTAATCTTCCTTCATATAATAAAGGAACTACCGACTTGTCGCTCACAGCTTGGTCAACTGTATAGGCATCAATTATTCCACCAAATTTCGCTGCTGTACTTTTGTCTTTTTTGAAAAGCGGAGTTCCGGTCATGGCAATAAAACAGGCATTTGGCAAAGTCTTTTGCATGTCTATATTAAAAATGCCATGTTGAGTTCTGTGGCCTTCATCAACTAAAACAAAAATATTGTGGTTCTCCAGAGGTTTACTTATTTTCCTGACTGCTGCCACAAATTTGTTGATAATAGTGGTTACAACTGCATCGCTTTTGTTTTCCAATAGTTCAACCAAACGCTGACCTGTGGTAGCATTTTCTACAAACATGCCGCATTTGCGAAACGTATTGGTAATCTGATTATCCAAATCTGTTCTATCTGTTACCAGTACAATTTTGGGATTACGAATGCTTGGTTCCATAGCAATAGCCTGAGCAAGCATCACCATGGTCAAAGACTTCCCACTTCCCTGGGTATGCCATATAACACCCCCTTTTCTGCGACCTCCTGTCTTACCGTCTTGCTGGCCTTCTATTTGCTTAATTCTATCCATGGATTTTTTAACAGCAAAAAACTGCTGATATCTGGCTACCTTCTTTTCTCCATTATCGAACAAAACAAAGTTAAATACAATGTCCATTAACCTTTCGGGACGACACAAACCAAACAGATATTCATCCTGAATGGTGAGAAAAACTTCTTCTTGCTCAAGAGCATCAAAATACTGGCGAACATATTTGAAGCGGTCAGCAAATAATTGTTCTTTGATTGTATTTGATAGGGGCAGGTTTTTCAATTCCTTAATCCTGGCTTTAAAAACCTTTTCTTCCTCTTCAGTGCTGAATTTTTCCTGCCACCTTGCCCAAAATTTCTCAGGCGTTGCATTGGTTGCATATGCAGCTTCCTGTGTAGCAATACTCAACGAAAGCTGTGAATACACGTACAGACTTCGTATACCATCTTCCTGTTGGTTACGTATGTGCTGACTGATGGCCTGCTTTAAAGGTTCTTTCATGTCAGGTCGTTTGCACTCAATAATGCAAAGCGGAATGCCGTTAACGAACAACACCAGGTCTGGGCGGTAATGCTCCTTGCTAGTGCTTCGCATTACGCTGAATTCTTCGGTTACATGAAATACATTATTGCCGATATTTTTCCAGTCGATATATTGCAGTGTAAAGCTCTTTTTGTCACCATCCACACTTTGTTCCAATGCCTGACCTAAAGTGATGAGATTGTATGCCTTTTCGCAAGCGGCAATATAACCCTCATTCATCGGCAGATTTTTCAAAATCTGAATGCCCTTGTCAATATTTGCTTCGCTTAAGTAAGTCGATTTTGTTGAACTAACCGATTTTTCGGAATTAATCTCTTTCAACTGTTTCCGCAACACATCTTCAAGCAATACATTGGTGGTCTTTCCTCCACGCATTCGTTCTGCCTCAGCAGGATTCAAATAAGTGTAACCAAGATTCACAAGCATCTGTAATGCCGGAATCTGGCTTATATGGTCTTCTTTAAAACTGGGTGTATCCATTTATTGAATTATGAATTATTGAATTATGAACTCGGAGTTATGAATGGGCGGTATCTTTTAAATATGGAGAATTCCGATATTATTATGGAGAATTCCATCATCTTTTTAGACATCTTTAATTGCTTAATTATCATCATTTACAATTCTATTTAAAAGTCCATCTTAAAAAATATGGAGAATTCCGATATCATTATGGAGAATTCCATCATCTTTTTAGATATCTTTAATTGCCTCATTATCATATGCTTTTGAGAGTTCAAATGAAAGGCAAAAATCTTGTGATGTTGCTATCTTAAAATAAAACTCATCTGTTTTAATAATTCTACAATCCAATATATATTGGTCAATGCAACAGTTAGCATTATTCACATGTTCTGAGAAGGCAATCCAAGAACGTTCAGTAAATATACTTTTTAGTATCAGTTGCATTTTCGAATTAAATAACGTGAGTTCGACCTAAGAAAAATCACTTTTTTCTTGGTAGTATAAGGAAGAAGTTGTATCTTTATATCGCTG